>JACQYA010000086.1 GCA_016208425.1 Betaproteobacteria bacterium
GGCGCGATCACCGTGCGCATGCACTCGATCGGTGGCTGGGGCGCCATCACCACCGGTAAGAATCTGGCCGTCACGCTGTTCGAGCTGCTCGGCTACGACATCAAGGCCAACCCGAAATACGGTTCGGAAAAGAAGGGGCAGCCGACCACCTATTACCTCTCCGCCGCGCCGGAGCCGATCCGCATCAACTGCGAGTATGTCTACGTCGACGTCGTGCTGTCGCCCGACCCGGCCGTCTTCGGCCACTCCAACCCGCTGTCCGGCCTGAAAAAGGGCGGCGTTTTCATCATCCAGAGCAACCTCGGCAAGAACACCTGGGCGCATTTCCCGGCCTGGGCGCAGAAGCAGATCATCGACGACGACATCCGCGTCTTCTATCTCGATGCCTTCCAGATCGCCCGCGAAGAAGCCGGTAGCGCCGAATTGCAGTTGCGCATGCAGGGCAACGCCTTCCAGGGCGCGTTCTTCGCCGCGTCGCCGGTGATGGAGAACGCCGGCCTCGGCGAGGAGGCGCTCTTCCGCGCCATCGAGAAGCAGCTTGAAAGCAAGTTCGGCAACAAAGGCCGGCGCGTCGTCGAGAACAACCTGACCGTCGTCAAGCGCGGCTTCACCGAACTGACCGAAATCGTCGACAAAACGGTCGGCGCCGGCCAGAAGCCGGTCGCCCGCAAGGACGCGGGGCTACCGATCATGCTCAAGCGCATGCCGGCAACCGACGGCCGCGTCGCCGACCTGCACCGCTTCTGGGAACAGACCGGCAGCTTCTACCTCTCCGGCAAGGGCAACGACAACATCGTCGACCCGTTCATCGGCGCGTCGCTAGTGCCTGCCGCATCGGGCGTATTCCGCGACATGACCGGCATCCGTTTCGAGCACCCGGAATGGCTGGCCGAGAACTGCACGGCCTGCGGCAACTGTTATACGGTTTGCCCGGACAGCGCGATTCCGGGGCTGGTCAACACAATAGGCGAAGTGTTCAATACCGCCGTGCAGCGCATCGAAACCGGCGGTACGCCGACCCGCTTCCTGCGCCGCGCGGTGCGCAGCGCCGAGAAGAAGTTGCGCGCGCTGATCGACCGCGACGGCGTTGCCGTGCGCCCATTGATCGACCAGGCGTGCGACGCCGTGATCGCCGAAGCGCCGGAGGAAGAACGCGGCAAACTCGCTGCCGAATTCACGATGTTGCAGGCCCAGCTTGCCGGCTTCCAGTTCTCCGCCACCAAGCCGTACTGGACGCAGAAGGAAAAGAAGGCCAAAGGCAGCGGCGGACTCTTTTCGATCACCGTCAACCCGCTCACCTGCAAGGCCTGCGCGCTGTGCGTCAAGGTTTGCGAGGACGGCGCGCTGAAGATGGTGACGCAGACCGAAGATTCGACCGCGCGGCTGCGCCGGCACTGGAATTTCTGGCTCGACCTGCCGACCACGGCGAAGGAATTCAGCCGCATCGACAATCTCGACGAAAAAATCGGCGCGCTCGAAACGCTGCTGCTCGATAAACCGAGCTACAACTCGATGAATTGCGGCGACGGCGCCTGCCTGGGCTGCGGCGAGAAAACGGCGATCCACCTGTTTACGTCGACCGTCAACGCGCTGATCCAGCCGCGCGTCAGAGCCTTTGTCGCCCGGCTCGACGACCTCATCGTGCGCCTGGAACAGCACATGCGCATCGAACTGGCGTCCGCCGTCGATCTGTCGAACGCGGGAAGCGTCATCAGCGCCGTCGATGCGACCGACAAGGGCGATTTGACGCTCTCCAGCCTGGCCGCCCGGCTGACCGAAAACAAGCTCTCGCAGCCGCTCGATCCGGCCTGGGTCAAGCGCAACGCCCAGTTGCTCGAAAAGCTCAAGGATCTGCGCTGGCGCTATGTCGAAGGCCCGAGCGGCCGCGGCCGCTCGGACATGGGCATCGTCAACTCGACCGGCTGCACGTCGGTGTGGGGTTCCACCTACCCCTTCCATCCCTACCCCTTCCCGTGGACATCGCACCTGTTCCAGGATTCGCCATCCGTCGCGATGGGGCTGTTCGAGGGGCATATGGCGAAAATGGCCGACGGCTTCAAGGCGGTGCGCATGGCCGAGCTCGAACTCGGCGACGGCTACGTCGAAGAGCGCGATAACGACTTCTTCAACCGCTTCGACTGGAACCAGTTCAGCGACGACGAGTGGCTGCTCTGCCCGCCGGTCGTCAGTCTCGGCGGCGACGGCGCGATGTACGACATCGGCTTCCAGAACCTCTCGCGCGCGCTGATGTCGGGCAAGCCGATCAAGGTGCTGGTGGTCGATACCCAAGTCTATTCCAACACCGGCGGCCAGGCCTGCACCTCGGGCTTCATCAGCCAGGTGTCGGACATGGCGCCGTTCGGCCCGGGCATGCGCGGCAAGCAGGAAACGCGCAAGGAAATGAGCCTGATCGGCATGGCGCACCGCACGTCCTACGTGATGCAGGGCACCATCGCGCACGTCAACCACTTGCTGGAAGGCTATATCGACGGCCTCAATTCGCGGCGTCCGGCGCTGTTCAACATCTACGCCGTTTGTCCGCCGGAGCACGGCGTTGGCGACGACACCAGCGTCAACCAGAGCAAACTGGCCGTCGAAGGCCGCGCCTACCCGCTCTTCCGTTTCGATCCGGATGCCGGCGTCACGTTTTCCGAATGCGTCAGCCTGGAGGGCAATCCGTCCATCGAGCAGGACTGGCCGGTGTACAAGCTCGACTACCTCGACGAAGCCGGCAAAAAACAGCAGATGGATGTGCCGATGACCTTCGCCGACTTCGCGGCGACGGAAGGACGCTTTTCCAAGCAGTTCAGGAAGGCGCCGCCCGAGACATGGAACGACGACATGCTGCCGCTCGCCGATTTTCTCGCGCTGCCGGCCGACGAGCGTCCCGGCCGTTTCCCCTACATCTGGGCGGTCGACAAAAAGACCCGGCTGATGCGCTTGCTCGTCACCGAAGATCTGGCGCGCGCCGCAGAAGAGCGTCTGCACTTCTGGCAACAGTTGAAGAACATCGCCGGCGTCGACCGGGTAGTCGGCAATGTCGACGAGATTACGGAGCAGGTTCGCGCCGATCTGGTGCAGAAGGTAATCGCCAGCCTGGGAATCTCGGGCGGCGACATGGCGCCGGCTTCTCCGGGAGCCTCTGCCGGCGGTGCTGCGGCAAGTGCGACGAATGCTGGCAACGACAGCTTTGAACCGTGCTGGATCGAAACGCCGGAATGCACCGCCTGCGACGAATGCACGACGCTGGCGCCCAAGGTCTTTGCTTACAACGAGCAGAAGCTCGCCACCGTGGTCAATCCCAAGGGGGCGATCGAAACGCCGGAATGCACCGCCTGCGACGAATGCACGACGCTGGCGCCCAAGGTCTTTGCTTACAACGAGCAGAAGCTCGCCACCGTGGTCAATCCCAAGGGGGCGAAGTACGCCGACATCGTCAAGGCGGCGGAAAAATGCACGGCCGGCTGCCTGCATCCGGGAACCCCGTGGAACCGGGCGGAGCCGGGGCTTGAGAAGCTGATGGCGCGGGCTGCCAAGTTCAACTGACGCACAGTAAGGCGAACCCCACGATGCGCGACCCACGGCCATGAAACTTCTCAATTTCCTGCGCGGCGAAACCTTCGCGCGCGGCATCCACCCACCGGAGCACAAGGACACGGCGGCGACGGCGATCCGCCGCCTGCCTTACGCGCCGCGCCTCACCGTGCCGCTGTCGCAGCACATCGGGAAGACGCCGCGCCCTATCGTTAGCGTCGGCCAGGAAGTGGTGCGCGGCCAGCCTATCGCGCGCAGCAACGACTGGCTGTCGGTGCCGCATCACGCGCCGGCCACCGGCGTGGTCGAGGCCATCGACCTGCGCCCCTCGGCGCGTGGGCCGTGGGTCGAGTCCATCGTGATCCGGCCGCACAGCGCCGCCACCCAGGAAGATCTGTGGGGAACGCCGCGCGACAGGGACACTATGGACGCCATGACGCCGGCCGACATCCTGCAAGCGATCTGGGATACCGGCATGGTCGGGCTGGGCGGCGCGGCCTTCCCGACGCACGCCAAGCTCACCGTTCCCAAGCAGTCGAAAGTGCACACGCTGGTCGTTAACGGCTGCGAATGCGAGCCTTACCTGACCTGCGACCACCGCGTGATGGTCGAGGAAGCGGATTTTCTGGTCGCCGGCATCCGCTACGCGATGCGCGCGACCGGCGCCGTGCGCGGCATTGTCGGCGTCGAGGACAACAAGCCGGATGCCGTGACGGCGATCCGCAAGGCCATCGCCGCCGCCGGCGCCACGGACATCTTCGTCGAGGCGGTGCCGACCAAGTATCCGCAAGGCTCGGAGAAAATGCTCATCATGTCGCTGTTCGGCATCGAGATTCCCTCCGGTGCGCTGCCGGTCTCGCTCGGCATGGTGATGAACAACGTCGGCACGCTCGCCGCGCTGGGGCGTTTGCTGCCCGCCGGGCAAGGGTTGACCGAGCGCGTGGTGACGATCGCCGGCCCCGGCGTCAAACGGCCTGGCGACTACCGGGTGCCGCTCGGCACGCCGCTCTCCTTCGTTCTCGACTGGGCGGGCACGCCGGCCGCCGGTCCGGCCGACGCGCGCCAGGTCATCCTCGGCGGGCCGATGATGGGGCAGTCGGTGACGTCGCTCGATACGCCGGTGACCAAAGGCGTCTCCGGCATCCTCGTCTTTCGCCGCGAGGACATGGCGACCAGCGACCGGCGCGTCACCTACCCGTGCATCAAGTGCGGCGAATGCGTCGAATCGTGCCCGATGGGCCTCAACCCTTCGACGCTGGGCATGCTCGCCGCCAAACGCGAATACGAAACGATGGGCGAAAACTTCCACCTCGGCGACTGCTTCGAATGCGGCTGCTGCACCTACGTCTGCCCGTCGAACATTCCGCTCGTGCAGCAGTTCCGCGTCGCCAAACAGGTATTGCGCGAAAGGGCCATGGCACAATGAAAAACAAGCCTCTCCACCCGGGCGCCGCCGTCGAGATTCGCAGCGCGCCGCACGTCAAGGCGCCGCGCAGCGTCGAGCAGATCATGCGCAACGTGGTCTATTCGCTGTTGCCGATCTGCGGTTTTTTTGTCTTTCAGTACGGCATCTCCGCCGCTTTTTCGATCGTCGCCATCACGGCGAGCTGTTTGGCAACCGAGCGCTTCTTCGTCAAGACCGGGACGCAATCCGGGTCGCTCTCGGATTTCTCGGCGACGATCACCGGCATTCTGCTGGCGCTCACGTTGCCGCCCGGCTTCCCGCTGTGGATGGGCGCTGTCGCCGGCTTCATCGCCATCGCGCTGGGCAAGGCGCTGTTCGGCGGCATCGGCTTTAACGTCTTCAATCCGGCGCTGGTCGGTCGTGCCTTCGTGCAGGCGGCGTTCCCGGTGGCCATTGCCACTTACACGCCGTCGTTTCTGCCTGGCCGCTTCGGCGAGTTTATCCCCTCGTCGCTGGCCTGGCCGCTGATGGTGCCGGCCGATACGGTGGCCTGGCTGCACGCCAAGCAGCTCGATGCGCTGAGCGGCGCAACGCCGCTCGCCAAATGGAAGTTCGACGGCATTCTGGCCTCGGCCGGCGAATTGCTCAGTTCGATGTCCGGGCATATGGCGGTCGGTCCGTCGCCGGTGCTGATTATTCTCTGCGGTGTTTACCTCGCGCTGCGCCGTTTCATGGACTGGCGTATCCCGCTGGCCATCGTCGGCAGCGCCGGCCTCACCGCATGGATTCTCTTCGCGATCGATCCGCACAGCTATCCCAACCCCTTCTTCATGCTCTTCTCGGGCGGCCTGATCCTCGGCGCCGTGTATATGGCGACCGATATGGCGACCTCGCCGGTGACGCCGGGCGGGATGTGGGTCTATGGCGCGCTGATCGGACTGCTCACCGTGCTGATCCGTTACTACAGCGGTCTGCCGGAAGGCGTCATGTACGCGATCCTGCTCGGCAACGCGGCGACGCCGCTGATCGAGCGCATCACCCAACCGACGCCGTTCGGCAAGAGCGGGCTGCTCAGTCCCAAGCGTCGGGCCACTTATCCCTTACACCCGGAATACATCTCGCGCGAGGAAGCCAACGCCGTCACGCCGAAGAAAAAATCCTTCAAGCCGGGGAAAAAGTCATGAGCCAGCCGACCACGCCCACGTTGCCGGCTCCGCAGGCAACGCCGACGACCACGATGATCCTCACCCTCGGCCTGGTCGCAACGCTGTGCGGCCTGATTATCGTCGGCGCCTACGAAGGCAGCCTCTCGGCAGTGCAGGAAAACCGCCGCATCGTGCTTGAACGGGCAATTTCCAAAGTGCTTCCCGGCGCCGAGCGCATCGTCGGCTACCAGGCATCGTCCGGCGGCGAGATTGCGGTCGCCGACGGCGGCGATAACTCCCCTCCCGGCACGCTGCGCTTTCATGCCGCTTACGACGCTGGTGGCGCGCTCATGGGCATCGCGGCGGAAGGCGCGGCCAAAGGCTACGCCGATACCGTTCGCGTGATGTTCGGCTATTCGCCCAAATGCCAGTGTATCGTCGGCATCGGTGTCGTTTCGATGCGCGAGACGCCAGGCATCGGCGACAAGATCCTGACCGACCAGGAGTTTCTCGCCAACTTCAAGGCGCTGGACGTTCGCCTGAACGGCGAGCTGAAAGCATTGGCCAACGAGGTCAAGGCCGTCAAACACGGCAGCAAGACCAACCCCTGGCAAATCGACGCTATCTCCGGCGCGACGATTACCTCGCGCGCCGTCGGCAAGGGAATCAACGACGCGGCGCAAGCGCTGCTGCCGCGCCTGCTGCCCAATCTCGAGAAGATCGGAAAGAATCCATGAGCCAGAGCACCCCCAACGCCAGCGCCCGGAACCAGACCTGGGACGAGTTCACGGAAGGCCTGTGGCGCCAGAACCCGGTGTTTGTGATGATGCTCGGCATGTGCCCGACGCTGGCGGTCACCGTCTCGGCGGTCAACGCCCTGTCGATGGGGCTGGCTACCGCCTTCGTGCTGGTCTGCTCGTGCGCGCTGGTGTCGCTGATGCGCAAGGTCGTCCCGAAGGAAGTGCGCATCGCCACCTACATCGTCATCATCGCCACCTTCGTGACGGTCGTCGACTACGCGATCCAGATGGTCAGCCTGGCGCTTTACGATGCGCTGGGCGCCTTCATTCAGCTGATCGTGGTCAACTGCATCATTCTTGGACGCGCCGAAGCGCATGCCTCGAAAAATCCGCCCTGGGTGGCCAGCGTCAATGCGCTGGGAATGGGTCTGGGCTTCACGGTCGGCCTGTTCGCGCTCGGCGCCGTGCGCGAGATACTCGGCGCCGGCAGCCTGTTCGGCATCTCGCTGTTCGGCGCCGATTTCCAGCCCTGGGTGGTGATGGTGCTGCCGCCCGGCGGTTTTTTCGTGCTCGGCTCCTGGCTGCTCGGCTTCGCCTGGTGGGAGAAAAGAAAACAGCGCTTGGCCGGGCTGCAAACCCCGGCAGAAAGGGGATAAGCCGCCATGCACGAATCCGCCTTCCAGATTTTCGTCAGCGTCCTGCTCGCCAACAACTTCGTGCTGGCGATGTTCCTCGGCCTGTGCCCCTTCCTCGGTGTTTCGGGCCGGCTGGATACCGCCTTTCCGATGGGGCTGGCGACCACCTTCGTGATCGTCGTCGCCTCGCTCTGCGCCTACGGCCTCAACATCCTGCTGACCTACTTCCACCTTGAGTTCCTGCGCCTGATCTCGTACATCGTCATCATCGCCTCGGCGGTGCAGCTCGTCGAAATGGTGCTCAAGAAGTATAGCCCGACGCTGTTCCGGGCGCTCGGCATCTATCTGCCGCTGATTACCACCAACTGCGCGGTGCTCGGCGTCGCCTTGTTCCAGACCGCCCGCGAATACGATTTCGTCCAGTCGATGGCCTTCAGCGTCGGCGGCGGCGCCGGCTTCACGCTGGCGCTGGTGCTGATGGCCGGGCTGCGCGAACGCCTGCAACTGGTCGACATCCCAGACATCGCGCAAGGCACCGCGCTGGCGCTGATGCTCGGCGGCATCCTCTCGCTGGCGTTCATGGGCTTCGCCGGTATCGGCGGAGGCGGTTAAAAAATGCGCAACGCCCTGATAACCGTGGCGGCCATCTTCGTCATCATGGCGATCGGCATAATCGTTGATCGCCTCTATCGCCGCTTCGCCGCCCGCAACCCGCAACTCGGCCCCTTCCGCAAGGAAAAGCCGGGCTGCGGCGCGTGTTCGGGCGGCAGCGGTTGCGGCGGCGGACACTGCGGGCCGTAGGCGAACGCGCTCTGCGCCCCCGCGCCGACCTTTGGCGAAGACTTTGTAGACGGCCATCTGGCGCGGCTTGCCGGCAGGTGGATACTGTAAGCGCAACGTAACCCGGCCAAACTGGCGCGCTCCTTGAAATGCCCATACAATGACCTCGGGTGGAATTCAGGCAATCCGTATAATACATAAACATGGGGGAGATCGTGAAGAACTTGCTGTGGCGCTTCCTGGTAGCGCTGGCTCTATTGTCTTTTTCGATCCCGTCACAAGCGGCCAAGCCGGTAGAGCTTCCTTCGGATCTTGTCGACCGGCAGCTGGTCGTATTATTCAGCGCCACGACGGCCGGGTTCAAAGCAAAACTTCTCCTGATTAGCAAGATTCTTCAGCAAGTATCTCTTCCATGAACTATGTTGATAGTGTCTTCACGTTTTCAGGAGAAAGCGCCATGGCCTCGAGTGAAGAGGATCGGAAGAAAAAGCGTTTTGTCCCCGTAGACGAACTGGATTTTACAGAGCATACCGCGATGCAATGCTGGCTCAAGGGATACGCGAAAGCGGTCCGCTTGGCCCGCAAGTCTTTACAAACAAAGACGGTAGCACCGGGATATTGCATCTGGCGGGGGGTGTCCTGAATTTTGTGTAAACGGGTTTTCGTTTAACGCTGTGGCATCCGGTCATCAAATTGGATAATAAACCGGTTTAGCGCAGCTTTCCAATCCCGGATCGGCATGGTCCACTTCTGGCTGATGTTTTGCAGGGC
>JACQYA010000094.1 GCA_016208425.1 Betaproteobacteria bacterium
AGAGGCGCAACGCCAGCATCTGGCCGGCGTGTTCCGGGGTCGCTTCAAACGGCAGATCGGCGGCTTCGATCAAATCGAGTTGCAGGTAGGCAAAAGCGCCGCCCAGGCCGGCTTTGCCGCCAACCCCTTGCATCACGCGGCGGATGCGTTCGGCGCAGACATCGCGGCAGAGGTTTTTTTCCGGCTCCTTGCTCGTCGCTTCGCTGCTCGAACAGAGGATGAAACTGCGCGGATTTTCGTTGCTTGCGCCGTCTTCGGCGTTCAGTTCGAGCACGGCATGGCCGGTCGTCCCGCTGCCTGCGAAGAAATCCAGCACGATGTCGCCAGGCCGGGTGGCTTGCTGCAGCAGGTTCTTGATGAGCGAAAGAGGTTTGGCGTAATTGAAGGCACGGTCGCCAAAAATCTCGGCGACGACACGCGCGCCTTCCTGGTTGGAGCCGGCGACGAAACTGCTTTCGGCCTCGTAGTCGCCGGCTTCGGAGTTTGGCACCACCCAGCTCGACAACGGCTGCGTCTGGTTGCGCAAATCGGCCTTGTAACGTTTGAACTGCGGCCGGCCGAAACCGACCGGGCGGCCTACCCAGAATTCGAGGTTGGGCAGGTCGCGGCGCAGCAGCGGGGTTTTGCCGCTTTTCGGCACATCGCCCGCGTCAATGGCCGCGAGCAGCGCCTCCATCGTCGACCAGGTTTCGACGCGCTGCTCGGCAGGCGGGAAGATGATCTGGCCCAGTTCGATGAACTCCTCCATCGTTTTGGCCTGAACCGTTTGCCCCTCCTTCAAACGATCGCGCGAGGCATAGACCCAGACGCGATCCGGGTTGGGCGGATAGGCCACACCAGTCTTCGCATCAAGCAGCGGGTAGTAAAGATTAGGCCGTTCCTTCCGGGAAAAGCCGAGAGTCAGGTTGTCTGGCCGCCAATCGCCGCGCGGATCTTCGTCCGGGTTGCCGTACATCTCGTAGCTTTTGCCAAAGCCGTTGAAGCTGAAACCGGAGTTGCCATAAACCAGCACATGCTCGTGGTCGACGCTCAAGAAACACTGCTGGTCGGCGTTGGAGCCTTGCCGCGTGCGCCAAGTCATCGTTCCCAGCCGCCGCCCCGGAAACACTTCGTCCATCAGCAATTCCAGCCGCGCGCGGTTTTCGTCGTTGATCGACACGAGGATGACGCCGTCTGGCGTTAAGAGATCGCGCGCCAGCGTTAGCCTCCGGAAGAGGAATTCCAGCCATTGTGAATGCCGCCAGCGATCGTTCGCGCCGACGTAATGGTCGTTGTACACCCAGTCCTTGTTGCCGGTGTTGTACGGCGGGTCGATGTAAATGACGCGAATCTTACCTCTATGCGTCGCCTGCAAAAGACGCAGCGAGTCGTAGTTGTCGCCTTCGATAATCAGGTTGCGCGTGGCCGCCGGCTGGCCGTTGCCGGCGTGGCCGCTGTGGCCTGATTCCGGCACCAGTCGCGGAAACACCAGATTGGCGTTCAGCGCGCGATCCCGCTCGACGGCGTTGGACTCCCAGTACAGCCCGAGCTTTTGCCGGGTCAGGTGCTCGACCAGCAGGCGGCGCAATTCCGGCGCGCTGAGGGCGTTCAACTGGTCGAGCAGTTCGCTTGGCTGTTGGCTCATGTCCCTGATTTTTATGAATTTTCCTGCATTTTCCCTACGCCGCACGGCAGCTACGTCCGCAGCATGGATTGGCGGGCAGTTTAGCAGTACGTAGTACGCAGGATGCGGTGAGGAATAAACCGCACCCTGCGGGGTGCCGCGTCACATCAGTTATAGAAGCTCTCTTTACCGTCGCGCCGCCCTGACGGCCGGATTGCGGCTGCGCAGGTAATGCAGCGGCGGGAAACTTAGCATTTCTGGAATGAACCGCCAGTACGGCGGCGCGACCCCCAAAGCATGCAGCACCCGGTAGAGGATTTTTTGCTGGTTCGACGTTCCGCCGTCGGCGGCGTGGACGATGCACGGGTTTTTGATGATCGCCGCATCGATGAGGTCGATGATTTTTTGCTCGCTCAGGTCGGGAGAAACGTAAAAGACGGCGTCCGCCAGGTCGGTATCCGCCTTCAGGGTGCCGCTCTCGATGGCTTGCCGGGCCAACAGCGTGTCGGGAAGAATGCGGATGCCGGTGAAGAACACCGACAGGAACTGGCGCCCGGTCAGGCGATCCCGCGCGAAGCGGATGGACTCGGCGCAGGTTTCCATCGTTTCGCCGGGGGCGCCCAACATGAAGAACCACATGCTTTTCAGCCCCGACGCCTTGACCCTGGCGAGCGTCGTCTCGACCTCGCTCAGGGTAAACCCCTTGCGGTAGTTGGCGAGCATAGCCTCGTCGCCGGCTTCCGGCGTAATCATGACCGAATTGAATCCGGCACGCTTCATCAGCGGCAGGAGTTCCGGCGGAACGTCGCGCGGGTTGACGCCCATCGCGGTGAAACTGGCCTTGACCTTGCGCCGGATGATTTCCTCGCAAATTTCCATGGCGTGCGACGACGGGACGTTGAAGGTCGAATCGACGAACTCGAAAGTGCGCGGACACGTTTTGCCTTGCGCCCGGGTATCGCGCAGCACGCGCTCGATTTCGTCCACCACCTCGCCGGGCGGGCGCTGGCGGCTGCGGCGGCCTTCGATCAGCGGGTAGGCGCAATAGCTGCAGCGCATCGGGCAGCCGCGCTTGGTTTGCAAAGGCCAGGTGCCGCCGTTTTTCTGGTAGTCCCCCCACGCCACCCAGTCCTCCATCCCGGAGCCGGCAAAGCGGGGCAGGAGCGCCGTCGGGTTGCGCGCGAGCACGCCGTCTTTCCGCCAGCAAAGCCCGGAAATGTGGTCGAGCGATGCGCCGCGCTCCAGCGCCGAAACGAGCGCCGGGAACGCTTCCTCGCCTTCGCCGACGACGGCGTAGTCCGCGCCGAACACGTCGATCGCGCGCTCGGCCAAAATGGAAATCGCCGGGCCGCCGAGCACCAGCGGAACGGGCTTGCCATCTCGTCCGAGAGCGCGTTCGCGGATGATTTTGACTTGCGCCAGAAGCGCTGCCCGTGGCGATTCAAAGCGCTGCAATATGACATTATCGATGTTGCGGACGGATAGCCCCACCAGATCCGGCGCGGTGCCGGCGACGGCAGCGGCCAGATCCCGTTCGAGGTTCCGCGAGAACGCCAGATCGAGGAGTTGGACTTCATGCCCGGCGGCGCGCGTGGCGCTGGCGACATAACTCAAGCCCACCGGCGGCGCGGGAACCAGCTCGCGGCTTTGATTCGAATAAATGAGCAAAACGCGCATCGCGGACAGATCGTCTAGTGCCGCGCTTCCGCCGCCGGAGCCGCCCGGCGCTTGACGCGCAGCCCGGAGCCGACGCGCTGCCAGGCCACCGCTTCGTCGGCGAGCACCGCCGCGCTGAGCGGGTTGGCCGCCAGCCAGTCGCCCGGCAGTTCGATCTGATAGCCGTTGGCGCCGTGTTTGACGCGCACTTCCGGCAAGACGTGGTCGTCGCGCGAACGGTGCAGCATCGCGGCCAGACGCAAACAGAAGATCAGGCGCCAGGTCGCGTCGCTCTGCGGCAAGGCCGTCAGCTTCTCCAGCTTGCCGCGCTGGCCGAGCACGATCAGCGCCAGACGCCACTGGTCTTTTTTCGAAAAACCGGGCATGTCGGCAAAATTCAAAATGTAGGCGCCGTGCTTGTGATAGCTGTTGTGCGCAATCGAAATGCCGATCTCGTGCAAGCCGACCGCCCACTTGAGGAAACGAACGTCGTTTTCGTGTTCCGGCGCGGCCAGATCGATCAGCTGCCCGAGCAGAACGAGCGCCGTCGCTTCGACGCGCCCGGCCTGCCGGTCATCCACCTGGTAGCGCCGCATGAACTGCAAGGCGGTCGAGTCGCGCATGTCGTGGCGGTGGAAACGCCCGAGCAGATCGTACAGCACCCCCAGGCGCAGCGCGCCGTCGGCGTAGTTCATGTGCCCGATGTCGAGCTCGGCGAAGATCGCGCACATGATCGCCACGCCGCCCGGCACGACGGGCACGCGATCCGGGCGCAAACCCTGGAGATTCAAACCGGCGGCCGATCCGGCGCGGATCAGCAGCGCGCGCAACGTCTCCAGCCCCTGCCGGGTGATGCCGCTCGAACCGCCCGGATTCAGATCGTTCAGTTCGAGCAGATCGGCGATGGCGCGCGCCGAACCCGACGAGCCGACCGCCTCGTGCCAGCCACAGCGCAGATAGTCGCTGGCGATGGTCTGAATTTCGCGCGCCGCCGCCATTTCCGCGTCGCGGAAACGCTTTTTGTCCACTTTGCCGTCCGGGAAAAAGCGCAGCGAATAGCTGACGCAGCCCATGTACAGCGATTCCATCAACTGCGGTTCCACCTTGGCGCCGATGATGAATTCGGTCGAGCCGCCGCCGATGTCGACGACCAGCCGCTTGTGCTCGACCAGCGGCAGCGAGTGCACGGCGCCGATATAGATCAGGCGCGCCTCTTCGCGGCCGCCGATGATTTCGATGGGGAAACCCAGCGCCGCCTCCGCCTCCGGCAGAAATTCGGTCGCATTCTTGGCGACGCGCAAGGCATTGGTCGCCACCACGCGCACGGCGTTGGGCTGGAAACCGCGCAAGCGCTCGGCAAAACGCCGCAACGCGCCCAATGCGCGCTGTTGCGACGCGGTGTCCAGCAGCTTGTCGCCGGTCAGACCGGAAGCCAGGCGCACCGGTTCCTTGAGCGAGTCGAGCGGATAAATCTGGTCGTCGAGGACACGCCCGACTTGCAGGCGAAAGCTGTTGGAACCCAGGTCGACCGCAGCAATCGATTCGTAAGCCATGCCCCGCTGTCTCATGTCTCAGCCGTTCGGCAAAATGATTCGTGCCGCATTCTAGCATTGCCGACATTGGCGCCGCTTCTGTGGGGAGCGGCGAATTTTTCCCCAGAATTTTCCGCACATTGCGCGAACGGGCGTTTCGTGGTGCATTCCGGGGGCAAGCGCAAACTTGCGCCGGTCGCCCAATCCTGCTTCAATGAAGGCATGACGATACGACCTCCCGCCGCGAAGCGAGGCGCCAGCCGCTTTCCGCCGGAATATCTTCTCAACCGCGAAGTCGGCTTGCTCGCCTTCAACCGGCGCGTTTTGGCGCAGGCGAGAAACCCGCGCACACCGCTGCTCGAACGTTTGCGTTTTCTGTGCATCGTAAGCAGCAACCTCGACGAGTTTTTCGAGATCCGCGTCGCCGGCCTCAAGGAGCAGATCAAGCTCAACTCGGTATCGGTCACCACCGACGGCATGACGGCCGACGAGGTCTTCCGGCTGGTCGGCGGCGAAGCGCACGCGCTGGTCGTCGAGCAGTACGCGCTGTTCAACGACGACCTGCTGCCTTTGCTGGCCGCCGAAAATATCCTTTTTCTGCGCCGCACGCACTGGACGGACGCGCAGCGCGAGTGGATCAGCGGCTACTTCTTCCGCGAAGTGATGCCCCTGCTGACGCCGATCGGCCTCGACCCCTCGCACCCTTTCCCGCGCGTCCTCAACAAAAGTCTCAATTTCGCCGTCGAGCTGGAAGGCAAGGACGCTTTTGGCCGCAGCTCCGACGCCGCCATCGTGCAGGCGCCGCGCATCCTGCCGCGCGTCATCCGCCTGCCGCGCGAGCTGTGCGATTGCGAGTTCGGCTTCGTATTCCTCTCCTCGATCCTGCACGCCTTCGTCGGCGAACTGTTCTCCGGCATGAACGTGCTCGGCTGCTACCAGTTCCGCGTCACGCGCAACAGCGACCTCTTTGTCGACGAGGAAGAAATCAAGAACCTGCGCGCCAAGATCCAGGGCGAACTGCCGCAGCGCCACTTCGGCGACGCGGTGCGGCTCGAAGTCGCCGACAACTGCTCCGACGCGATGGCGGACTTTCTGCTCGCGCAGTTCGGCCTGGGCGAAAACGATCTCTACCGCGTGCATGGCCCGGTCAACCTCGTGCGGCTGATGCAGGTTCCCGACTGGGTGCAGCGCGACGACCTGAAATTCATCCCCTTTCAGCCCGGAACGCCCAAAGCGTTACAGAAATGCCACAGCGTTTTCGACAGCGTGCGCGCCGGCGACGTGCTGCTGCACCACCCCTACCAGAGCTTCCGGCCGGTGATCGACCTGCTCGACCAGGCCGCCAGCGACCCGCAGGTGGTGGCGATCAAGATGACCGTCTACCGCACCGGCACCGATTCCGTACTCATGCAGTCGCTGCTGCGCGCGGCGCAAAACGGCAAGGAAGTCACCGTCGTCGTCGAACTGATGGCGCGCTTCGACGAAGAGGCCAACATCGGCTGGGCGACCAAGCTGGAGGAAGTTGGCGCTCACGTCGTGTATGGCGTCGTCGGCTACAAGACGCACGCCAAGATGCTGATGATCGTGCGCCGCGAGGAATCCGGCAAAGGCAGCCTCCTGCGGCGCTACGTGCATCTGGGCACCGGCAACTACCACCCGCGCACCGCGCGCATGTACACCGACTTCGGCCTGCTCACCTGCAACGAGGAAATCGGCTCCGACGTCAACGAAGTCTTCAAGCAGCTCACCGGCCTGGGCCGCGCGCAGACGCTGAATCATCTATGGCAGGCGCCGTTCACGCTACAACCCAATATCGTCGCCGGCATCCGTGAGGAAACGAAGGCCGCGCGCGCCGGCAAGCGCGCCCGCATCATGGCCAAGATGAACTCGCTGCTCGAACCGGAAACCATCGCCGCGCTCTACGAAGCCTCGCAGGCCGGCGTCAAGGTCGACCTCATCGTGCGCGGCGTCTGCGCGCTGCGACCGGGCGTCAAGGGATTGTCGGACAACATTCGCGTGCGCTCGATCATCGGCCGCCTGCTCGAACACCATCGCGTCTTCTATTTCCATGCCGGCGGCAAGGAGAACGTCTATCTTTCCAGCGCCGACTGGATGGATCGGAATTTCTTCCGCCGCATCGAACTGGCCTTCCCCGTCCTCGACCGCAAACTGAAGCGCCGCGTCATCGCCGAAGGCCTGCAAATCTACCTGGCCGACAACGAGCTGGCCTGGACGATGGATGCCGACGGCCACTATCACCCGCGCCGCCGTAACGCCCCCAACTCCCGCACCCAGCCACACTCGGCGCAGAGCGAACTGATCGGGTTATTGAAGCCGTAATCTTTGGTGCTTGCCTGTCCGGGCGCATGCTTGCCGCTGTTGGGCGATGGCGAAACCGGTGCGCCGTATCGCGCAAAGTGTGGAAAATTCGCCCGCTACAAATGGCGGACGTCACATCAGGTTGTCGCGCGTGACACCGCCGCGCTTGACGATGCGGCGCAACCGGTCGAGCGCTTCCATCTGGATCTGGCGGACGCGCTCGCGCGTCAGGTCGAGGTCGACAGCGATATCTTCGAGCGTGCACACGTCGCCGCCGCCGAGGCCGTAGCGGCGTTCGATCACCTGCCGTTGCTTGCCGGAGAGCTGCGCCACCCAGCTCGCCAGGAGATCGTCCGACTCGTTGGACTGGAGCAAGGCTTCGGGGTCGATGGCGTTGTCGTCGGCAATCGCATCGGCCATGGTGTGGCCGGGGTCGATCTCCAGCGGCGTATCGAGCGAGGCGATGTGTTCGCTCAACGCCAGCACGCGGCGCACGTCGTCGGCCGAACGATCGATCAGGTGGGCGATCTGTTCGGCGCGGATGTCGCGGCCGTTGGCCGACTCCAGATGCCGGACGGCACGCAGCACGATGTTGATTTCCTTGACGACATGCACCGGCAAGCGGATGGTGCGCGACTGGTTCATGATCGCGCGCTCTATGCTCTGCCGGATCCACCAGGTGGCGTAGGTCGAAAACCGGAAGCCGCGTTCGGGATCGTATTTTTCTATCGAGTGAATAAGGCCGAGATTGCCTTCCTCGATCAGGTCGAGCAGGGGGATGCCGCGATGCAGGTAGTGTTTGGCGATGTTTACGACGAGCCGCAGGTTGTGCTCGATCATTTTTTGCCGGGCGGCAAATTCGCCAGCGCGCGCGCGGCGCGCCCAATCGGCTTCCTCGGCCGGCTTGAAGAGCGGCTTGGCGCCGATTTCGTTGAGGTAGAGCTGCGTGACGTCGTTGAGCAGCTCGGATTCGGCGCTGGCCGGTGGCTCCCCGCTTTCCGGCCCGGACAGAGCCGGATCGGGAATCTCGTCATCGGCCGGCGGGGCGTCGCGATCACTCATGCGGTTTGCCTGAAGAATCAGCGCGGCGGCAGATATTTGAGCGGGTCGACCGGTTTGCCCTGACGCCTGACCTCGAAGTGCAGCTTGACCTGGTCGGCGTCGGTATTGCCCATTTCGGCAATCTTCTGGCCCTTGGCGACGTTCTGTCCCTCCTTGACCAGCACGTTCTGGTTATGCGCGTAGGCCGACAAGTAGGTGGCGTTGTGTTTGACGATGACCAGCTTGCCGTAACCGCGCAGGCCGGTGCCGCTGTACACGACCTTGCCTTCGCCGGACGCCAGCACCGGGTCGCCGGCCTTGCCGGCAATATCGACGCCTTTGCTCCCCCCTTCGCTGAAGGTGCCGACGATCTTGCCGTTGCTCGGCCACATCCACGCCACGTCGTCTTCGCCGGCCGCGGGCGCCGGGGTGCCCGGCAGTGGCGGCACGGCGGCCGGCGCGGCCTCGGGCTTCGCTTCCGGCTTCACGGCCGCAGCGGCAGCCGGCGCCGGGTCGCCTGTCCGCGCCTGCCCCTGCGCGTGCGCCAGCGCGGCGTCGGAATAGACTTCCTTGCCGCCCTTGGGCTCGCGTTTGAACGTGGCGGTGTTGCTGCCCGGCGTGACCGGCGCGGCAACCGTGGGGGCGGCGACGGGCGCGCTGTCCAGCGAGCGGTTTTCGACCGTCGGCGCCAGCGCGATCGGCCGCGCCACGGCGACATCGCCCCCCGTACCGGCGACGGAACCGCCCGACGATCCCGCCGGCTTGACGCGCAAGGTGACGCCGGGCTGGATGCGGTTCGGGTTGTCGATACCGTTCCACGCGATCAGATCGCGGAAATCGATCCCGTGCGCCTGGGCGATGCTGCGCAGCGTATCGCCCCTCTTCACCGTATAGAGATCCTTGCCCGGTTGCGCGGCTTCCGCTCCGGACGCCGTCTGGCCGCTGCGGTCGACGACCGGCGCCGGGCTGCGGCTGGCGCAACCGGCCAGCATCAGCGCCGCCGCAAAGATTAAAGTGATGCCGACGATACGCAAATTACGCAAATTGACGTTGCTGGCTCGATTCTTCATTCGACCCCCGGAAGTAGCGGAACGAAACGGACGCCGTCCATGCGGGACTCGATATAGCCCTCGGCCCGGCGTTCGATCAGCGAGAGATACTGCTCCCCCGACCCCAATGGCAATATCATTCTGCCACCCGGCGCCAGTTGCTGCAAAAGCAGCGGCGGAACGCGCGATCCGGCGGCGGCGACGATGATGGTGTCGAACGGCGCCTCGCCCGGCAAACCCAGGTGGCCGTCGGCGTAGATCACCCGCACATTGTGCTGGCCCATCGTTTTGAGATTTTGCCGGGCCTTTTCGGCCAGCGGCTCGATGCGCTCGACGGCGAACACCTGCGGCGTCAGTTGCGCCAGCACGGCCGCCTGATAACCGCAGCCGGCGCCGATCTCCAGCGTCTTGCCCAGCTCGCGGCCAGCGCGCAGCGCTTCTATCATGCGCGCGACGATGAACGGTTGCGAAATGGTCTGCGAAAAACCGAGCGGCAGCGCCGTATCCTCGTAAGCGCGCGATGCCAGCGCCTCCTCGACGAAGATATGGCGCGGCACGGCGGCAATTGCCGCAAGCACCATTTCGTCGCGTATCCCCTTGTCGCGCAAACGCTCGATCATGCGCGTGCGCGTGCGCTGCGAGGTCATGCCGATACCGGAAACCGCAGCGTTCATGCGGTCAACCAGGCGCGCACTTGCGACAACTGGGCGTTGTGCGTCAGGTCGATCTGTAACGGTGTGACCGATACCTGCTGGTTGTGCACCGCAAAGAAATCGGTGCCCTCGCCGGCATCCTGCGCCCGGCTCGGCCTTGTGGCGCTTGCCAAGACGGGTAGCGACCGTGCCGCGCAGTTGTTCGTAAGGCACATCCGGGACGTTGACGTTGAGCAGTACCGGCTCGCGCACCGCCTGCCGCTGCAAGCGTTCGACCAGCTCGCGCACAACCCGCGCGGCGGTGGCGAAGTTCTCGCCGGTCTTGCTGCACAAGGAAACGGCAATCGACGGCACGCCGAGCAGATAGCCCTCGGTCGCCGCCGCCACCGTACCGGAATAGATCGTGTCGTCGCCCATGTTGGCGCCGTGGTTGATGCCGGAAACGACCATGTCCGGCAGTTCGTCGAGCATGCCGGTCACCGCCAGATGGACGCAATCGGTCGGCGTGCCGTTGACGTAATAAAACCCGCTCGCCGCGCGCTTGAGCGACAGCGGCCGGTCGAGCGTCAGCGAATTGCTCGCGCCGCTGCGGTCGCGCTCGGGAGCGACGACGGTAATGTCGGCGATTTCCGACAAGGCGCGCGCCAGATGTTCGATTCCCGGCGCGAAATAACCGTCGTCGTTACTGAGCAGAATCCGCATATCAATCCAGAAAGTTCAAAACGAATGAGAGATCCCGTAGGTTGTGCCGGCAGGCGCAACAGGAATCGCCGGATGACCACAGCCAAACCAAGGCGGCATTCTAGCAGATCGAACAACGCCGCTTATGCCTCCCAACGCGCTTGCCAACGCTCTGCCGCCGATTCGTCGGTTTCCCGCGCATCGACCCAGCGCGCGCCGTCCGGCGTGACTTCGCGCTTCCAGAACGGGGCACGCGTTTTCAGGTAATCCATGACGAATTCGCAGGCGGCGAAGGTCTCGCCGCGATGCGCGCCGGTCACGGCCACCAGAACAATCTGCTCGGTCGGCAGCAAACGGCCGACGCGATGGATCACCAGCGCGTCGAAGATTTCCCAGCGCGCTTTCGCCTCCGCGACAATCGCTTCGAGCGCTTTTTCGGTCATCCCCGGATAATGCTCCAGCGTCATTTCCGAGATGCCGGAGACACTGGCTCCGTCGTTGATGTCGCGCACGACGCCGACAAAGCTGGCGATGGCGCCGATGCGCGCATCGCCCTGACGAAGCGCGGCCAACTCGGCGCCGACATCGAAATCGGCTTCCTGAACGCGGGCGGCCATCTCAGCCTCCCGTCACCGGCGGAAAAAACGCCACCTCGTCGCCCGCTTTGAGCGGCGACTCGGGGCGCGCCATTTCCTGATTGACCGCATAGCGCAGGTTCTTCACCGCGCCCAGCTTCGCCCAGCCGCCGCCGCGCGCGATTAGCAGATTCAGCAGCCCGCCCACGTCGGCAACGCCCGGCGGCAGGTCGAGGCTTTCGGCGCCCAGCCCCAAGGTCTCGCGCAAGCTGGCGAAATAGAGAATTTTCAGCATGGGGCATCGCCCTCCATGTTCAGCGTCTCCAGAATATAACGCACGATTGCCTCGGGATCGTTCAGATCGAGCACCGGCAAGGCCAGATCGGTCGGCAACTGCTCCGGCGCATCGCAGGCTACCGCGACCACGTTCGGATTGTCCGGCCACAGCGGTGGCCGGCCACTAGCCGGGCGATACACTTCCAGCTTGGGGATATTCTCCTGCTTGAAGCCTTCCACCAGCACCAGGTCACACGGCGAAAAACGGCCGAGATATTCGTCCAGCGCCGGTTCTGGCGCGCCGCGCAGCTCGTTCATCAACACCCAGCGCGTGCCGCTGGCGATCAGCACCTCGCTCGCCCCCGCTTCGCGGTGACGGTAGGAATCCTTTCCCGGCTTGTCGATATCGAAGTCATGATGGGTGTGCTTGATGACCGACACGCGCAGACCCAAGGCCACGAAACGCGGCAGAAGTTTTTCCAGCAGCGTTGTTTTGCCGGAACCGGAATAGCCGGCGATGCCGAAGACTTTCATCCGCAAACCCTCGCCCGATTAAAAGCAGTTAGTCCGAGAGCCGCATGGATAAACGATCTACAAGGAACATGGCTGGAGAGTGGCGTATTTATTGGCTCTCCAGCCCCCCCCCATGGAGATCGCCTATTGGCGCGGCTTTCCGAGGTGTCTATCAATCTGGCTATCGAATTCAATGCGTTTTCTCCTGACGCTCTTCCAAACCATCAACCGCTCCAGCTTCTGCGCCGGACAAGGACAGATAATTGCTTTCGCTCACGACCGGTTTGCCGCTTTTCCCCTCCAGTGCCTTGCGTGCGTCGCCCGCTATGGTGCCGCCTTCCTTGGCAGCTGTACGGTTATCGTCAAACCCCACGGCATCCTTGCGGCGAGCGATTTCCGTTGTGCTCGCCTCGCCCAGCATGGTGAAAATCAGCTCAAGGTCGGTCATGTGATCGCGCAGATTGTTGCCGGTCTTGACCTTGTCGAGCCCCTTGATGCGGCTATGTGCGCCGGGCGTTACGCCAAAAGTGGCGCGGGCAATTTCAGCGGTCAGGATTGAGTATTCCTTGCCTTCCGCGACACCGCGCGCCTTCCACTCGTCGGTCAACTCGCCACGCACAGCGATGGAACGTAGCCGCTTCTCAATCCACGCCTGCGGATAGCCCTTCGCCTGATAGAGTTCGCGAGCGCGGGCGCTGGCCAGTTCCGGGTTTTCGATTTCCTTGACGCGCTCGTAGCCCACTTGCGCCAGCCAGCGCTTGAAGGGTTCGGCTCTGGGCGAGGGGATGGACTGGATGATTCGGAACAGACCCTCGGTGTTGGCGCAATTGGTCGCACGCATTTTGCCGTCCGGTGCCAATAACGGAAGGGGGGTACAAGTTGTACCCCAGTTGGCGTCCAGCATCGGATCGCGGCTGCGCATCTTCTTGATGTATTGCTTCACATCAGTCGAATCCGTGAGAACGGCGACTACATCGACGATGGCGAACCACCATTCCTCGTTGTGCCATACACGGCGAATCGCCGATTCCTGAAAAACGGCAATGTGATTTGCGGGTTCTGTCGTCGACGTGGACTTGGTCATGGTCGGAACTCCCTGGTTGAATTGCTCATTCGAGGCCTACGACGATGCGCATGAGTTCATGGAATTGGTTTTGCGGTTTCATTTCTTTGCAACCAAATCAAGGAAAGCTGTCACTGCCGCGATTGCATCGTTGACTTCCTGCTTTGGGATATTCGGCGCACTCGGATGTGAATACGGGTTCATTACCACGTTCTTCGGTAACTCCAGGCGATGAACGGCGGCATCCCAGTCGGCTTGCTTCAAACTGCCGGTTAGGCCAGCGCATCGAACACTGCCTCGTCGCCAAAGTCGATAATCTGGCGCATTTCGGTATGGGTCGTCATGTAGCGGCGCAGGTCTGCGCCGTATTTGGCGCGAAACCACTTGTTGCTGGTGATGAAGCTTAAGCACCCATAGGGGTTGAGCAACTGGATCGAGCGTTCGTAGAAATACACATACAAGTCCGCTGTGCCGTTGTAACAGTCGTAGTGCGGCTTGTAGCGCGGTTTGTCGTCCTTGATGGCTTCTTGCCGCACATAGGGCGGGTTGCCGATCAGCACGTCGAAGCCGCGCGAGAAGCCAAACATCCATTCGGGGTCGAAAAAATCGGCGTGGCGGTTCTGGTCAAACGGGTCCCAGGCCGCCATACGGTCAGCGTCGCCGGGGTCGCGCAGCATATGCTCGGCCTTGAGCAACGCGACCAGTTCGTCGCGCAGCCAGTCCGCCAAACAGGCGGCTTCGGCATTAAGCCGATTGCTACCGCCCAAGAGGGCGTCAAGCTCCTCGGAAAATGCCTTGGGTTCTGTCGGCCAATTCACGGTCTTGTTACTGGCGTAGCCGAGCGTGGAAAGCAGTTGCAGGGTGCTTGTGCGCAAGTCGCCCTTATCTTCGAGCCAATCCAGCGCTTCAGTTGTCCACCTTAGTTCCGCCATGATCGGATTTTCTGTGCGGCGTCGTTGTTGCTCACCACGCGGTTAGCGCGCACATCCTGCAAGCCGCGCTCGACCATACGTTCAAAAGCCAGCTCGCGCATGATCTCCTCATAAGAGGCATCTTCCGGCTGGTTTTCGACGATGCCGCGAATGACTGACCTGGGGGAAGGTTGAAGATTTTCGGGCCGCATTATGTTTGCTCCTTAATTTGTTGCTCGGTCGCTGTGCGCGCAGTTTACTTGATGACAAGCCAGGTGATTAGCTCAAAGTCGCCTGTGGATTTCACTTGTTTGCCCGCGTCGGTGAGCTTGCCACCACGCCCGGTAAAAAGATTGCCTGCATTCTTTCTCCCGAACTGCCCGGCGATGGCGGTCACTGCCTTGTCGAGCAAGCTGCTGTACTGGCGCATATCTTCGCCGTTGTTTGTTTCGGAGTCGAACAGTTTGCACAGATCCGCATAAGGTTCGGCCTTGCCCTGGCTTACGGCACGGAAGATTTCGAGAATCTGCTTCGGGCTGGTGAAGTTATAACGCACTTCGCCATCGTCGCGGATATAGACGAGAAAGTATGGCTGCAGGGGATTCACCGCCTCATTTCCGGCGGCATCGATGCGCTGTTTGAGACAGTAGATGGCACCGGGCTTGATGGTCTGATACTCGGCATGCGGCGGCACGATGGCATAGAGGCCAAAGGGGGCTTCTTCGAGCTTTGCGCGGTTGGCCTCTATGTAAGTGGCCAATTCCATACGGAAATCGTCGAGGGTGAACTCGTTGAGTGCAACGGACTCGTTGAAATCTTCCAGGTCGAGCACTTCGTCCTTGAGCCGGAGCAGTTGTTTGTCGCGGTAGCGCAGGTCTTCCGTTATCAGCTCGCGCAGGTCTTCCGCTTGCAGAATGTTGTCCTCGGCGGTGGCAGCGATGTCCACCAGAGCCATGCGGGCTTCGACGCGGTTTTTCAGGTTGATGTACTTGTTCAGGTCGGGCGTCGGCCAGAAGTTGATGAGCTGAATTTCCTTGTTCTGGCTACCAATCCGGTCGATACGGCCAAAGCGTTGAATGATGCGCACCGGGTTCCAGTGGATGTCGTAGTTCACCAGCAAGTCGCAATCCTGAAGGTTCTGGCCTTCCGAAATGCAGTCCGTGGCGATCAGGATGTCGATCTCGCCGTCCTGCGGCATGGATTTCATCTTGGCCCGCTGCTTGGCGCGCGGCGAGAAGTTGGTGAGTATCTGGCTGAATTCTGGTTTGCCAAACGTGCTGCGATTGGGTTTGGCACCACCTGAAACCAAAGCGATATGAACACTCAATAGCGTTCGCGCCCAATCTTCAAGTTGTTCGTAGAGATAGGCTGCGGTATCGGCGAAAGCGCAGAAGACGATGATCTTGCGATTCTCTTCTCCTTGGTTGTTGGTGCTGGGATGCCTGATTTTTTGTTCGATGAGTTTCTTTAGCTCGACGAGTTTGGCATCGCGCGCAGGTGTTACGCCGTCGGCGCTTTCCGCCAGCATTGAGAGCTGTTGCTTGTCGCTGGCCAAGTCTGCCAGCCATCGATCAACGTCCATATGTTCCAGGCGATATTTGAGGGTGCCGACCTCAAATGCTTCTCGCAGTTCATCGTCTTCTTCCGCCTCCATGAGGAAAAGCTCTTGCTGCAAGTCCTGTGATTTTGCGTCACGCAATTCCTGAAACTGACCAATCCGCGCTTCCAGGTCTTCCAGTTTTTTGACGGTGCGGTCCATCGTGATGGCAAACGAACGCACGGAACTTTCCAAACGCTTGAGGAAGTTGACCTTCATCATGCCGATCAGGAAGCGTTCCCGGTTTTCCTGACTGAAGTTCTTGATGGCACCTTCGCCCGTATAGAACTGCTTGAACTGCGGCAGTACATAGGCGGAAGGTTTGAACTGGGAGAGTTGGTATTTCTCGATCTCCTCATTCAGCCGGTCATAGGTCGGAAAACGATGCTTGTTGTCGATGTCGGCATAGATGGGGCGCGGCCTGGCGCGCTTGGGGAACTGGCCAATAGCCGCCAGCGACGTGCGGTAGTAACGCTGAATGTGCTTGCGCGAGCGGGCGATGGTGAGTTCGTCGAGGAGCGTAAAGAAGCCTGCTGGCAAGCGATCCATCAACTCCTTGGACTCCTTTTCGCCAGCGCGCTTGGCCCATTCCATAAAGGTCTTCTGAGCAACTGAAAGGGTGTCCTTGATGCTGTGGATGCCCAAACTCTGGGAGAAAGTGGCATCACGCCCTTCTGTGACGAAGTAAACCTGGTTGCGCAAGTCTTTGAGGTCGTTGTTAACCGGCGTGGCCGAGAGCAACATTACCTTGGTCTTGACGCCAGACTGGACGATGTCTTCCATCAGCCGACCATAACGGCTCTTGCGGATGATGTTGCCTTCCTCGTCGCGCTTGCCTTTGACGTTGTTGCGGAAGTTGTGCGACTCGTCGATGACGATCAGGTCGTAATTCCCCCAGTTGAGTGCAGCGAGATCGACGCCATCGACTTTGCCACTTTCTCGCGACAGGTCTGTGTGGGAAAGCACGGTGTAACTGAAACGATCTTTCAGGAAGGGATTGAGTTCGCTGTTATTCTGGGCGAGATAAACCGTCCAGTTATCGCGCAGTTTTCTCGGGCATAGAACGAGAACGCTCTTGTTTCGCAATTCAAAGTACTTGATAACGGCAAGTGCGGTATAGGTCTTACCCAGGCCAACGCTGTCGGCGAGGATGCAACCGTTATGAGTATTGATCTTGTGGATCGCGCCTTTCGCTCCGTCTTTCTGGAAGTCAAATAAAGCCTTCCAGATTGCGGAGTCGATAATCGCGGTTCGATCAAAAAGCTGCGCATCCTCCGACTGGCCGGACAGGAAACGCTCAAAGACATGAAACAGTGTCTTGAAGTAGATGAACTCCGGGGCGTGATCGACGTAAAGCTGCTCAAGGTAACGCAACACCTCTTCCTTGACGTCCGCCACCAGGCTTTCATCCGCCCATATCTGGTCGAACCACTCCTTGAGTTCTGCTCTGTCACGGTCGCCATCGACGATCAGGTTGAGTTCGATGTTGGGCGTAGCGGATAAACCGAGACCGCGACGTGTGAAGTTGGAACTGCCGAGAATGGCGTGCTCTCGGCGACCGTCGTCAATGTGATAAAGCTTGCCGTGTAGCAGGTTGGCCTGTCTGACCGAACGGATTTCTACTTTGTCCTGTATCCACGCAGCGCATCGACGGGCAACGTCCTTCTGCTGAAGACGGTTCGCCAGTTCCAGCCCTTCGTCCTCGATCTTGAAGGACTTCTTCTCG
>JACQYA010000095.1 GCA_016208425.1 Betaproteobacteria bacterium
CAGCTTCGTCAATTCGGCATGCTCTTCGTTGGTCAGCACGATCTCAGGGGCAACTCGCATTTACTTCTCCACTCTGCACGTCTTGTACGTTGGAGAGACGGGGTTAATATAAGTTCGATCAAGATCGCAACACTACACTAGGGTCTGTTCTCAATCCAGCCAACCAGACGAAGGCACAAGCCAGATGGATGAAGGACAGGAAGGACTTGGCCGGTTTGTCATGGCGCGTGGCGATACGCCGGAAGTGTTTGATGCGAGCGAAGAAGTGTTCGATCAGATTGCGGTCCCGGTAGAGATGACGATCGAAGCTGCGTTGGGTGATTCGATTGGAGCGGGGCGGAATGACGGCCTGCGCCCCCGACGTTTCGGTCATGGCAACGAAGCGGTCGGCATCGTAACCCTTGTCGGCGATTACGGCTTGTGCCGGCAGGTGTTCGATCGTTTGGGCAGCCCGGCCGATGCCGGCAATCTGACCGGCCGGGAGGGTCACCTGCGGCGGATTGCCCAAGGCCTCGACCGCCACATGCAGCTTGCCGGCCAGTCCGCCGCGCGGCCGGCCGATCCCCTGACCGCCCGCTTTTTTTTGGCGCCGGCGGAATGCTGGTGGGCGCGCCCAATGGCCGGGCCGATGAACGGGTGTTCCGTGTCGGCGTCGCCACGCGGGGCGGTAGCCATGCGTTCCCGGACCCCTTTCTCACGCCAGCGGGAGAAGCGCACAAATGTCCGGCGCCAATGCCCAAGTCCGGCAGGCAAGTCGCGCCAAGGGCAGCCGGCACGCATGATCCAGAGAACCGCCTCGACGAACCGCCGATTGCCCTTGGCCGTGCAACCCGGATCGCTGGCCTTGCCCGGCAACAGTTGTTCGATACGTTCCCACCGCCCATCTCGCAACATCTTTCGACCCATCCCGGCTCCGCCCAAAAGACAGGATACGACCATGATTCAGCCGCTGTGAACAGCCCCCCGCTACCCCGTTGACCGCGAACGAATTCTTTATCTTGTTTGTGTATGGCATATCAAGAATGGTTTGATTGAGAACACACCCTAGCCAACCGGCAATGCAGCATTCCACCGCAGGTGGTCTGGGTTCGGCCCGGCAACTGCCGGAAGGTGGCTTTGCTGGAAGCATTTTGAGAATACTGCCAGCGTTGCGGGATCGTCTGGATACCGGCGATGCCGTGGTCGAAATTCGGTGACAGTGAAAACGGTTGGTAGCAAGGAATTTGGCCGCACGCTGCCCGCCATTACACCAGCCTGATCTGCAGCTCGCCGACACCCGCAACACCGCCTTCCAACACATCGCCGCGCACCACGGTCGACACCCCGGCCGGCGTCCCCGTGAATATCAAGTCGCCGGGTGCCAGCGCAACATAGACCGACAGGTTGGCGATCACTTCGCCGACAGTCCACGACATCTGTCGCAGATCGCCGTTCTGCCGCAACTCGCCGTTGACCTTCAGCCAGATCGCGCCGCGCGCCGGATGACCGACCGCCACGACAGGCCGGATAGCGCTTACCGGGCCGCTCCGGTCGAAGCCCTTGCCCAACTCCCACGGTTGTCCCTTATTTTTCGAGAGCTGCTGCAAATCGCGCCGCGTCAAATCGAAGCCGACGGCGTAACCAAACACGCAGTCGAGCGCCCGTTCGGGCGGGATATTGGCTCCACCTTTGGCAAGCGCGACTACTAGCTCGACTTCGTGCTGCAGGTTGGCGGTGGCCTGTGGATAGGCGACATCGCCACCGCCGGAAACCAGCGCGTCGGGCGGCTTGCTGAAAAAGAACGGCGGCTCGCGCGTATCGGCGCCCATTTCTCTTGCGTGTCCGGCGTAGTTGCGCCCCACGCAATAGACGCGACGCACCGGAAAACGCGCTGCGCTGCCGGCGACGGGAACGCTGCTCCGCGTAGCGGGGGGAAAGACATAGTCCATCTTTGCTCCTTCAATGAGCGGCATTCAAACCGGGTTGTCGATATCGACGAACTCGCACTCCAGCCCGAAGCGCTCGGCCAGATGCGCGGCCAGCGCTTGCACGCCGTAACGCTCGGTCGCGTGATGGCCGGCGGCGATGTAGGCGACGCCCGATTCGCGCGCCAGATGCACGGTCTGCTCGGAGATTTCGCCGCTCACATAAGCATCGACACCGAGCACGATAGCCTGCTCGAAGTAGCACTGCGCGCCACCGGAACACCACGCGATGCGTTCCACCATCCTATCGGGGTTGCCGATCGCTTGCGGTGCGCGCCGCAAAGTTGCCGCCATCTGTCTGGACAAGGCCGCAAGCGGCGTCGGCTCGCCACAACGGCCGAACCAGCCCATCTCCTGTTCGCCAAAACGCCCTTCCGCACGCCAACCCAGATGGTGCGCAAGTTGCGCGTTGTTGCCGAACCGCGGATGACCGTCGAGCGGCAGATGATAGGCGATCAGGTTGATGTCATGCTTGAGCAGCGTTTGCAGGCGCGCCTTGCGCAGGCCGGTCACCCGCCCGTCCTCGCCGCGCCAGAACCAGCCATGATGCACGATGATGGCATCAGCATCGCGCGCCAGCGCCGCATCGAGCAGCGCCCGGCAGGCCGTAACGCCGAACACGACACGCCGCACTTCATTGCGCCCTTCCACTTGCAGGCCGTTTGGGCAATAATCCTTGAAGCGCGAGGCTTCGAGCAAATCGTCCAGATAGCGCGTCAGTTCTTCACATCTCATTCATTGGCTCCAACATCCTCTATGCGCAGGCTCTGGCTCATTTTTGCACAAACAGTCACGGTTAGTCTCGCCGTCCTTTTCGTCGTGAACACGCTAAAACCGGAATGGCTGGCCAAAAGCCCCGGCAACGGCAACATCGTCGCCCTGCAACAAGCGTCTTCGGCTGGCGGCGAACCGGCGACCGCCTCCAGCTCGTACCGGGAAGCCGCAAGAAGAGCGCTGCCTTCGGTCGTACACATCTTTACGTCGCAGAAGGTGCGCGCCCGTCGCCACCCCCTGCTCGACGATCCGATCTTCCGCCATTTTTTTGGCGAACGGCCGGATGGCGATTCCGACAAAAGCGCACAACGCAATTCCGGGCTAGGTTCCGGGGTCGTCGTCAGCGCCAGCGGCTTCATTCTTACCAATTACCACGTCATTGAAGCGGCAGACCAGATCGAGGTCGCGCTGCCCGACGGGCGCAACCTCAAGGCGCGCGTCGTCGGCAGCGACCCCGAGTCCGATCTGGCCGTTCTGCAAGTCCAGTCAGCGAAAAACCAGGAGCTGAAGCTGCCGGCCATCACTCTCGGGCAGATGGACAACATCCGCGTCGGCGACGTGACGCTGGCCATCGGCAACCCTTTCGGCGTCGGCCAGACGGTCACCATGGGCATCGTCTCCGCGCTCGGGCGCTCGCACCTGGGCATCAACACCTTCGAGAACTTCATCCAGACCGACGCGGCGATCAACCCCGGCAATTCGGGCGGCGCGCTGGTCGACAGCCAGGGCAACCTGATCGGGATCAACACGGCCATCTACTCGCAATCGGGCGGCTCGCTCGGCATCGGCTTCGCCATTCCGGTGTCGACCGCGAAGAACGTGATGGAACAAATCATCCAGACCGGCACCGTGACGCGCGGCTGGATCGGCGTCGAAGCGCAGGAAATCACGCCCGAACTCGCCGAATCCTTCGGCCTGCCCGACGGCGACGGCGCGCTGATCGCCGGCGTCCAGCGCGGCAGCCCGGCCGATGCGGCCGGGATCAAGCCGGGCGACATCCTGCTCTCCGTCGACGGGAAATCGGTCAAAGATCCGCAAATCATGCTCGACCTGATTGCCGCCCAGAAGCCCGGCGATACCGTACCCTTCAAGATGCGGCGCGAAAAAATGCTGGTCGACGCCAAAGTCAGGATCGGTAAGAGGCCGCCGCAGCGCAACCGTGTGGAATAGCGCACGCTACGGATAATCGGCCGCGCCTGCGTGAGCGGCTCTGGCCGCGATGAAGCGGTTGTGCTGGCTCGATCCGCTGTCGAACAGGAACCTTCTTCTGCAGAAGCTTGGGGAATTTTGGCGCACGCGCTTGAAATTGCTGGCGAGTTCGAATCGGCCATTCTGGCCGCAAATCATGTGCTTGAGCTTGCACCCGACGAACCGGCGCACTGGTTTCAGCGTGGTTGGCTGCACCTGCTGGTCGATGCCGCCCAGGATTCGCTCGAGGACATAAACAAGGTGTTGGCTCTGAGCCGTTCGTTGGGCAACGATTACTACGCAGAAATGGCGGCTTTCCTGGCTGCCGAGTCCCTGCGCCGTCTCCATCGGTACAAGGAAGCTCTGGCTCAGTGCGCCAACGTCCGAGAAGACTTTTCCGTCTATGTCGGCATGCCGCTGTCAAAAACCTCTCTGGTAACAACTTGCGCCCGCGCGCTTCGCCACTCGGAAACGATGGCGGCCTGAGTTTCATATACGAAACGGCCGGCGACTTGGTGCGCCCCCTAATCTCCTCCCGCAGCCCCCCAATCAAACGCCGCAAAGAACTCCCGATCCAGCAATAGCCACAACGCCACCGGCGCCAGCGTCGGCAGCAGCAACGAGCCGAACTGATAGTCCAGCGCAATCGCCTCCATCTGCCACGACGCAATTCCCAGCGGCAATGTACCTCCGCCAAGCACGATGACCTGCTTGAGAATGTCGAGAATCAGGCTGAAAGGCTGAGGAATCAGCAGGGACGTACCCGACCAGAGCGCTACGCACGAAGTGCTTGCTGCGCGAAGCCAGCAGCAGCGCGAGGAAAAACGGCAGCCCATAAGCGTGGTGCGAAGAATCGACCTCGACGATCAGTTCCGCCCGCCCCTGCCCTGGCGCCTGCCCCGATACCGCGATACCTCGACCCGCGTCTCCGCCTCCAGCCTGCCGGGGGTCTTGCGAACCTTGCGCACCCAGTCTTTGGCGCCTATTCCAGCACGACATGCGCGATCCCCGCCACCGGGGTGGAGACCCACGCCGAGACCTGTATTCGTCGAAACCGAGAACGGCATCCGCGTCATCAGCTTTCGCAAGGCCAAACCACGAGAGGGAAAACAGTATGAGCAAGCGACCTAATCCCGAATCGATCGATGACGAAAACCCCGGGTGGGCAGAGGCCGACTTCAAAGCTGCCGTGTCATTCTCCGAACTTCCTGAATCCTTGCGCACCAAGCTGCGCGGCCCGCAAAAAACGCCGACCAAGGAGCGCATCACGATTCGCTTGTCGCGCGAGGTGGTCGAGCGCTTCCGTGCTTCTGGCGACGGCTGGCAAACGCGCGTCGATGCGGCGTTGAAAGACTGGCTCAAGACGCATTCGCCAGCGTAGGAGCGGGCTTGCCCGCGATACCCACGGCTGAACGCGAGCAAGCCCGCTCCAAGCCTGGCGCTCTCAGGATTCATGGATCGCGCCACCCGGCGCCGGCACGGGATTCACCCTCGCCCACCACAACCACACCACCAGCACATCGAGCATAATCAGCCCCTGCCAGCGATATCCGTGAGCAATTTTGAAGGCCGTCTCGCTCCACTGCCCAAGATAGAACAGGCTAACGACGCGAATCGCGTTCAGCCCCTGCACGGCGATAAACCCCAGGGCGTGTTCACAGTAACCAAATAAGGCACAAGCCAACTGCAAGAAGGCGTTGAAGCGACTGGCGAGCTTATCGTACCGCGTAGCGATGCGACGGAACTGCTTGAGCCGGTTGAAGAAGCGCCCGACCAGATGCCCGGATTTGGTGTGATGCCGGTCGGCGGATC
>JACQYA010000103.1 GCA_016208425.1 Betaproteobacteria bacterium
GAACTTCGGGCGGGCCGGATATTATGCATCCGGCACCGCCCAAAGCAAAAGCAGGGCACCGGTGCCCTGCCGGGCTGGAGACTTGTTAGTTCTTGGTTTGGTCGACCAGCTTATTCTTCTTGATCCACGGCATCATGTCGCGCAGCTTGGCGCCGACGGTCTCGATCGGGTGCTCGGCGGTCAGGCGGCGACGCGCCGTCATCGAAGGATAGTTGGTGCGTCCTTCGAGGATGAACTGCTTGGCGTAATCGCCGTTCTGGATGCGCTTCAACGCATTGCGCATGGCGGCGCGCGACTGCTCGTTGATGACTTCGCCGCCGGTCACGTACTCGCCGTATTCGGCGTTGTTCGAGATCGAGTAGTTCATGTTCGCGATGCCGCCTTCGTACATCAGGTCGACGATCAGCTTGAGTTCGTGCAGGCACTCGAAGTAGGCCATTTCCGGTGCGTAGCCAGCTTCGGTGAGCGTTTCAAAGCCCATCTTGACCAGTTCCACAGCGCCGCCGCAGAGCACGGCCTGTTCGCCGAACAGGTCGGTCTCGGTTTCTTCGCGGAAATTGGTTTCAATGACGCCACCCTTGGTGCCGCCGTTGGCCGCCGCGTAAGAAAGGGCGATATCCTTGGCCTTGCCGGACTTGTCCTGGTGCACCGCGATCAGCGAGGGAACGCCACCGCCTTTCAGATACTCGGAGCGCACGGTATGCCCCGGCCCCTTCGGCGCGATCATGATGACATCGATGTCGTCGCGCGGGATGACCTGGTTGTAATGCACGTTGAAACCGTGCGCGAACGCCAGCGCCGCGCCCTTCTTCATGTTCGGCGCGACATCGTCGTTGTACACCTGCGGAATGTTCTCGTCCGGCAGCAGGATCATCACCACATCGGCGTCCTTGACGGCGTTGGCAATTTCTTCAACCTTGAGGCCGGCTTTTTCGGCTTTGCTCCACGAGGCGCCGCCCGTGCGCAAGCCGACCGTCACCTTGACGCCCGAGTCGTTCAGGTTTTGTGCGTGCGCATGGCCCTGCGAGCCATAACCGACGATGGTGACCTGCTTGCCTTTAATCAGGGAGAGGTCGGCGTCTTTGTCGTAATAAACTTTCATTGGGGAGAGTCCTTTCGTGCTTGTCTGTCTGATTAAACTTTGAGAATGCGGTCGCCACGGCCGATGCCGCTGACCCCGGTACGAACGGTTTCGAGAATCAGGCCGGTATCGATCGCCTGGATAAAGGAATCGAGCTTGGAGCCGCTGCCGGTGAGTTCGATGACGTAGGTCGATTCGGTGACATCAATGATGCGCCCACGGAAGATGTCGGCCAGGCGCTTGACCTCTTCGCGGTCTTTGCCGGTGGCACGTACCTTGATCAGCATCAGTTCGCGCTCGATGTGCGCCGCTTCGGAAAGGTCGACGACCTTGATGACGTCGACCAGCTTGTTCAGTTGCTTGGTGATTTGCTCGATGACCTCGTCGGTGCCCGAGGTGACGATGGTCAGCCGCGACAGCGAAAGATCTTCGGTCGGCGCCACCGTCAACGTCTCGATGTTGTAACCGCGCGCCGAGAACAGGCCAGCGACACGCGAAAGTGCGCCGGCTTCGTTTTCCAGCAGAATTGAAATGATGTGTCGCATGTTGTCTTATCCTTACAGATCTTCGGCCAGGATCATCTCCGACAAGCCCTTGCCCGCCGCCACCATCGGGAACACGTTGGCCTTCTGATCGGTCAGGAAGTCGATGAAGACGAGATCGTCCTTGTGCTCGACGAAGGCCTTTTTCAACGCCGCCTCGACATCTTCGGGACGCTCGACGCGGATACCGACGTGCCCGTAAGCCTCGGCCAGCTTGACGAAATCGGGCAGCGAGTCCATGTACGACTCGGAATAGCGGCTGCCGTAGAACATCTCCTGCCACTGGCGCACCATGCCCAAGTAGCGGTTGTTGAGGTTGACGATCTTGATCGGCAGGCGGAATTGCTTGGCGGTCGACAGTTCCTGGATGCACATCTGGATCGACGCCTCGCCGGTCACGCAGGCGATCTGCTTTCCAGGGTTGGCGAACGCGGCGCCCATGGCATACGGCAGGCCGACGCCCATCGTCCCCAAACCGCCGGAGTTCAGCCAGCGGCGCGGCTTGTCGAACTTGTAGTACTGCGCCGCCCACATCTGGTGCTGGCCGACATCGGACGTCACGATGGCGTTGCCGCCGGTCACTTCATACAGCTTCTCGATGACGTACTGCGGCATGATGAGATTTTTTTTGTGCTTGTACTTCATGCACTGCTTGGCGCGCCAGCCCTCGATCTCCTTCCACCACTCGGCGAGCGCTGCAGCGTTCGGTTTGGCTTGTTCCGCGTCGAGCAGCTTGAGCATTTCGTCGAGCACGTCGGGGACGTTGCCGACGATGGGCACATCAACCCTGACCCGCTTCGAGATCGACGAGGGGTCGATGTCGATGTGGATGATCTTGCGCGGAAGCGAACTGAAGTGGTCGGGGTTGCCGATCACTCGGTCGTCGAAACGCGCGCCGATGGCCAGCAACACGTCGCTGTGCTGCATCGCCAGGTTGGCCTCGACCGTGCCGTGCATGCCGGGCATGCCGAGATACTGCGCGTCGTTCCCCGGGTACGCGCCGAGCCCCATCAGGGTGTTGCAGATCGGAAAGCCGAGACGGCGGGTCAGCTTGGTCAGTTGCTCGGCGGCGTCGGACAAAATCACGCCGCCGCCGGTGTAGATCATCGGGCGCTTGGCGTCGAGCAGCAGCTGCACGGCTTTCCTGATCTGCCCCAGATGCCCCTTGATGACCGGGTTGTACGAACGCATCTGGATCGTCTTCGGATATTCGAACGCGCACCGGGCAGCCGTGATGTCCTTCGGAATGTCGACCACCACCGGGCCGGGCCGACCGGTGCTGGCGATATAAAATGCTTTTTTGATCGTGGCGGCGATGTCGTGCACGTCTTTGATGAGAAAGTTGTGCTTGACGCAAGGCCGGGTGATGCCGACCGTATCGCATTCTTGGAAAGCGTCCTGGCCGATATAGGCGGTCGGCACCTGGCCGGAGATCACCACCAGCGGGATCGAGTCCATATACGCGGTGGCGATGCCGGTCACCGCGTTGGTCGCACCGGGGCCGGAAGTGACCATGGCCACGCCGACTTTTCCGGTAGAGCGCGCCAGACCGTCGGCGGCATGCACTGCCGCTTGTTCGTGGCGAACCAGAATGTGCTTAATCTTATCCTGCTTGAACAACTCGTCGTATATATGGAGAACCGAGCCGCCGGGATAGCCGAACACGTATTCGACCTTTTCTTCCTGCAAGCACCTGATTACAATCTCCGCACCGGTCATCGTCATCGCCGTCGCCTTACTAAGCTAATTGCTCGAAAAAACGTGTAACGTTAAAGCTTAGACCTCGATTGGTCAAGGCGTGGCGGTGCCTTTTCCAAACCCGCGTCGAACGGATGGGCAGCGTCCTGCCCGATAACACCAAGGAATTTCCGCTCTGGCCAGCCCACGCGAACTGTCAGATTTTCTCGCCGCCTGCGAGCGTCGTGCTTTCAAGCAGGCGATGTTTGCCGTGCGCAACGAGGAGACGGCGCTCGATCTGGTTCAGGACTCGATGATGAAACTCGCCGAGAAATATGGCGACCGTCCGGCGGAAGAGCTGCCGATGCTCTTTCAAAGGATATTGCAGAACACGATCCGCGATTACTACCGGCGCAGCAAGGTGCGCTCCCTGTGGACTACCCTTTTGTCTTCGTTTTCTCCCAGCGACGACGAAGAACACGACCCGCTCGAAACGATGGAGGTCGAATCCGGGTCATACACGCCGAACACCCCGGACGGACAGCTTCAGCAATCGCAAGTGCTTGCTATCATTGAAAAAGAAATCAGGGCGCTGCCCGCGCGTCAACGCGAAGCCTTCCTCATGCGTTACTGGGAAGACATGGACGTTGCCGAGACCGCCGCAGCGATGGGCTGCTCCGAAGGCAGCGTAAAAACTCACTGCTCGCGCGCCACCCACGCTATGGCCGCAGCGCTGAAAGCAAAGGGAATCACGCTATGAACGAACTTCATTTCGCCCACCGCGTCAGGCAACACCTGAACCGTGGGCTGCATGACTTGTCGCCGGCAACGGCGGGGCGTCTTGAGGCAGCGAGAGAACTCGCGCTCGAACACAAGAGGATCGCCGTCCATCAGTCGGCGTTGGCGATTGCCGGCAGCTACGTCCATCGCCATTTTGACCACCTGCACCTGAAACAGGTGCTCGCCGCGCTGGCGCTGGTCACCGGCATCGCTTTTTATACCTACTGGCACGCCGATCAGAGCATCGCCGAGCTGGAAGCCATCGACAGCGCTTTGCTGGCCGACGACCTGCCGATTGGCGCGCTTACCGACAAGGGCTTTGATGCATGGCTCAAAAGCTCATCCGTTCAGCAATCACACTAGTTTCTCTAGCCGTTCTGCCGGTGTCGGGTTGGGCGACAACGTCCAACCCGACACTCATTGTTACGCCCCCGCAACCGCGATGGGTCGCCTTGAGCGCGCAACAGAAGACCGTCCTGGCGCCGCTCGCCGCCGACTGGGACGCCATGGAATCGTATCGGCGCAAGAAGTGGCTGGGGATCGCCCAACGCTTCCCGACGATGTCTGGAGAAGAGCAGCTCCGCGTTCAGGCGCAGATGCAGGAATGGGCCAAATTGACGCCCGAACAGCGGCGGCAGGCGCGTGAAAAATACCAGTCGATGAGCCAGTTGCCGACCGAAAAGCAGCAGGAATTGAAGCAAGAACTGAAACAAAAATGGGAGGAATACTCAAACCTCCCGGAAGAGGAAAAACAGAAACATCAGCCGCCGCCTGCCGGCGGCACGGTACCCAAACCCGGGCGCCCCGCGCCCGCAGGCGCCGCTCTCCCCGTTCTCCCCTCTCTCGGGTCGGGCGGCGGAACCTTGGTCACACCGCCAGCCACGGCGCCGGCTACCGAGCCGCCGGTCTCGCCGGCGGCCGCCACGGCGGCCGATACCGACGCGGTGCCCCGGCCTTGATGCCCGCGTCCGATACGGCCCGGGTTCCCGGCATTCCGCGCCGCCTGGCCGGCATGTTTTACGAAACGCTGCTGCTGCTTGGCGTGCTTGCCTTGCTGCTGGTGCTCCCCCATATTCTGCTGGGCGCGTTCGCGCATCTCACCGCCACGCCGGCGACGCTCAGAGTGCACTTATTTCTCGTCCTGCTCGTCTATTTCGTCTGGCTCTGGAGCAATGGCGGGCAAACGCTGGCGATGAAAACCTGGCGCGTTCGCGTGCAAACAAAAGACGGTTTGCCGGTACGTCCGGCGCAAGCCTTGCTGCGTTTCCTGTTGTGCTGGCCCAGCATAGGGCTGGGTGGCGCCGGTATTCTATGGGCGATTTTCGACCGCGACGGCCAGTTTCTCCACGACCGGATCGCCGGCACGCGCCTCGTAATGGCTTGAACGTTCAGCGGCGCTCGACCCACCAGATCATCCCCGTCGCGGCGAACAGGAACAACAGCGAGGGCGCTATCGCGCTCGACACCGGCGGCCAGCTATTGATGACGCCGAGGCTGGAAAACAGGCCGTTCAACATGTGAAAAAAGGTTCCGATCATGACCCCGGAGAAGATTTTCAGGCTGACTCCCGCCATCCGGTTGTGCGTGTAAGCGAACGGTAACGCCAGCGCCATCATCACGAATGCCGCCAGCGGATAAACCAGCTTCTTCCACTGCGCGATTTCATAGCGCTGGGTTTTCTGGCGGTTCTCCGACAAATGCTTGATGTAAGCGTTCAGGTGAAAGAGCGACATGCGTTCCGGCACCACCAGCAGAACTGACAGGATGTCCGGGTTCAGCGCAGAGCGCCAGAGCATGTCGGGCTTTTTCAAAATCGTCGCGCGTTCGCCGTCGAGCACCGTCTGCACGACTCCGGTCAAGCGCCAGGTGGCCGGCGGGACGTATTCGCCTTCTTCCGCCTCGCTCACCGAACGAAGCTGCGCGTTTTCATCGAATTCGTAGATGCGGATATTGCGCAATCGCGTATCGGGGAGGACGGTGCGCACGTTGACGAAACTGCGCTCGTCCTTGACCCACAAGCCGGAGCGAAACTCCTGCGCGACGACCGAACTCACCGCCTTCAGGCGCAACTGGTTGGCGGCGCGCTCGGCCGGCGGCGCGACGAATTCGCCGAACAGGAAAGTCACCGCCGCCAGTACGGACGCCACCTGAAACAAGGCGCCGAGCAGCCCGCGCGTCGACAGGCCGGCGGTGCGCAGGACGGTGATTTCGGAATGCCGCGCCAGGGTGGAGAGCGCGTAAAGGGTACCGATCAGCACCGCGACCGGCATCAGTTCATAAACCCGCCCCGGCAGGCGCAGCAGCACGTAGGCGACCGCATGCTGAAGCTCATAACCGCTGCGGCCGACATCTTTCAACTCGTTAATCATGTCGAAGAAACCGAAGAGCGCCAAAAACGCGCCCAACACCAGCAGTATTGCCGCCGTTACCTCGCGCGCCAGATACCTGCGATAGATTTTCATCGCCACATCCGCGCGAACGAAAAAACGGCGATACGCCGGTAGAAGAGCAAGGGCAGCAGCGTGAGCATCAGCAAATGCACCAGCAGGACGCCTACCGGAAAAGAGATATTGCCCTGCGCCACCCATGCCTGGCTGATCGACAGGAAGTTGTTGTAAATCATGTAGGTCAGTATCGAAATCAGCATGTTGGCCGAACGCCCGCCGCGCGGGTTGACAAAGGAAAGCGGGATCGCCAGCAAGGCCAGCACGATGGCCGATAGCGGGATGCCCACGCGCCAGAGCAATTCGGCCCGATGCACCGGCTGGTCTTCGCGGATCAAATCCCAGATCGGCATGGTTTTAGGGGTCTGCTCGACACCGCGCGCTTCTTTCGCTTCGACGCGGATCGCGTAGCGCGCGAATTCGAGAATGCGAAATTCGGACGTCCCCGGCTCGACCTCGTAGCGGCGCCCATTTTCCAGCACCATGAAGCGGTCGCCGTTGTCGGCCGACTCCAGATGCCCGGTCGGCGCGATCATCACGCCGAGCCGCTGGTGCTGTACGGAACTGACGAACACATTGCGCACATAGCTCGCGTCGTCAGCCACCGCCTCGACGAAGACAACGCGCTCGGCCGAATTCGCCTCCTGGAAAGCGCCGGGCGAAACCTGCCGGGCGTCGCTGCGGGCGCTCAGTCTTTGCCTGAACTCGGCGCTTTGCGACAAGGCCCAGGGCGAGAGGAATACCGACAATAGCGCGATGGCGATGGACAGCGGCATCGCGAACGCCAGCACCGGCCGCACCCACGCCGTCAGCGAAAGTCCCGACGAAAACCAGACGACCATTTCCGAGTCGCGGTAGCTGCGCGACAAAGTCAACAAAATGGCGATAAACAGCGCCAGAGAGAGCAGGATCGGCAAATAGTTGAGCGCGGCAAAACCGAGCAACGCGGCGACAGCTTCTGGAGCGACCTTTCCTCCAGCCGCTTCGGTCAGCAGACGGATCAACTGGGTCGTGACCAGGATCGCGAAAAGTGCAACAAATATGCCCGCTGCCGCTTGGGTAAACTCGCGCCGGACGGCACGCTGAAAGATCATTTTTTGACTTTATCGAAAAACTGCTGATAATCGGCTTTTACGACGAAACACACGGTTCGAGGAGAGCGGCGAGTGGAATTTAGCATAAAAAGCGGAAACCCGGAGAAGCAGCGTGGCGCCTGCGTGGTAGTCGGCGTCTTCGAGCCGCGCAAACTGACGCTGGCCGCAGAATTGCTCGACAACGCCGCGCGCGGCTATCTCTCGGAACTCATTCGCTGCGGCGACATGGAAGGCAAGGCGGGCACTTCGCTGCTGTTGCACAAAGTTCCGGGAATATTGGGCGAGCGCGTGCTGCTGATCGGGCTGGGCAAAGAAAAGGAATTCCGCGAAAAAGAGTACGGCGAAGCGATCCGCTGCGCCGTCAAGACGCTCAACGAAACCGGCTCGTTCGACGGCACCCTGTTTCTGACCGAAGTCCCGGTCAGGAAGCGCAGCGTGGCCTGGCGTATCCGTCAAGCGACGATAGTCGCGCAGGAAACGGTCTATCGCTTCGATCGTTTCAAAAGCAAGAAGGATGACGTTCGTCGCCCTTTGCGCAAGCTGACCTTCGCCGTCGAGCGCCGCAACGAGCTGGCGATGGGGGAAGCCGCGCTGGCGCAGGGGCTGGCCATCGGCGAAGGCGTGTCGCTGGCCAAGAACCTCGGCAACCTCCCGGCCAACATTTGCACGCCCGGCTATCTGGCCGAGACGGCGCTGAATATTGCCGGGGAGCACGGCGTCGGGTGCCAGATTCTGGAACGCGCCGACATGGAAGCGCTCGGCATGCACTCCCTGCTTTCGGTCGCCGGGGGATCGCACCAGCCGCCCAAGCTGATCGTGCTTCAGCACCAGGGGGGCAAGGCCGGCGAAAAGCCGCTGGTGCTGGTCGGCAAAGGCATTACCTTCGACTCCGGCGGCATCTCGCTGAAACCGGGCGAAGGCATGGACGAGATGAAGTACGACATGTGCGGCGCGGCCAGCGTGCTCGGCGTCGTCAAAGCGGTCGCGCAAATGAAGCTGCCGATCAACCTGACGGCCATCGTGCCCGCCACCGAGAACATGCCCGGCGGATCGGCCAGCCGCCCCGGCGACATCGTCACCTCGATGTCCGGCCAAACCATCGAGATCCTGAATACCGACGCCGAAGGCCGCCTGATCCTCTGCGACGCGCTGACCTACGCCGAGCGTTTCGAGCCGGAGACGGTGATCGACGTGGCGACACTGACCGGTGCGTGCGTGGTCGCGCTCGGCCACGTCGCCACCGGCCTCTTCGCCAACGATGACAAGCTGGCGCGCGAACTCCTGCACGCCGGCAACGAAGCGCACGACCGCGCCTGGCAGATGCCGCTCTGGGACGACTATCAGGAACTTTTGAAAAGCCCCTTCGCCGACATGGCGAACATCGGCGGGCGCTGGGGCGGCAGCGTCACCGCCGCCTGCTTCCTCTCGCGCTTCGCGAAAAAATTTGAGTGGGCGCACCTCGACATCGCCGGCACCGCCTGGAAGTCGGGCGCCGACAAAGGCGCCACCGGCCGCCCCGTGCCGCTGCTGGCGCACTATCTGTTGAAGCGCTGCGGACAACTCAATTGACCCGGATTTTTTTCTACCACAATGCCGCCGACCGCATCGCCGCCACGGCGGCGCTGATCCGCAAGGCTCACGCGCAAAAAAAAGCGGTGCTCGTCTACGCCCCGGAAGCGGAAGTGGCGGGCGCGCTCGACCGCCATTTGTGGATGCATCCGCCGACCGGCTTCGTGCCCCACGTGCGCGGCGCTTCGCCGCTCGCCGCAGAAACGCCGGTGCTGATCGCGGATCGTCTCGACGACCTGCCGCAGGACGAACGTCTCGTCAATCTTTCGGCCGACATACCGCCGGGTTTTTCGCGCTTCACCAGCGTCATCGAAGTGGTCGGCCAGAGCGACGGCGAACGCCACGCCGGCCGCAACCGCGTCAAGTATTACAAGGACAGGGGCTATGAGATCCAGTATTTCGACCTCTCCGGAAAGAGCTGATGGCGGGCGATAGCGGCGCGGCCGGGCGCACGGCCCGGCCCGCTTCCGCCGCCGACAACCCGCTGGGCGTGCGCCACCGGCGCAGTTTCATCGCCGCTCCGCCGCCGCGGATAGAGCCTTCGTTGGACGACGAAGACGAAGACATCCCGGTTCTCACCGAAGAAGTCTCCGGCGGCGCCGCGAAAAGCGCCGATGAAATGGAAAAAGCGCTTGCCGGCATACTCGCCGCCGACATGGCCTACGCGATCGAGCAATATCTCGCCGCGGAGCTGCCGACCTTGATCGAAACCGCCTTGCTGAACGCCAAGGAAGAATTGCGGACAGGCATCAACGAAACGGTCGCGCTGGCACTGCGCAATTTCCTCGCCCGCCGACAGCAGCTCCGTTTGCCGCTGGAAGACCCGCCTTCCTTCGAGTGATCGACGCGCGCTTGCGCGAGGCACGTCCCCGGCGGAGCCGGTCTGCGTTCCGGTATAATCGCTGCCTTCCGGCATCACCTCCCATCACCCCCATCACCTTTCTTCTCCCGCACCCATGGAACTTTCCAAGAGCTTCGAGCCGGCCGACATCGAGCGGCGCCGGTATCCTGAATGGGAGGCCAAAGGCTATTTCGGCGCCGGCCTGGATACGGCGCGCCCCGACGCGCAAGCTAACGCTTTCTGCATCCTGTTGCCGCCGCCCAACGTCACCGGCACGCTGCACATGGGGCACGGTTTCAACCAGGCGATCATGGATGCGCTAACGCGCTATCACCGCATGCGCGGCGACAACACGCTGTGGCAGCCGGGTACCGACCACGCCGGGATCGCCACGCAGATCGTCGTCGAGCGCCAGTTGGACGCCCAAGGTATTTCGCGCCACGACCTCGGGCGCGAGAAGTTTCTGGAAAAGGTCTGGGAGTGGAAGGAATTCTCCGGCAACACGATCACCCGCCAGATGCGCCGCCTCGGCACTTCGCCCGACTGGGCGCGCGAGCGCTTCACGATGGACGCCGGCCTGTCGAAAATCGTCACCGAGACCTTTGTCCGCCTGCACCGCGAAGGGCTGATTTATCGCGGCAAACGGCTGGTCAACTGGGATCCGGCGCTGCACACCGCCGTTTCCGACCTGGAAGTGGTGAGCGAGGAGGAGGCAGGTTTTCTCTGGCATATCCGCTACCCGCTCGCCGAGGGAAGCGGCTCGCTCACCGTCGCGACCACCCGCCCGGAAACCATGCTCGGCGACAGCGCCGTGATGGTGCACCCCAAAGACGAACGCTACAAGCACCTGATCGGCAAGAGGGTGAAGCTGCCGCTCTGCGACCGTGAAATACCGATCATCGCCGACGCCTATGTCGACCTCGAATTCGGCACCGGGTGCGTGAAAGTCACGCCTGCCCACGACTTTAACGACTACGCCGTCGGTCAGCGCCATAGTCTGCCGATCATTTCGATCCTGACGCTGGGCGCCAAGATCAACGACAACGCGCCCGCCAAGTATCAGGGCATGGATCGCTTCGACGCCCGCAAGCAGATCGTTGCCGACCTCGAAGCGCAGGGCTTTCTCGACAAGATCGATAAACACACTCTGAAAGTGCCGCGCGGCGACCGCACCGGCGTCGTCATCGAACCGATGCTCACCGACCAGTGGTTCGTCGCCATGACAAAACCCGGTGCCGATGGAGCCAGCATCGCCGGCAAGGCGCTCGAATGCGTCGCCTCGGGCGAGATCAAGTTCGTTCCCGAAAACTGGGTCAATACCTACAACCAGTGGCTGAACAACATCCAGGACTGGTGCATCTCGCGCCAGTTGTGGTGGGGGCACCAGATTCCGGCGTGGTACGGAAACAACGGCGAAATCTTCGTCGCGCACGATGAGGCAGAAGCCAAGACGCAGGCCACTGCGGCCGGCTACACCGGCGCGCTAGTCCGCGACCCGGACGTGCTCGACACTTGGTATTCCTCGGCCCTGTGGCCGTTCTCGACGCTCGACTGGACGCCGGAATGGCCGGCGCAGTCGAACCCGGCGCTCGATCTTTACCTGCCGTCCACCGTGCTGGTGACCGGCTTCGACATCATCTTCTTCTGGGTGGCGCGGATGGTGATGATGACCAAGCACATCACCGGCAAGATCCCGTTCAAGCACGTCTATGTGCACGGCCTGATCCGCGACGCGGAAGGCCAGAAGATGTCGAAGTCGAAGGGCAACGTGCTCGACCCGATCGACCTGATCGACGGTATCGGCATCGAAGACCTGGTGAAGAAGCGCACCACCGGCCTGATGAACCCGAAACAGGCCGAGCAGATCGAAAAGCGCACGCGCAAGGAATTCCCGGCCGGCATCCCCGCTTTCGGCACCGACGCGCTGCGTTTCACCTTCCTCTCGCTGGCCAGCCCCGGCCGCGACATCAAGTTCGACCTCGGCCGCTGCGAAGGCTACCGCAACTTTTGCAACAAGCTCTGGAACGCGACGCGCTTCGTGCTGATGCACTGCGAAGGCCAGGATCTCGGTCTGGACGTGTGCACGCCGGAGCAGTGTTCGCCGAAACTCAGTTTTTCCTTCGCCGACCGCTGGATCGTCAGCAAATTGCAGCGCACCGAAGCCGAGGTCGCCAAGCATTTCGCCGACTACCGTTTCGACCTGCTGTCACGCGAGATTTACGAGTTCGTCTGGGACGAGTTCTGCGACTGGTATCTCGAACTGGCCAAGGTGCAGATTCAATCAGGCACGGAGCAGGAAGCCCGCGCCACGCGGCGCACCCTGGCGCGCGTGCTGGAAACCGTGCTGCGCCTGGCGCATCCGCTGATCCCCTTCATCACCGAGGAACTGTGGCAGGCGGTAGCGCCTATCGCTGGTCGAAAGAACAGCGATCCAAACGCTCCCGGGCGCAAGACGCACGATTCGCTGATGCTGTGCGCCTACCCGCAAGCGCAGCCGGAAAAAATAGACGGGGCGAGCGATGCCAAGGTGCAGCAGCTCAAAGACTTGGCCTACGCCTGCCGCAATCTGCGCGGCGAAATGAACCTCTCGCCGGCACTCAAGGTTCCGTTGATTGCTTCGGGAGATACGGCATCGCTAACCGTCTTCGCGCCCTACCTGAAGGCGCTCGGCAAGCTGTCCGACGTGCAGATCGTCGACCACATGGCCGACGACGCCAGCGCGCCGGTCGCCGTGGTCGGCGAAACGCGGCTGATGCTGAAAATCGAGATCGACGTCGCCGCCGAATGCGAGCGCCTGGGCAAAGAAATCGCCCGGCTGGAAGGCGAAATCGCCAAGGCGCAGGCCAAGCTCGGCAACGAAAGCTTCGTCGCCCGCGCGCCGGCAGCGGTGGTCGGACAGGAAAAGAAGCGCCTCGCCGATTTCGTCGCCACGGTCGAAAAACTCAAGCCGCAGCTGGCGCGCCTGAAGTCCGCCTGAAAATACGCAGCCCGGAGAGTGGCGCAAACAGGCGTTCTCCGGCCGGTCATGCGTGTAGAACACGCACCGGCGCGGCTTCCCGGCCTGCTCGAATTTCGAGCGTGGCCGGGATCAAGCCGGGCAAGGTGTTCGCCATATAGAACGCCGACGCGCCCAGCAAACCCTCCTCCGCCAGCAAGCATTCGTTCGGAAATGTCGATTGCAACCAAGCGATACGCCCCTTTGATCTTTTCGTCGTGCACGAACCCACAACTTGCAAGGAGAAGGGCGAGAACGGCTCCAATTGCGAAAGCGCGTAACACTTGAGCAGGACTACGGGTCATGACGCCCAACGTTCAAGATCCGGGGCATTGCGCGGCTTTATCGCGCCACGCCCCCTGCACCGCCGGGTTAGCGTAGCAATCGGACTGAGCCCCCGAAAATCGTCCCGAAAGTCAGTCGCCACCCATTTTTTACCCTTTTACAAATCAAGTAGTTATCGCGACTGACTTGAGATCCATTTCGGAAATAATGCGCGCAGCAATTTCTGTGGCCTTGCCTGTGTATTTGGTACAACGCTCGCCCAGCTTGCTTTCGCGAAACGTGGTCTGACCTTCAGAGGTATTGAGATCACAGCCCAGCAAGACGTGACAATCACGTGCACCAAACTCTTGCTCGAACTCTTGGATAAGCCGCTGGGTTGCGGTGTACGACGGCTGGACGGACTGGCTGGACTCAGAGCGCCCAAAAGCGAGACCGATACCGGCCCAAGCAAGCCCATGAGTTCTCGCGGACTCGTATGCAGGCTTGTGAGAACAGCCCTCGCGTTACGCCGGAGACATGGGCCACGGTTGGCATCGAGCTTGGCGAGACGTGGGGTCCAGAACAAATCTCCGGGTATCACATGGGCCACGGTTGGCATCGAGCTTGGCGAGACGTGGGGTCCAGAACAAATCTCCGGGTATCTCAAAGTCAATGGACGCCCCACGGTGAGCCACGAAAGCATCTACCAGCATATCTGCGCCGACAAGCGCACCGGCGGCACGCCGCATCGCGCCCTGCGCTGCCAGAAGGTCGGCCGAAAGCGTTATGGCGGCCGTGAGCGGCGCGGCACGATCCCCAACCAGGCCTCCACCGATTTGCGTCCCGCCGTCGTGGCCGGGCGCGGCCGCTTTGGCGACCGGGAGGCCGACCCGGTCATCGGTGCCGGACAAAAGCAGGCCATCGTCACGATTAACGGACGCACGTCCCACTACGCCCTGATCGCGCATGTTCCGTTCAAGACCGCACAGGCTGTGGCAGTGCAACTTTTTTCTGTAAATATTCGCGGGCGATTCCATTGGGATGACGAGATCAGTCTTTCAAGTTGAGATAGATTTTGCCTGACATCCAGTCCTCATCGCACTCGGCGAGAAGTGCCGAGACGAAACGCAGACAGGACGCCGTATTGGGGAAGATCGAGGCGACGCGAGTGCGGCGCTCGATCTCGCGGTTGATGCGTTCGAGGCCATTGGTTGTACGCAGCCGAAGCCGTTGCCCAGGCGGCACGTCGAACGCCGCGAAGCCCTCAGGCAGGTTTTCTTCGGCCCACTGGGCGAGCTTGGGGGCATCGGTGGCCCAGAACGTGATGGTCTGCTTCATGAGGCGTTCAGCCTCG
>JACQYA010000104.1 GCA_016208425.1 Betaproteobacteria bacterium
AGGCACAAGCCAACTGCAAGAAGGCGTTGAAGCGACTGGCGAGCTTATCGTACCGCGTAGCGATGCGACGGAACTGCTTGAGCCGGTTGAAGAAGCGCCCGACCAGATGCCCGGATTTGGTGTGATGCCGGTCGGCGGATCGTTGGTGGTGCCGGTTGGCGCGTGGCGGAATATTCGCCCGGATACCTTGCTTCCCGATGGTTTCGACCAGTGCATCACTGTCGTACCCCTTGTCGGCCGTGATCCGTCCCGGCGACCCGTGCCGCTCCTTGCGTCACGCCGGCGGCTTGCCCGGCGGCCAGGATCGGGCAGACCGGGTTCCCGGGCGCATCGACACACGCATGGATCTTGGTGGCCAGCACGCCCCGCGAGCGGCCGATCGCCTGATCCGCAGTGTTTTTTCGGGTGCCCCGGCAGCGTGTTGGTGGGCCCGAACAATCGTTGCACCGATAAAGAGCTCTTCCAGATCGGCTGTGTCTTGCGGTGCCCCGGCAACCCGGTTCCATACCCCGTATGCCTCCCGGTGAGAAAATCGAACATATGCCGGATGCCAATCGCCCAATTCCGGTGGCGGATCGCGCCACGTGCATCCCGTGCGGGCCAGATACAGGAGGGCTTCGACAAACTTGCGGTTGTCCGCCGCCCGCCCTCCCTTGTCGGTCGGCTTTCCCGGCAACAGGCCGGCAATTTTTGCCCATTGTTCGTCTTCGAGCAGGCTTCGATCCATCTCTACACCAAAATTCAGGGTGCAAAGCAATTCTTGTGCTCATACTGTGAACACGCCTCTCTACACCAAAATTCAGGGTGCAAAGCAATTCTTGTGCTCATACTGTGAACACGCCCGATTCCAATAACAGTGATTTTGTGGTGGTTTCGATCAAGCGGCTGTAAACACATTGTGCATTAGATGTCGGTCAGCCGGACGACCGCCACTCATTCTCAAGCCAGCCGCTTCAAATAATTCGGCGCGAATTCGAGAACGAAATCCCAGAATGCCCCCAGCGCCGGAGTCAGGCGCTTGCTCTTGTGGCGCACCAGAAACCAGCGACGCATCACCGGCGTGCCCTCGACTTTGAGTATGGTCAGCCGGCCGGCGCTGAGTTCGAGCCCCAGCGTGTGTTTCGAGATAAAGCTAATGCCCAGGCCGGCGACGACGGCCTGTTTGATCGCTTCGTTGCTGCCCATTTCCATGCCGATGCGCGGCTTGATCGCGTGTTCGAGAAAAAACTCTTCCATCGCCGAGCGCGTTCCCGAGCCGGATTCGCGAACGATCAAGGTCTCGGTGGCGAGATCGTCGACGGACAGGCGCGAACGCCCGGCCAGCGGATGATCGGCGCCGGCGACGATGACCAGCGGGTGCGGCGCAAAATTCACCGCTTCGGCGTCGAGGTCGGCTGGCGGGCGTCCCATGATCGCCAGATCGACCTCGTTGGAAGTCAGCAGACGACTGACTTCTTCACGGTTGTCGATCAGCAGGCGCACGCGCACGTCGGCCTGCGCCTTGCGGAACTCGGCGAGCAGCCCGGGTGCGAAGTACTCGGCGGTGCTCGTCACGGCGATCGCCACCCGCCCGCCTTTCAGCCCCTTCAAGGCCATCAGCGACTCGTCGGCGTCTTTCAGCGACTGCAAGATCTGTCGCGCGTGGTCGAGCAAAATCTCGCCGGCTTCGGTGAGAAAAACCCGTTTGCCGATGCGGTCGAACAGCATGGCGCCGGACACATCTTCCAACTGCTTGATTTGCAGAGAAATCGCCGCATGCGTCAGATGCAGCTTCTCGGCCGCGCGGGCAAAAGACAGGTGGGTGGCGGCCACCGAGAAGATTTGGAGCTGGCGGATCGTCGCGTTTCTCATTGGTTAGTTTTTGCTAAATAAAATCGACAAAACGTTTAACTGGTGTTTTTCTATCACACTACTAGAATCACCTCAATCGCGAATTTTGCAAGAGTTTTATTTTTCGGAGTATCGCCATGCTATTCGGACGCACCAACGTAAACAAGTTCCTGGTCGAGGAACAAAGCCGCAACCCGGCGCTGGCCGGCGATTTTTCGATGCTTATCAGCGACGTGGTGCGCTCCTGCAAAGCCATATCCCAGGGGGTTTCGCGCGGTGCGCTGGCCGGCGTCCAGGGCGACGTGGCGACCCGCAACGCGCACGGCGAACCGCAACACACGCTCGACGTGTTGTCCAACCAGACCTTTCTCCAGCACTGCGAATGGGGCGGCCATCTGGCGGCGATGTCTTCGGGCGAAATGGAAAACATCTATCCGGCGCCGGCCGGCGCGCAGCGCGGCAAGTATCTGCTGGTGTTCGATCCGCTCGACGGCTCGTCGAATATCGACGTCAACCTGACGGTCGGCAGCATCTTCTCGGTGTTGCGGTGCCCCGACGGTTGCAAGGAACCGTCGGCCGCCGATTTCCTGCAACCGGGATCGCGCCAGGTCGCCGCCGGCTACGCCTTTTACGGCCCGTCGACGATGCTCGTGCTGACCGTCGGCAACGGCACGCACGCCTTTACGCTAGACCGCGAAATCGGCGAGTTCCTGCTCACCCACTCCCATCTGCAAATACCGGCCGAAACCCGGAATTTCGCGATCAACGCTTCCAACGAGCGTTTCTGGGAGCCGCCGATCCGCCGCTACGTCGAGGAATGCCTGGCCGGCCAGACCGGCGTTCGCGAGAAGGATTTCACGATGCGCTGGGTCGCCTCGATGGTTGGCGAAGTGCACCGCATCCTGGTTCGCGGCGGCGTTTTCATGTATCCGCGCGACACCAAGGACATGAGCAAGCCCGGCCGCCTGAGCCTGCTGCACAAGGCCAACCCGATGTCGATGATCGTCGAGCAGGCCGGCGGCCAGGCATCGACCGGCAGCGGGCGGATCAGCGATCTGGTGCCGGAAAACCTGCACCAGCTGGTGCCGGTCATTCTCGGTTCGCGCGACGAGGTCGAGCGCATCGAGCGCTACCACCGCGAACACGAAACCGGCGAAGACAAGCCTTTCAGCTCGCCGCTGTTCGCCACCCGCACCCTGTTTCGCGCCAACTAAGCGGTTCCCCGAATTTCTCAAAATACCCAGGAGACGCATCATGTCGATCAAGAACCCCGTCATCGCCATTACCGGATCGTCAGGCGCCGGCACCACGTCCGTCACAAAGTCGTTCCAGCACATCTTCCGGCGCGAGAACCTGAACGCCGCAATCATCGAGGGCGACAGCTTCCACCGTTATGACCGCGCCGCGATGAAAGCCCGCGCGGCCGAACTGACCGCCGCCGGCGACCACCACTTCAGCCACTTCGGCCCGGAAGCCAACCTGCTCGCCGAACTGGAAGGCCTGTTCAAGGAATACGGCGAAACGGGCAACGGCAAGCGCCGCCACTACGTGCATGACGCCGATGAAGCCAAGCGCTTCGGTTCCGAGCCGGGAACGTTTACCGGCTGGAAGAGCTTGCCGGACAACACCGACCTGCTGTTTTACGAAGGCCTGCACGGTGCCGTCAAAACCGATACGGTCGATGTCGCGCGTTACGCCGACCTGCGCATCGGCGTCGTGCCGATCATCAACCTCGAATGGATCCAGAAGATCCACCGCGACAAATCGCAGCGCGGCTACACCACCGAAGCGGTGATGGACACCATCCTGCGCCGCATGCCGGACTACATCAATTACATCTGCCCGCAGTTTTCGCAGACGCACGTCAACTTCCAGCGCGTGCCCACCGTCGACACCTCCAACCCGCTGATCGCCGCCGATATCCCGTCGCCCGACGAGAGCTTTGTCGTCATCCGTTTCGCCGAACCCCAGGGCATCGACTTCGCCTATCTGCTGAACATGATCCACGACTCCTTCATGTCGCGCCCGAACATCATCGTCTGCCCCGGCGGCAAGATGGGGCTGGCGATGCAGATCATCTTCACGCCGATGATCCAGCAACTGATGGACAAAAAGCGCCGCGCGCGCTGATCCGCGACCCGCTTTTCCAGCCACTCCCACCATTCTCGCCCAGACAGTCGTACCGGACTGAAGGAGATTCCTTTGCCGAACGAAACCCGCAAACTGCGCCGCCGCTGCGCCAACGCCCTGCGCTTCCTCTCGATAGACGCGGTGCAGGCGGCCAACTCCGGCCACCCGGGCATGCCGATGGGCATGGCCGACATCGCCGAAGTGCTCTGGCGCCACCACCTCAAACACAACCCGGCGAACCCGCAGTGGGCGGATCGCGACCGCTTCGTGCTCTCGAACGGCCACGGCTCGATGCTGCTCTACGCGCTGCTGCACCTCTCCGGCTACGACCTCTCGGCCGACGACTTGAAGCGCTTCCGCCAGCTACACTCGAAAACGCCGGGGCATCCCGAGCTGGGCATCACGCCGGGCGTCGAAACGACGACCGGCCCGCTCGGCCAGGGGCTGGCTAACGCCGTCGGCATGGCGCTCGCCGAACGGCTGCTCGGCGAAACCTTCAACCGCGACGGGCACCAGATCGTCGACCATCACACCTACGCCTTCATCGGCGACGGTTGCCTGATGGAGGGCGTCTCGCACGAAGCGTGCTCGCTGGCCGGCCGTCTGTCGCTCTCGAAGCTGGTCGTCTTTTACGACGACAATGATATTTCCATCGACGGCCACGTCCAGCCGTGGTTCGCCGAAGATACGCCGAAGCGCTTCGAGGCCTACGGCTGGCGCGTGGTGGCCAACTGCGACGGGCACGACCCGGACGCCATCGAAGCGGCGATCCGCATCGCCAAATCGCAAAACGACAAACCGACGCTGATCTGCTGCAAGACCACGATAGGCTTCGGGTCGCCGAACAAGAGCGGCACGCACGACGTGCACGGCGCGCCGCTCGGCGCCGCAGAAATCGAAGCGACACGTTTGCAGCTCGAATGGCCTTACGCCCCCTTCGAGCTGCCGGACGACGTGCGCGGCGCATGGGACGCACGCACCGGCGGGAGCGCCGCCGAACGGCGATGGGCGGCCGCCTTCGCCGCCTACCGCGCGTCCTACCCGGAACTGGCCGCCGAATTCGAGCGCCGCACGCGCGGCGATCTGCCCGCCGACTGGCCGGCGCGCGTCGGCGAACTGACCGCCCGGCTGTCGGCGCAAACCGCCGGCGTCGCCACGCGCAAGGCCTCGCAGAACGTGATCGAAGCCATCGCCCCCGGCCTGCCCGAACTGCTCGGCGGTTCGGCCGACCTGACCGGCTCCAACCTCACCGACTGGAGCGGTACGCGCTCGGCCAACCGCGAGGCGGCCGGCAACTACATCAACTACGGCGTGCGCGAATTCGGCATGACCGCCATCGCCAACGGCGTCTCGCTGCACGGTGGCTTCATCCCGTACAGCGCCACCTTCCTCGTCTTCTCCGACTACGCGCGCAACGGCATCCGCATGGCGGCGCTGATGAAGCTGCGCCAGCTGATGGTCTATACGCACGACTCCATCGGCCTCGGCGAAGACGGCCCGACGCACCAGCCGATCGAACATGCCGCCTCGCTGCGCCTGATTCCCGGCCTCGACGTCTGGCGTCCGGCCGACGCGATGGAAACCGCGCAGGCGTGGACGGCGGCGGTCGAACGGCGCGACGGCCCCTCGTGCTTCCTGCTTTCGCGGCAGAATTTGCCGGCGCTGCCGCGCACCGCGCGGCAGATCGCCGACATCCGGCGCGGCGGCTACATCCTTTCCGAAGCCGCCGCCGGCCGGCCGCAGGTCGTGCTGATCGGCACCGGTTCCGAAGTGAAGATCGCGCTTGACGCGCAAGCCGCCTTGCAGGCGGAAGGCGTCGCCGCGCGCGTCGTCTCCATGCCGTGCACCCGCCGCTTCGACCTCGAAGCGCAGGCTTACCGCGACAACGTGCTGCCGGCGACGCTGCCGGTCGTCGCCGTCGAAGCCGCGCACCCGGATTTCTGGCGCAAGTACGTCGGGCGCAACGGCGCGGTGGTCGGCATCGACCGCTTCGGCGAATCGGCGCCCGCCCCGGCGCTATACGAGTATTTCGGCGTCACGCTTGCCGCGCTGGTCGCGCAGGCGCGCCGTCTGGCCAGGAAACGGCCGGCAACGCCCCCCCTGCCGGCCGATCATACCGATCATACCGAGCATCTGGCCGTGCTGTCGGTCAATTAGCCGGCCACCAACGATTTTTCACCATCATTTCTCAAAAAGGACCCAACAAAATGACCATCAAAATCGGCATCAACGGTTTCGGCCGCATCGGGCGCATGGTATTTCGCGCCGCGATCAAGGATTTTTCCGACATCGAAGTGGTCGGCATCAACGACCTGCTCGAACCGGATTACCTCGCCTACATGCTCAAGTACGACTCCGTGCACGGCCGCTTCAAAGGCGAAGTTGCGGTCGACGGCAACACCCTCACCGTCAACGGCAAAAAAATCCGCCTGACCGCCGTCAAAGACCCCTCCGAGCTCAAATGGAACGAAGTCGGCGCCGACATCGTCGTCGAGTCCACCGGCCTCTTCCTGACCAAAGACACCTGCCAGAAACACATCGCCGCCGGCGCCAGGAAAGTCATCCAGAGCGCCCCCTCCAAAGACGACACCCCGATGTTCGTCTACGGCGTCAACGACAGTACCTACGCCGGCCAGACCATCGTTTCCAACGCCTCCTGCACCACCAACTGCCTCGCCCCCATCGCCAAGGTGCTCAACGACAACTGGGGCATCAAGCGCGGCCTGATGACCACCGTCCACGCCGCCACGGCGACGCAAAAGACCGTCGACGGCCCGTCCAACAAAGACTGGCGCGGCGGCCGCGGCATCCTGGAAAACATCATCCCGTC
>JACQYA010000064.1 GCA_016208425.1 Betaproteobacteria bacterium
CGGCGGCGAAATCAGTGAGGAATATGCCCGGCGCTGGAACTTCTTCACGCACAACCACCAGTTGATGCTCGACATCGAAACGCTGGAGCACAAGTCGCGTCGTCCCGACGTGCTGGTCGACGACGAACTGATTTTCGCTTTCTACGACCAGATCCTGCCGGAAGGCATGTACAGCGGCGCCGAGTTCGACAAATGGCGGCGCGACGCCGAGCGCGAGAATCCGAAGTTATTGCACCTGAAGCGCGAAGACCTGATGCGCCACGAAGCGGCCGGCATTACCACCGACGCTTTCCCGCACCAGATCAAACTCGGCGGCGTCGAGTTTGCGCTTACTTACCATTTTGAGCCGGGTAGCCAAAGGGACGGCGTGACGATGACGGTGCCGCTGGCGCAGCTCAACCAGATTCCGGCCCACCGCTGCGAATGGCTGGTGCCAGGACTGCTCAAGGAAAAAGTCGTGCAGTTGGTGAAAACGCTGCCGCAGAAGATACGCTCGAAACTGGTGCCGGTGCCGGATTTTGCCGCCGAGTTTGTCGAGCAGGTGCAGCCTTCGGACAAGCCACTGGTAATGGCGCTGATCGGTTTCGTCCTGCAATCGCGTGGCCTCAACGCGCGCGGTTGGGAGATCACGCCGGACGCTTTTCGCCCCGATGCGCTGCCGGCGCATTTTTCGTTCAACTACAAGTTGATCGACGAACACGAGCGCCAGTTGGCGATGAGCCGCAGCCTGACCGAATTGCGCGGGGAATGGGGGCGCGAGGCCAAGCAGGAGTTCGCCGAGTTGCACGAAACGCCCAGCGAATACTCGGGGATGACCGATTGGACCTTTGGTGAACTGCCGGAGTTGATGGAGGTTGACGTCGGTAGCGGGCAAATGGTCGTCGGCTATCCCGGCCTGAGCGACGACGGCGACACGGTTTCCTTATGCGTTTTCGATTCGCCCGAAGAAGCGCGCGAAGCGCACGCCGACGGCTTGTTGCGCCTCTATAAGCTGCAATTCCGCGATCAGGTGAAGTACCTCGAAAAGAATCTGCCGGGGCTGACGCAGATGGGCATCCAGTTCATGCCGCTGGGGTCTATGGATGAGTTGCGCCGGCAGTTGATCGATCTGGCCTTCGCCCGCGCCTGCCTGGTCGAGCCGTGGCCGACCGATGCAGCCAGTTTCAAGGCGCGTTGCGCCGACGCAAAGTCGCGGCTCGGCCTGCTGGCGCAGGAAATCTGCCGTCTGGTCGGGCAGATACTGACCGACTGGCAGGCATTGCAGAAAAAGCTGCTGGCCTTCAAGGCGCACGTTACGGCGCTGCAGGATGTCGAAAAGCAGTTGTCGCGTTTGGTCGGCAAGCGCTTTATTGCCGACACGCCGTTCGAGCGCTTGCAACATTTCCCGCGCTACCTGAAAGCGATCGCGCTGCGCCTCGACAAGCTGAAAGCGGGCGGTAGCGAAGGCGCGGCGCGCGACGCCCGTCTGCTGGCCGAATACGCCCCGCTGTGGACGAACTACGAACGACGCGCCATCGTTCTCGCCAAGCAAGGCGTGGACGACCCGCAGGTCGAGCAATTTCGCTGGATGCTGGAGGAACTGCGCGTGCAGTTGTTCGCGCAGGAGTTTCGTACCCCGGCGCCGGTATCGAGCAAGCGTTTGCAGAAAATGTGGGAGTCCATCCGATGAGCGGAGTCGTACAAGCCTTGTTTCGTTCGTTCGCCACGCTGGGCCGGGGGCGCGTGTGGTTGCTGCTGTTGGGGCCGGCGGTGCTGGCGCTGGTCGCCTGGTCGGCTCTGGCGATATTCGTGCTGGACGGATTGATAGCGACCTTCCTCGATCTGCCGCCGATGACGTGGCTGACGACCTGGGGCGCCGTGTGGCTGGCTCACCTCTTCGCGGTGCTCGGCGGTTGGTTGCTGATTCTCGCTGCGGCTTACCTGACAGCGATCTTGCTCGCCGCGATCCTCGTTCTGCCGCTACTGCTCAAGCACGTGGCGGCGACCGATTACCCCGAGCTGGCGCGCATGGGCAAGGACAGCCTGACGGCGGCCACCTGGAACAGCGTTTCGGCCGCCCTGCTCTTTATCGCCGGCTGGCTGCTGACCCTGCCGCTCTGGCTGGTGCCCGGTCTTGGACTGCTGCTGCCGCTGTTCTGGATGGCCTGGCTGAATCGCCGCACCTTCGCCTACGATGCGCTCGCCGTGCACGCGACCGATGAGGAATGGCGGGGTTTGAGACGGCAACATGCCGCACCGTTGCTCATGCTTGGCGTCACGCTGGCGCTGCTCGCGCATCTCCCCCTGATCGGCCTGCTGGCGCCAACGCTGGCGGCGCTGGCCTATATTCACTACACGCTGGAGGCGCTGCGCCAACTGCGCCAAGGCGCTATCGTCACCATCGTCGGCGAGAAGGAAGCCGGATTGTGAATATCGGAGCAATCATCATCGGCGACGAAATACTTTCGGGAAAGCGCCAGGACAAGCACTTCGCCAGGCTCGCCGAACTGCTCGCCGCACGCGGTTTGCGCCTCGCCTGGGTCGAGTATCTCGGCGACGAACAGGCACGCATTGCAGCAACCCTGAAACGCAGCCTGGCGGCGGGCGACCTCGTCTTCAGTTTCGGTGGCATCGGCAACACGCCGGACGACCATACGCGGCAAGCCGCCGCCCAAGCGCTGGGCGTCGATTTGGTGCTGCACCCCGACGCCGAACGCGAGATTCAGGCCCGTTTCGACGGTCAGGCCGACGCCGTGCGCTTGCAGATGGGCGTTTTTCCGCGCGGCGTCGACATCGTCCCCAACCCGTTCAACCGCATCCCCGGTTTTCGCGTGCGCGACCACCACTTTCTGCCCGGCTTCCCGCAAATGGCACACCCGATGGCCGAATGGGCGCTCGATACCTTCTACGCGCACCTGTTCCACCCACATCCGACGGTCGACAAAGCGTTCCTGCTGACCGGGCCGAACTGCTACGAGAGCGCGTTGATGGATCTGATGGAGCGCATCGTCACCAGTTACCCGACGTTGCGCCTGTTCAGCCTGCCGTCGATCGGCGAGGGCAGGCAGCGGCGGCACCTGGAGCTGGGTGTCGAGGGAGATCCGGCGCTGGTCGGCCGGGCGATGGAGGACATCAGGCTTGACGTCGAGCGGCGCGGGATCGCGTGGCGGTGGAGAGAATAGGTGGGGGAGCCGCGTAAAGAGCGGTGTAAAAAAACCCGGCAGTGCCGGGTTTTTTTGTGGCCGCCCGTTCGAGCAGGGAATTATTTCAATTCGCGATAGAAATGTGAAAACCCCCGGAACTCGCGGGGGCGGGCTTGCCCGCCCCCTACAAAACTACGGTTTTTTTCGCGAATTGGAATTACTTTTTCTTGGCGGCGGCAGGCGCAGCGGTTTTGCTGGCCGGGTCGGCCTTCGGTGTAGCGGCCGGTTTTGCTGACGCAGAGGGCGCAGCCTTGAGGTTGGCGTCGGCGATCTCGGCCATTTGGCGGGCCATCAGCGACATGTTGTCGTAGGCCTGGGTCGAAGCTTGCAGCATCTGCTGCATCGCGGCACCAAACACGTCGCCGCCGGCCGGAGCGGAGCTGGCGCCCTTTTCGATCGCGATGGAAGCGTTCTTCGCGAAGCTGGCGTACTGCGCTTCCATCGCCGAAGTGATTTCCTTTTGCATGCTGGCAGCCACGTCGTACAGGCCGCGCGAGTACTCCAGCATCTTGTCGACGCCAGGCCGGGCGAGCGAGCTATTGATCGCGACGAGTTCCTGCGGATCCTTGACGCCCATCAACTGCCGCGTGTTGGCGGCGCCGGAATTAAAAAATCCGCGGCTCGCCGCGAGATTGAGCGCTGCCAGTTTTTCCACCCCGCCGAACGCTGTGCGCACCAGCGCCACCATCACTTCCGCGTTGGCTTTTTGCGTGTTGGCGAGTTGTTCGAGGTCGATATTGCCCATGATGACTCCCTATTTGGCGGTTGAAAGACGCTTGGCGTCCGACAGAGAACTGCCAGCGCAATTTTCGCCGGCAGGCTTCTGGCGAGACAGCCAAGGCAAAAAAACCCCGAGCGAAACAGGTTTGCGCCGGGGGTCTCTGATAGCCGACCGATTACTTCTTTTTGCCGGTCGCGCCAACCGCCTTGACCGTTGCGTTGGTCGCTGCGGTCACATTGGCTTCGGCGATGTCGGCGACTTGCTTGGCGGCCTTGTTCATGTTGTCGAAAGCGGAGGTCGCTGCGGCAATCGCGGACTTGACGGCTGCGACGGCGACGTCGGAGCCGGCCGGGGCGCTCTTGGCCGCCTGGTCGAGCAGGCCGGCAACTTGTTTCTGGAAGTCGCCGAACTGGCCTTCGAGCAGCTTGGAAACTTCTTCCTTCGACTGTGCCGAGATTTCGTAGACGCTACGGGTGTAGGCAACCGCCTTCTCGACGGCCGGTTGTGTTTGCGCGGCCTGAACGGAGATGGCTTCCTGCACGTCCTTGGCGCCGAGGATGGCTTTGGTGTTGGCGACGCCGTCTTCGAGCAGCGAGCGGGCGGTGTTCAGGTTCAGCGCGGCGATGCGCTCGGCGCTGGCCAGCGCGGTGTTGGCGAGACTCAACATGGCATCGACGGAAGCCTTGTTGGCGGAAGCGAATTGTTCGGGGGTCGTAAACATGGTCAATCTCCTAAGTTAGGTGGCAGGATGCGCGCGATGCCCGGCCCAGCGATTGAACGACACCTTCGTCAAAACTGTTTTGGTGCACCGCAGCATTGAGCGAATTATAAGCACCAAAACATGCTTGTCAAGCACTTTTTTGTGCGTTGCACAAAAAAGTGCTTGCCCCGCTCCACGCGCCCCCTAAAGCGGTTTGACGGATTACTTCGTTGCCCCCTTGGCTTTGATTTCCGCCTTGACTTCCTTGAATACGCCGCCCCACATGGGGTGCCCCGCTTCCGCCTTGCCCAACTCGAATTTGGGATCGAAAGCTAGCGCCTTGCGAAAATGCCCCTTGCAAACGTCGCGCTGTTTGTTCGCGCAGGCCATAAAAGCGAGGTACTTGTTCGCCGACACCTTGTCCGCCCTGTTGCTCAAACCGAGGGACAAGGCTTTTTGCAACTGCTGCTGGGATCTTTTGTACTGGCCGTTCTCGTAGGCCGTGACACCTTGCCGGAACTCCTGTTCGGCGACGACTTCCGGAGGCGTTTCGACGGGAGCCGGCGCGGGCTTCTCGATTTTTTCGCCAGAGCCCGGCGTCGCGGCGACCGGCGTCGGTTCCGGCGCTGCCGCCGGAGTCTGGGTGGTGGTGCCGGCGCAACCATAGATGCCGAGCAAAACGACGAATGCGGGTAACCAACGGTGCATATTTTTCTCCCTTAAAATTTGTATTTCAGTCGTTTGACTTCGCCATCTTTCAGCTCGACATCGGTCGAATAGTTGCTGGCTCCGTCGTTTCTGATTTCGATATTGTGCTTTCCGGCAGGTACTTCCAAGGACAACATGGGCGGCGAGACCCCTTTGCTCTCGCCATCCACGAAAACCTCTCCCCACGGCGAAACGGCCAGGGAAAGCGTCGCCGTTCCCGCTACCGGCACGGGTTCCGGCGCCGCTTTGGGAACCGTCGTGCCGGCAGCGGCCCGGGCGCTGGCCGCGCTCTTGTCGTCCGGCGACTTTTCCCGGACGGCGAGGAAAACGCTGGCGCCGATCAGCAGAAGAATTCCCAGCGACGCAAATATCAGGCGGAACACGCCGCTGCGCGCACGCACGGGTTCTCGCCCGGAGGCGCTTTCTCCTTGGGGCACGGCACCGGGAAACGCTTCGGCCGGCGTCACCCTGACCGCGATCGGCGCGGCGGGTGCCGGCGTCGCCATGCGTACGGTCTCCGCAGAAAAAACCGGGTCTTCGGCGGCGGGGTTCGGCGTCGGATCGCCGATACCGCCGACCAGCCAAGGTAGCCTGGGCGTTGTCGCCAGCGCTTCGTAACCGCGCAGATCGCCGGCGAACTCCGCCGCTGTCTGGTAGCGGTTCTCGGGTTTCTTGGCCAGCGCTTTCGACAGGATGTACTCAAATCCGGCCGGAATATCGCCGGCGACGAGCGACGGGGCTGCCGCAGCTTCGTGGATGACGCGGTACATGATCGTCGTCACCGTCTCGCCCTCAAATGGCGTGACGCCGGTCAATAGCTGGTAGAGCACGACGCCGAGCGAAAAAATATCCGTTCGCCCGTCGACCGGCAAGCCCATGATGTGTTCCGGCGACATGTATTTCGACGTGCCGACGATCATGTCGCCCATCGTTCTCGTGCCGGTCTGGATCTGCGCGATGCCGAAATCGGCGATTTTCACGCCGCCCTTGTCGAGCACCATGATGTTGGCCGGTTTGATGTCGCGGTGCACAACGCCGTGTTCATGCGCGTAGGCCAGGCCGTCCGCCACCGAGGCGACAATCTCGACGATGCGCGCGACCGGCAGGTGTTCCTTCTTGTTCATCAGCTGCCTGAGGTCACGCCCTTCAAGAAACTCCATCGCGATATAGGCGACGTCCTCGAACTTGCCGGCGTCGAAAACCGTGACGATGTTCGGGTGGCTCAGGCGCGCGGCCGACTTCGCCTCGCGAAAAAAGCGACGCTCGAACTCGTCTTCTTCCGACGGCGAGAAGTCGAGCTTGATGGTCTTGACCGCAACGACTCTTTCCAGCAAGGGATCGAAAGCGCGGTACACGACGCCCATCGCCCCTTCCCCGATTTTGCCGGAGATCCGATACCGGCTTAACTCTTCCAGTGCCATTCGACGCCCCAGAAAACGTTGACGCAATCCTTGAGTTGATGGAAGCGGGGACTGTTTGCGCGCAAACCTCCTTCCGCCCGGCAAGTGTAACCGAAATGAAAGGGCTGCTATTTGACCGCACGCGAAAGCGGCACAAAATCCCGGCGCGCGGAACTCAAAAAAAAGTCGCGGCGTGTTTGATGCTCCAATGTGGTGTGGTTATACTAACCGTATGGTCTTGCGGAGGAAGCTGAAAGGCCAGTTATTCCGAACGCTGTATCGGCGTTTCGATCAATCAAAGAGGGGGATTTCAAATGCTGAAGGCTTTGCGGGTCATTACTTGTGCCGCCGTAGCGCTCGGTTTTGCGACGGGCTGCACGTCGGTGGAAGAAAAACGCGGCGGCTCCGGCGGCGCGCTGTATTTTACGGACTTCTCGGACGCGGCCAGAACGGGCGCGTTTTCGCCCCGGGGTGACGGGCTGTGGACGGTGGGGCAGGTTTCGTTCAGCGGCTACTACCCCGCCCAACTGGCCAAGAAATACGGCTACCGGGGACGGGACGAACGCGACGCGCCGACCGCCGTCGGACAGTTGAGCAAGGTGTCGAACATTTCGGTGCCCGGATATGTCCAGAGCCGCGAAAAAGTCAGTCCGGGGCAGAACCCCAATCTGCTGAACGTCCTCAGCCCCTACACGCTCGGCGATTTTACCGCCGAAACCGCCGTCGTGTTTTACTCGGGGCGCGCGAGCAATTACGACGACGCCGCCGACCGCGAGCGTTCCATCGAGTTGCGCCGCCGCGCCGGCGCCGGCATGATCTTCAGGTACCAGGATCCCAACAATTTCTACATCGCGCGCACCGGCGGCGAGAACGGGATCGAAATCGGCAAGATGGTGAACAACCAGTACACTTCGCTCAAGTTCGTCGAAACCGAGCGCCTGGAGAACTTCCTGGCGCCCGAGCGTTCCGCCGTGCTGCGGGTCGTCGCGCGCGGCAGCCAGATCGATGTCTATGTCGACAACAACCTCGTGGCGCGCGTACAGGACGGCACCTTCCCCATCGGCCAGGTCGGTCTGACCACCTTCCGTATCAAGGCGGCGTATCTATACTTCGCCCTGTGGGAAGATTTTGGACCCAACCTCCCGTATTTCTGATGCTCTGATCGGATATCTGCCCCGGGCCGGGTTCCGGGGCAGTTTTTTTGTGAGGGTTCGCTTGATTATTCGTTTGTGTATCGCGTGTTTCCTGCTTCTCGTACAAGGGGCGGGAGAGACGTACGCCGCCGCCCCGCAAGCGGCCGCCAAGCAGGTTCGCGCTGTCTGGTTGTGGGGCGATAACGCCCACGCTACGGCGACCGATCTGCAGAAGAAGCGCTATCTCCTCGACCTGCTGACCAACGTCCCGCTCCAGAGAGAGTTCTGGCACCGTTTGCTGCGCTACGGCATCAACCGGGTCTACCTGAACGTGAATCTGACGACCGAAGGCGACTTTCTCTTTGTCGATCACGGCCTCGAACTGAGCCGTTTCATCGATCGGGCGCACGGTGCTGGAATCGAGATCTACGCGCTGTTCGGACACAGCAGTTACGCGGATCCCGGCAACCACCGAAAAATCGTCGGCGAGCGCGGTTTGATCGAAGCCTTATTGGCTTTTGGCATCATGAACCCGCCCGGGTTCGACGGCATTCAGTCGGATGTCGAGCCGTACTACGACCCCGCCACCGGCGCGGCGACCGATCTGTTGGTGACCGGCCCACCGTACCTGGAGCTGACGTCCGCGATTTCCCGCCGGTTGAATGGTCACGGCAAAGCGACCGGGGCGCCGGTGCGCTTTGAGGCGGCCATTCCATTCTGGTATTCGATGCCGGGCGACGACGGCGCGCCGGCAAAACAGGTAACGTTCCAGGGGCGGCAAGCGACGATGGACCGGCACATCATGGGGCTGGTCGATAGCGTCGCCGTGATGGCCTACCGCGATACGGCCGTCGGCCAGAACGGGGTGATCGCGCTGTCGACGCCGACCGTGAAGCTGGCCGAATCGATGGGCAAGGAAGTTCTGGTCGCACTCGAAACGCAACGCCCCAACCCGAAATTTGGCGTCAGCTCCCACATCACGCTGTTCAATGAAGGGCTGGCCGGCGTCATCCGGGTGAGCTCGCAGGTGTCCGGCCATTTCGCCGGTAGCCCCGCTTTCAAGGGCATAGCCTGGCACCATTACGAATCGCTGATCAACCTGGGACAAGGGCGAAATCTGCGCGCCGACCTGCTCGAAGAGGGCGTGCTGTGGACGCCGGACGCGGCGACCGGCGTGCGCTTGTGGGACGTTAGCGGCAATTACGGCGGATACGGAAACCCGAACCGGGATAACGAAATATCCTCGGGCGACGATGAGGGGCGCCTGGTGATCGACGTTCAGGCCAAAGGCGGATGGGGCGCGGGGGTCAGTTTCAATTTCTCCCGGCCGGACCAGCGCCTGTTTCTCGACGGAATGAAGCACACGGCGGTTTCGGTGCGTTATTGCGCCGACGTCGAGTCCGTGCTGCAAGTTGCCGACGCCCGCTGGCACGATCTGGACGATTCGATTCCCTTGGGGACGTTGCCGGCGACGGCGGGTTTCGTCCGCGACGCCACCCTTCCGCTGGGGCGCAAGCATCCGGTTTGGGGGGTGATCGTCGGCGAAGATCCGCGTTATGTCTATTCGGGCAGCGACGAATACGGGTGGATCGACCGTTCGCGCCTGGCCAGCCTGTTTCTCAGGATTCCTCCGGCGCAAGCCGGGCGTTTCGAGCTGATCGACCTCCGGCTTGTCGACGCCACGGCCGGCAAAGCCCCGGCCGGCAGCCCACTCAAGATGCAGTGCAATATCCGGGGAGCAAACGGATCGTGATAACCGCCCTAGCCTGGTTTTTCATCGTCTACACGGCGCTCAACCTGCTGTTTTCGTTGGCGGTGTACGTGCTGTCCGTCGTTGCGCTATCCAGGGAGAAGCGCTGGATGAAGGGCTTCGAGGAGCGCCTGCGCGAACGGTGGCCATCCTTGCCCCCGATCTCGGTCGTCATTCCCGCCTTCAACGAAGAAGCTTCGATTCTCCAGTCCGTGAAGTCGGCGATGAAGTCGCGCTACAACTCGCTGGAAGTCGTCGTCGTCAACGACGGCTCATCCGACAACACGCTGGGGGTGCTGCGCGCCGCGTTTGCGCTGCAAGCGATCGAAGGCACCGCCGGCGCGGGTTTGAGCACCGAGCCGATCCGGGGGCTATGGGCGAACGGCGAACGCTCGCTGATCGTCATCGACAAGCACAACGGCGGCAAGGCCGACGCGATCAACGCCGGGATCAACATGGCGCGCTCGCCGCTGCTCTGCGTCGTCGACGCGGACACCCTGTTGGAGCGGGATACGCTGTTGTTTCTGGCCGAGCCGTTTTTCGACAACCCGCACATGCTGGTGGCCGGCGGTTTCATCCGTCTCAAGGAAGCGCCCCACAGCTTGCTGGCGCGCAGCCTGTACTGGTTGCAGCAACTGGAGTATGCGCGCAGCTACGGGTGTTTTCGCGCCGGCCTCAACATCATCCACGCCAACGTAATCATTTCCGGCGCGCTCGGGCTGTTTCGCCGGGCCGCCATTCTGGAGGTGGGCGGCTACGATCCGCTGGCGGTCGGCGAAGACATGGAACTGGTCTTGCGCCTGCACGATCACCACCTGCACAAGCAACGGCCTTACGCTATTTCGCAGATCGGCTACGCCTGCTGCCGGACGGCGTCGTGCGACAACCTGGACTTGCTCGGGCGCCAGCGCGTGCGCTGGCAGCGCGGCCTCCTGTCCTCGCTGCGCGCCTACCAGCACATGATTTTCGCACCCGGGGCACGCGCGGTGGGAATGATCGCTCTACCCTACCTGCTGGCTTTCGAAGTCCTCGGCCCGTTTGTCGAGATACTCGGTCTCGCGTACCTGGTCGGCGGAACGCTCGGTGGCCTGCTGCCCGGATCGCTGCTCGGCGCCTTTGCGCTGGTCTTGCTGATCGGCAGCCTGAACAACTTGCTGTGCCTGGCCGTCGATGCCGCCTACCTCGGACAACAACTGACCTGGCACGCCCGGCTGCGCATGTTGGTGACCGGCCTGCTGGAACCCTTCGGCTACCATTGGCTCAATCTATGGTGGCGCATCAAGGGGTCTTTTGTGTACTTATCGACGGTGCAAACACGCACCGCGTGGAGCATGCGAAAGCAACCGTGACCAGACTTTCTGCCATCGCGGTCGCCGGATGATAAAAATTTCCGCCGACCTGGCGTCGGGCACGCAGGTTGCCCGCCTCCCCGAACTCATCGTCACTATCGGCCGGAGCCGGGACAACCTCGTCGTGCTGAACGACCCCGCCGTGTCGGCGGTGCATGCCCGCGTATCGTGGACGGGATCGGCCTACCGGATTGAAGATCTCGGCAGCGCCAACGGGCTATGGGTCGGCGGGAAGGCAGTTTCGGAGGCGTGGATAGCCAGTTCTCCGACCCCGATGACCTGCTTTCTGGGTCGGGTGCGTTGCGTGATCGAGGTTTGCGACCCGTGTTTCGCGTGCAACGACGAATCGCGTTTTTTGATGGCGGCGCCGGCGATCACGGTCGGGCGCGCGCGCGACAACAACTGGGTGCTGGCCTACCCTTCGATCTCGTCGCATCATCTGCGCCTGACCCGAGATGGCGAACAGATGTTTGTGCACAACCTCAGCGAGCAGGGGACGAGAGTCGGCGGCCTGTTGGTCGACCAAGCGCCGATCGCCGTCGGCGACGTGATCCAGCTCGGGGATGCGACTATTCTCTACGCCAGCCCGCCCCTTCTGGACGACGGGTTTACGTTTGAAGCCGAGCGCGGCCAGGTCGCCGGCGCCGGGCAACGGTTCCGCGTCGCGGGCTCGCTCGGACGCGAGCAGGCGGACGAGCTTGCCGGGCTTCTGGAAGCCGCGGGCAGGCGGGGCATCAAAGCGATCGATCTCGATATGTCGGCGTGCCGCAAGCTGCACCCGCTGTGCCTCGACGTTTTGCTCGAAGCGGCGCGGTCGCTGGCTGCCGCCAACGGAAGATTGCGGCTGGTCGCGCCGTCGCAGGCCGTGGCGCGGGCGGTGGCGCTGGCCAACGCCGGTCAGCGGCTGATTCTGGCGGACTGAAATCATGGGCGAACTGGTAGAAGGCAGCGTCTTCGGCGACTTCCGCATCGACCATCTGATCTCCGACAAGGGAGGGATGGGCGATGTCTATGAAGCCTACCAGTTGTCCGTGCGGCGGCGCGTGGCGGCCAAGTCCCTGAAGCTGTCGCACCAGAACGATGCCGAAATTCGCCGCCGCTTCGAGGAGGAGGCGCTTTTTCTGGCGCAGCTCAATCACCCGAACATCGTCAACGTGCTCGCGTTCGACCCGGAAAACCTGATAATTTTCATGGAGTTCCTGGAAGGCATGCCGCTCGACGAGCACGTTCGCCGGGAGCGCGACGAACCCGTCGCCCTATCGCTGCACGAATCCCTGAACATCATGGATCAGGTGCTCGCCGCGCTGGGGCACGCCCACGCGCACGGACTGGTGCATAGGGACGTGAAACCCGGCAATATCTTCGTCGCGCCGGACGGCCGGGTAAAGCTGACCGACTTCGGCATCGCCAAGATCATCGGGCGAGAGAACCTCGAAGTGACCCGCATGGGGCTGGGATCGCCGTCGTACATGGCGCCGGAACAGATCCTCGGCGACGAGATCGACGGCAGAACCGACGTCTACGCGGCCGGTATCGTGCTTTACCAGCTGCTGACCGGCAAGATGCCCTTTTCCGGCCGCACTTACGAAGAGATCATCGTCCGCCACGTCCAGGATGCGTGCCCTAGCCCGAAAGAACTGGTCACCGATTTGCCGCACCTGTTGTGCGACGTGGTGCTAACGGCGACCGCCAAGAAGCCGGCAGACCGTTTTCAGTCGGCCGAAGCCTTTCGCCGGCTGCTCGCCCAGGTGCCGACGCAGGTTGCCGCGATGGCGTCGGGCGGCGCTCCGGCGACGGGTTTCCGCTGGTGGCCGGCAGCCGCCGGCACCGCGCTTGTTTTCGCCGCACTTGCCGCGCTGCTGCCGCGTCACACTGCCGTGCCGGCAAACGGGTCGGCAAACGGGCCGGCAAAGACTCCCGTCGCGCTCAAGGGCAGCCTGCGCATTACCACGAACGAAGCGGCCGAGATCTGGATCGGCGATGAGAACAAGGGCGTTTCTCCGGCAACGCTCGCCGACTTGCCGGCCGGCCGCTACCGGATACGCTTGGTGCAGCCCGAGTTCATGGCGCTGGAGCGCGAAGCAACGGTCGAAGCGGGCGCGACCGCCAGCGTGGATGCCGTTTTTCCGGCGGCGGGCACGCTGACCGTAGCTTCCGGTGCGCCGGGGCAAGAAGTGCTGATCGACGACAGCCCCCGGGGTTCCACCCCGCTGTCGATCAAGTTGCCGGTCGGCAAGCATCGCTTGAAAGTCCGGGGTCAGTCGCGGGAAATCATGGTTCTGGAAGGGCGCCGACAAACCGAGGCATTTCCGTGATCCCACTTCGCCGATTGCCGGCGGTGCTGCTCGCCTGGCTGCTCTTCGCCTGCCCGGGGGTTGGCGCGCGAGCAGCCGACGGCGACAACGAGGAAAGCCTGATCGACCAGTACAACGCGCTGATTCGCGAATATCGGTTCGGCGAAGCGCAGGATCTGTTGCAAAAAGGCATACAAAGCTATCCGCGCAACCCCCTTTTCCCGCTTCAGCTTGTTTCGCTGCAAGCCAATATCCGCGCCTATGTCGACTTGCAGCAAAGAATCGTCGACGCCGAGCGGCACAACAACCCCGGCCGCGCGTTGCGGGCGGCGCGCCGCATTCTCGACATCAAGCCCGACCAGAAGGGCGCCCGGGAGGTAGTGGAAGAACTCGGGGGAAAAGTGTCGTCCGATCTGCGAGAGCGTTTGAAAACGGCGCGCGCAGCGCTGGATCGGGGCGACATCGAGAAGGCCAGAGACGGCCTGGATTCGCTGCTATCCATCGACCCGACCGATCCCGGGGTGCGCGCGCTGCTGCGCGACATCGAGGAAAAGAGCGCAACATCGGCGCGCGCCAGCCAGGAGGAGGTGGCCGCCCATCTGGCGCGTCTGGAAACCTGGTCTGCCGACCGCAAACGGAGCGCCCCGCCCGCCAAAGAAGATGTGCGCAAGTTCAATGCGGCGGTCGCCAAAGGTCTGGAGCAGAACCCGGGAGATCCGCAACTGCTCGCCCAGGCCAGGCGCGGACAGGACATCCTGCGTACCGCGCAGGCAGCGTCGGCCGACAAGACGGCTCAAAAGATCCTCCAGGAAACCGTCAGCGCGAACACCGAAAGCGCGGATCAGTTGCTCGAACGCGGCCGCACGCTATTGGGGCAAGGGCAGTTCGGCGAGGCGGATGGGGTGTTCTCCCGCCTCGTCCGTACCGGCAACCTGAGGCAGGTCGCTCTCGCCTACCTCTACCAGGGTATCGCCCGCCTGGCGACCATTTCTGCGGCCGACGTGCAGGGCGGGCGCCAGCAACGCCTGCGCGCCCTATCCAGTTTCCAGAATGCGCTACGTTTCGACGCCGCGATCCAGTTGCCGGCCGGTTACGAGAAATACGCCCGCGATCTGGCCGAGGCACGGCAGACGCTGTAGACGGTCAACCCATCTGTTTCGGGTGAAAGCGCACCCACTGCAAGGTCGTGATCTCGCCGCAGCGGATCAGCGCATCGTCGGGAATCTCGGTCGGCTGAAAAACTTGCCGTCCGTCGACGAAGGTGCCGTTCGACGAATCCCGGTCGACCAGCGTCGCGCTGTCGTTTTCTCCCAGCCACAGAACGGCGTGGCTGCTGGAGATCGAATCTTCATGGAGCAGGATATCGGCACCCTGCGTTCGTCCGATGCTGTTTTTTCCGTGGCGGATAGTCCAGCTTTCTCCCCGCTCCGGGCCGCCGATCGCCACCAGCCATCCCTTGAGCATGGGAAGACCCTGGTGCTTGCGGACGATGCGCGTGCGCTCGGCGTTGTTTTCTACATCCAGCGGCGAGCGGGTGCGTTCGTCGAGGGGGATACGGTTGGCGGGCTGCGACATATCGGCGGGCGGCACCTGGTTAACGAAGGCGCCAACCGTTACCGGCGCGCCGGTCGCCGCCGCCCGGCCGGGGCTAGTCGCAAACTGCGCGCCCACTCTCGCCCACGGGCTGCTCGCGTCCGGGCTGGGGCGGCGAATTATCAGGGTGGGATCCGGCCCGCTGAGACCGGTGAGCGTGCCGCAGTTTCGACAGAAGGTTTCGCTATCCTGAAGCGTTGCGCGGCAATTGGTGCACGTCTGGCTCATGGTGATCGGCTCTTATTTTTCCGCGACGACGATCACGTCCGGGGTCGCGTCTTCTTCTCCGGACAGCGCCAGGTAGATGCGGGCAGCGCGCGCCGCCGGCAGCGTTACCGGCTTGCTGAAACCGCGCGCCTTCAAGCCGCGAAACGTATATTCTCCCGCCGGAAGGGTAATCTGCTGGCCGAGGTTGGCGGTGGCCGCAACGGCTCCCTTGCTGCTGACCAACTCGTAGCGGAACTTGGCGATTTCGATGCGCAGCAGCGCGTTGACCAGCTCGTCGTAGGAACCGGCCTCGAAGAACTGCCCGGTGGCCAAGGTGCTGAGGTTCCGCGTATTCTCCTTCGAGCGTTCGCTGACCACACCTTTGGAATCCAGACCGCCACCCGAAAACACGATATCCACCGCGATGTCCGCATCCTTGAGTTTCTGCACGGCGTCCCTCGGGCTGACACTGCCGGCGATCTGCGGATGGCATTCTTCGGCACCGTCGGTCAGCACGACGACCCGTTTTTCGCCGGGCGCATTGGCCAGCAACTCGGCCGCCTTCATCATCGAATTGCCCAGCGGCGTATCCCCACGGTAAGCGCCGACCTTGGACAAGTGGTTCAGGCGACCCTTGATCTCGGCGCGATCCTTGGCGGGCTGCAACGGTTGCACGACACGGATATCGTCGTTGCACGACGCCTTTGCCTTGGCCGCATTCAAGACTTTGCCGTCCATGATCCCGGACGGGAGCTGGCTGCCGTAAACGATGATTGCCAGCTTGTCGTGCCGCGCGGTGCGGTCGACGAACTGGAGCAAGGCGCGATAGGCCGGGCCGAAGCGCGGCTCGCCCCCCGCGCTGATCGGCCACGCCATGCTGCCCGAGGCGTCGTAGATGAGAACGATGGATTCCGGCTCGCGGACAGACTGGACGAAGCGGAACGCATCTTCGGTGCTGCCCGGCTCCATTTTTCCGGCCTGCGTGGCATGCGCCTCGACATTGACGGGTTTGACGGCGCAGCCGGAAAGCAGCGCCAACGCGGCGAGCACGGGGACGAAAAACGCGGGAGCAGCCATGATGGATAGCCTCTGGAATCGTTGAAATAGGGACGACAGCATTTTACAGAGTTTCGGCAGGTTGCTTCAAATGCACCCGCGCAGGCTGGATCGCCGGGCGCGACCTGCAACGGCTCGCCCGCAACCGAGCCGGTGAATACGCACAGATTCCGCAAATAGCGACTTCCGCGCCACACTCTCGCCAAACACTTGCGCCGACCGATCCATTAGTTGCGTCTTCCGGCCGGCGATCTGGTTGGGCAAGGCTAGCACTTATCTCCGTGTCCGATTTCCGGGAGCCGGCTCCCTGCCAAGACCGCCCCGAGCATTTGCTGGTATTTGCTGTTTGCCGGCTTTTTTTACTATTTCGCGCGCGGTTTGCGATAGCCTAGCGCCTGCGAGATTTCGTCGGCCGTTGCCTTGATCTGCCCGATCCAGTCGGGATTGTGGCGGTCGGTCGGCGCGGAAACCGAGAGCCCGGCGAGGGTTTGCCCCTCGTCGTTGCGGATCGGCGCGGCGATGCAGCGCAGGCCGATTTCGGCTTCTTCGTTGTCGTAGGCGAGATCGTGGCGGCGAATCTTGTCCAGTTCTTTTTCCAGCGCGTCGAGGCGGGTCAGCGAGTGCGGCGTTTTTCCCGGCAGGCCGGTGCGTTTGGCGTATGCCCGTACCTCGGCGTTGTTTCCGGCGGCGAGAAACAGCTTGCCGAGCGACGTCAGGTGCAGCGGCGCCCGACCGCCGACCAGATACACCACGCGCAGCAGCGCGCGGCCGCTCGACGTGCGTTCGGCGTAGATGATTTCGTCTTCGTGGCGGATGCCGAGGTTGACCGCTTCGCCGATCGCCTCATGGAGCCTTTGCATCGCCGGCAAGGCGACCTGGCGGATATTGATGCGCGACTTGACGAGGTTGCCGAGCTCCAGCCAGCGAATACCGAGCGCGTAGGTTCCGGGCTCCTGCCGTTCGACGAGGCTGGCACTCGTCATCGCAGCCAAGATGCGGTGCGCCGTCGACGGGTGCAACCCGGTGCTGCCCGACAACAGCTTGAGGCTGGCCGGCTCCGGGTTGTCGGCCAAAACTTCGAGCAGGCTCATCATGCGTTCGATGACCTGGATGGAACCTTTTTCTGCTGGTAGCGCTGCCATTGCCGTCCCGTTCAACCTTCAAATTTGTTCGCTCGCAGAATACCATCAGGCGCTCCGGCTCCCGCCTGCCGCACCTTGTACACGCTTCTTCCACCGTTCGCCCGCTGATAGCTTACCATCGCGCGTGTCGTCTGCACGGTAAAATTCCCGTCCCCGGGCGGCGTAGGGTCTCGTGCGACAAGCAGATGGATTGGGGCTTGCGCCCCCCCGACAACTACCCTTTCAAAAGGAAGACGATGCAAGCAAGCGACGACCCGATGGCGATTCCCTTGTGGATCGATGGTCACGCCTATCTGACGATGGCCGAGACCTTTTTCGATGTGCGCAACCCGAAAACGGGCGAAGTCCTGCGCCGCGTTCCCCTGTGCGGGGCAGGCGAGGCGGCGAGAGCCGTGACCGCTGCAGAGGCCGCGTCACGCGCTTGGGCGGCGCAGGCGGCAACCGCCCGTGCCGGTTTACTCGCGGCGGTCGGCGATGCTCTGGACGGCTACACGGCACATTTTGCCAAGCTGATCATCGAGGAAACCGGCTGCGACGCCGATGCCGCAACAGCTGAAGTCGCTGCGGCAGCCGTTTTGTTGCGCGGTGGTGCGCCGGGGATCGCATCCGGCTTGCCGGCCACGGCGCCGGCCTCTGTACTGGCGATTGTCGCCGACGATACGGCGCCTTTGCTCGGGTCTTTGTCGCGCGCCGTACCCGCTTTGTTGGGCGGTGCGACGGTTGTCGTCAAACCTAGCCCGAAAGCGCCATCGCCGGTTTTTGCACTGGCCGAGCTCACCGCGCGCAGCGGCTTTCCCGGCGGCGTTTTTAACGTGCTGCAAGGCGACGATGCGGCCATTTTGGGTTTGTGTGCTGCAGGCGCGGTCGTAGCGCTCCACTTTTCCGGCGATCCGGCGCTGGGCGCCAGAGTGGGAGCGCTTGCCGCGCGTCACGGCAAACTTTTTGTCGCCTGATCGCTGGCCGGCAGGCGACTTCTCCGGAGTCCGCACGGATACACGGCCGCAAGCCCGCTCGTGCGGGGCGTCCGTTTTGGGGGGCGAGCATGGATAGGGATTTTCTTCAGCGCGCCATCGACCTGGCGAGCGCCGGCGTCGCCCGTGGCGAAGGCGGGCCGTTTGGCGCGCTCATCGTTTGCGGCGGGCAGGTGATAGCCGAAGGCTGGAACCGCGTGGTGGCGTGTACGGATCCGACGGCGCACGCCGAGATCGTTGCCATCCGCGCCGCCTGCGCCCGGCTGGAGCGCTTCAAGCTCGACGGTTGCATCTTGTACACCTCCAGCGAGCCGTGCCCGATGTGCCTGTCGGCGGCCTACTGGGCAGGCGTGCAGCGCATCGTCTTCGCCAGCCCGCGCGCCGCTGCGGCGGCCATCGGTTTTTGTGACGACGATCTGTATTGCGAGCTCGCGTTGCCGCAAGAAGCGCGCAGCATCCCGACGCAACATCTGCCGCTTCCCGGTTCCGACGCGCCGTTGCGCGCCTGGTCGGACAACCCCGACAGGGTGAAATACTGAGCGCATAAGCCACGGCTACGCCCCTTCGACCCGTTGCGCCGGGGCTATCTGGGGTCGTGGCGTCCGGATGCATTGCCGCTCCTTTGGGCTCTGGCCAGTGATGTAGGTTATTGCAGCAGCCGATCACCACGGATTCCGCGCATTCTGGCACGGAGGTTTAGCGTGAAAGGCAGCACCCACCAGACGTAACAAGGCCAGGCCTGTTGCAAGCCCGGGCAAAGAGGGGCGAGGGAGGCAAAGGGTTAAGCGTTGGCGGGGATGAAGCCGTGCTTGACCGGCATCTTGATCCGGCGGGGCGCATTGCGCTGAACGCTCAATGCCTCGTAGTCAATGACCTTATCCCGGTAAGGCGTGTTGTTCTTCAGCATGGCGAAGAGGGTGCGCAGCATCTTGTGCGCCGGCGCCACGATGGGCTTTTTGTGCCCCTTGCGAAGGCTCGGCGCGGCGAACTTGTCCTTCGGTGCGCGGCGGCTGCGGGCGGCCGCTTGGGCGAACCCGCAGAGCGACCGCCTGGCCCGGGCATTGCCTTTGCGGGTCTTTCCGCTCTTGCGTTTGCCCGCGCTCCGCTCTCGTGGTTGCCCGGACAAATGCCGACCTACGACGCCAGCTTTTCCGCACGGCCAAAGCGGTTCATGTCGGCGCCGATTTCCACCAGCGGCATCGCCGCACCCATCAGGTCGATGCCGGGGAGGGTTTGCAGCAGGATCAGTTGAGGCTGCCAATCCTTGAGACCTCCGATCAACGCCCGATCAAACCGCCTCATGCGACCCCCCAGTTCCTCGATGTGGGCCAGGGCTTCTTTCAACACAAACAGGTGGGGGCCGCCGAGTTTTTCCGGTTGCAAGGCGTCGAACAGTCGCTCGCGGCTCGCCCGCAAGCGCCCGGCAAGATTGAGCACCTCCGGGATGGACTGGCCCTCGGTCGGGGCTTTGACCATCGCGCGCGCCGCCTGACCGTGAATGTCGGAGACCCGCGCGTTAAGCCGGACGCCGGCATCGGCCAGCAGTTTGTGCGGCCGGTTCTTCTCCGAGGCCAGCATACCGCCGAGCTTCTGGCGCTGGCGTGCCATCAGGCGCAGGTGCCTGATGCCGGCCGGCGGGATGGATGACGCGCGCAGCAGACCGGCACGCGCCAACGTGGCCGGCCAGTGGGCATCGGCGACATCGGTCTTGCGCCCCGGCACGTTTTTGGCGTGGCGCGCATTGACTGCACGGGCGGCAATGCCAACGGCCTCCAGCGCGGCATACGGACTCTTCCGGTAAATGCCCGTGCTCTCCATGACCACTACGTCGGGGGCGACTTCGCGCGCCCACGGCGCCAAGGCGCGACGATCCCGCTTGAAGGCGCCAAACTCGCGGTGCGCTACCGTGAGCGTGCCGTCGGCTTGCTCGGCCACCGCGCAGGCGCCGATCTTGGCCTGATGAACGTCCAGCCCGATGACCCGCTTGTAAGTCGGGGTTGTTTCCATGAAGCTTCTCCTTGAACGAAACACACTATGATTACGGGTGTGCGTGTCGCCCGAGGGCTCCGCCATTCAACGGCCTGTCGGCATCCGACGGCTCTTTTTAGCGTGCGCTGTCCGCCGTCTCTCGCAAGACGGGACCAGGCAATCCGGGGTACGAGTGAATGGCGGCGGGCTGAGTTAGGTTTCGCGGTCGATCCCTTCGAAAGGTTTTGCGACCTCGGCTCTTGCGCGACATCGCACTCCCGGAGTGTCTTTCATCATCGGGGGCGCTGCGCTTCTGATGCATGAAAGTTAGGTGAAAGACGAAGCGCAGAAGAAACGCAGCTCTTGCAAAATGAAAAATTCAAACCGGCATGTTCGTACCGTGTTGCAATGTTGTTCGCGCAACTGCCCCACATTGCCCCACACGTCTCCCGGCATTATACTTACCAGATTTTTCGCGAGGCTAGCGTGGCAAGTGTGAGTAGTGTGAATTGCGTGAACCCGCAAGTCGTCACCATTTCTTCAGGAACGCCTGTCGCGCTGGCGCGCGCTTGGCTGTGGCTGGGCGTTATGGCGCTGATCGGCTCGGGCTTGCTTGCCATGCTGCTGGTTTTCTCCAGAACGCCGGGCATCCAGGATGTTTTTCCCCTCAAGGATCTTTTCCGTGCCGCTCTGGTCGTGCATGTGGATCTGTCGGTGGCCATCTGGTTCATGGCCTTCGCCGCCGTGATCTGGAGCGCGGTCGGCGGGGCAGGTCTGGCGCGGATGGGTTGGACCGGTTTCGGTCTGGCGGCGCTGGGGACTGCGGTGATGACCGTTTCCCCTTTCTTTCCCGGCGCCGAGCCGGTGCTCAATAACTACATCCCGGTGTTGCAGCAGCCGGTATTTTTCGCGTCGCTGTGGATTTGCGGCGCCGGTTTCAGCCTCGCAGTCCTGCGCGCGCTGATTACCATCTGGCCGCAACACTTCGCACGTTCGCCTTTTCAAGTTGGGACTTTCCTGAGTGCCGTTGCGGCTTTCTTCGCCTTGGCCGCTTTTTTCTGGTCTTGGTGGATGGTGCCGCGCATCGAGGAAAAAATTTATTACGAGGTGTTGTTTTGGGGCGGCGGGCATACCCTGCAGTTCCAGCACGCGCTGCTGATGGTTATCGCCTGGCTGTGGGTCGCCGGGGCGTTGGGACGCCCGCCGCCGGTGTCGCCGCGCGCCCTGTCGGCGCTATTTTGCGTTGCTGCGCTGCCGCTGCTCGTGGTGCCGGCGATTTACCTGATGGTGCCCGCCGGCTCGCTGCCGCACATGGAACTTTTCGCCAGCCTGATGAAGTGGGGGCACCCTTATATGGGGCCGCTCCTCCTGCTTGGCGCCCTGTCGCTCTGGGGGGTGCGCAAGGTCGACGCGCATCCGGCCAAATCTGCCTTTGTCGCTTCATTTGCCCTGTTTGCGCTGGGCGGCGTCCTGGGGTATATGATCCAAGGCGTCAATGTCGTGATTCCCGCCCACTACCACGGTTCGACGGTTGGCGTGACGCTAGCGTTTATGGGCTTGGCTTACGTGCTTCTGCCCCGGTTGGGGTTCCGGGTGGCGGAAGGACGGATGGCCGTTTGGCAACCCTATGTCTATGGCGCCGGCCAGTTGGTGCACGTGCTCGGCCTAGCCTGGTCGGGTGGCTATGGCGTACAGCGCAAGGTTGCCGGCGCAGAGCAGTTGCTCACGACTCTGCCGCAGAAGATCGGCATGGGCATGATGGGTTTGGGGGGGATGGTCGCCGTGATCGGCGGCCTGATGTTCGTGGTGGTCTGCCTCAAGGCCATGTCGTTTAGGAAAACCTGATGAAAATACAAACTGCACTATGGGCGGGAGGGATGGCCAGTGCCGCAACTTTGGCGACGGTGGCTTGGTTGGGCTATCGCGCCTTGACGTACAGCGCTCCGCCGGCCGACATCCCATCGGCCCAACATGCGTCCGAGCCGCTGGCGCCCGACGCGGCCAAAGCATTGGTGGACGATATATTCGCTTTGACCCTGATGGATCTCGATGGAAATTCCCAGCCTTTGTCCCAGTGGCGTGGCAAGGTGCTGGTGGTCAACTACTGGGCTACCTGGTGTGCTCCCTGCTTGGAGGAAATGCCGGCGTTTTCGCGTCTGCAAGACCATTATTCTTCGTGGGGCGTGCAGTTCGTCGGTATCGGGTTGGACGATCCCGGCAAGATGAAGAACTTCGCCAGCGCTACTCCGGTTTCCTATCCCTTGCTGGTCGGCGGCTCTTTTGGGCGGACGCCGGGTTTGCAAGTCAAAGGTTTGCCTTATACGGTCGTTATCGACCGCGACGGAAATGTCGGGACGACCCGGCTCGGACGTCTCGATGAATCGGGGCTTGAGCCTTTGTTGCGCCGTCTGATCGGACAGTAAGGCAACGACAAAAAAAAGCCGCCTCGCGGGTTATTCCGCGAGGCGGCTTTTTTGCGCCCCCGAAGAGCGCACCCGAGCGAAGCTACTTTTGCTCGGGCTGGAAGGCCATCGAACGGGCCGATATTGTGAAGGCATCCGAGAAACACATACCGTCTTCCGCGCCATGGTTCTTGAGGAAGGGGAATATTGCTTCTACCATGCGCACCGAACCGCAGGCGTAGATTTCGTAGCCCTTGAGTTCGGGAAAATCCTGCAGGATCGCTTCGTGCACCAGTCCGCTACGACCGCTCCAGGCATCTTCTGGCGCCGGCTCGGAGAGTACCGGGATGAAGTGGAAGTTGGCGTGCTCGCGCGCCCAATTCTGCGGTAGTTCGGGCAAATAGAGGTCTTTCAGTTGCTTCACGCCCCAGTAAAGATGTATTTGCCGCTTGATGCCGCGCTTGAAGGCATCCTCGACCATGCTCTTGACCGGCGCGAAGCCGGTGGCGCCGGCCACAAAGACGATGGGACGGTCGGATTCGCGCAACGAAAAATCACCGATCGGACCTTCGAAGCGGATCTCGTCGCCTTCCCTCATCTTCTCGAAGACGTGCGTCGTGAAACGACCGCCGGGCATCAGCCGGATCTGGAGTTCGACAAGCTCGGCTTCATGCGGCGGGTTGGCGAATGAGAACGCCCGTCTCTGGCCGTCTTCGAGAATGATGTTGACATACTGGCCGGCCTTGAAGGGAATTTGCTGTCCTTCAGGCAGCTTGAGCAGCACGCGCATGACGTCGTAGGAAAGCGCCTCCATTTTGACGACGCGCGCGCCGTATTCCTGGATGGCTTCGGTCGCCGCGCCGGCTTCGTACTCGATCTCGACATCGTCGAGCGGGGTGGCGCAGCACATCAGCACTTTCCCTTCGGCAAGCTCTTGTGCAGACAGCGCGTTCGGCTGGTACATGCCGGGATCAACCTTGCCCTGTAACACCGAACACTTGCACACCCCACAGCCGCCGTTGCGGCATTCGTAGGGCAGGTTAACGTCCTGGCGCAGTCCGGCATCGAGCAGCGTTTCGCCAAAGCGCGCCGTTACGGCCTTGTGGCCGGGGTGGAAGGTAACTTTGGTTTCTTCCCTGGCCGTGCCCCGCCGCTTTGGCGGCAGCCAAGGCATGAGAAAAAGCAGGCCGGTGAGCGCGAGAACACCGAACCACAGATGCAGCGGATCGGTGACATAAACGAGCGCCAGAACCGGCAATTCGAACCAGTCGAAAGCAATGTTGGTCGGCACGACTAACATGTCGGCTTCGCCCCCCTGGCTGAGAACGGGTTTGACCAGGGAAAGTGCCAAGAACATCAGCGAAACCGCAATCGCGATCGGGCGCGGCGGGTTGATATGGGCGCGCGGCACACGCTGTACGTGAACCCACATGATGATCGCAACAATCAGCGGCGCGCCGAGGTGCACGAAGGCCAACAGCGTGAACAGGCGGCTGTTGACGCTTTCCTCGTATAGGAAATTGCGGATCAGCGTGCCGTTGAACATCGGCAGTATGTCGAACCACTCGGCGGTGGCGATGACGACGAACTGCGCCAGCTTGTCCCATACCAGCATGAAGCCATTGACGCCGGCAATATAGACCAGCCACAGCAGCGCGACGCCAGTCAGCCATGAAAAAGCGCGGAAGCCGCGATAGCGGTCATAGGCGAAGTGCCGCAGCATGTGCAGCATCATGGTGAGGATCATGCCGTCGGTCGCGTAGCGGTGGACGCTGCGCATGATGCCGCCGGCCCACCACTGGTCGTGGGTGATGCTTTCGACCGACTCGAAGGCATCATGGACCCCCGTATCGGCAAAAATGTAGAGATAAAAACCGGTGCCGACCAGCAGCCAGAACTGCCAAAAACTGATGGTGCCAAGATGATAGAAAGGGTTCAGTTTGTCGCCAAAGGCGACGTTGAAAATGTTTTCGAGGCGCATAAAAAACCAGCGCACGAGCTGTTGAAGAAGTTTGACCATTGGTGTTGTCCGCTCAGGAGAATGGGGTGCCGAGGCAGGAAGCTTGTCTTCCAGCGCTGGTCGTTACTGGAAAAAGAGTCCGCCCTTGTCCGGGTTGAAGTCGATCACCAGCACCTGCGCCGGCTTGAGTGTCACCTCGGCTTCCTTGACAAAATTAAAGCCCGGTTTGACCAGGTTGTCATTCATTCTCACCGATAGCTGGTGCGTGCCGGCCTTCGCTTCAAAACGCTTGTAGACGACCGAGACACCGTCCTTGTAAAGGCCGGTAGGGTGCATCACCGTGCGGAAGGCCGGTTGGCCGTCGATATCCACTTCAAGTTTGATGTCGGAGCGCTCGCGCGGGCACTCCAGCGGAGCGCGCATGTTGCGGGGAAGCTTATCGAGCTCCTCCGCGCTACGCTTGCGGCATTCGCGGTCGCCGAGGTGCGCGATCGAGAGTTTGATCAGCGCGACATCGTCGGGGATCTGATGGTATTTGGGCGATGTGGCGAAATAGCCGATGAAGGTGGCAAATGCACCGTAAAGGATCACCTGGCCGACGATGGCGGCGGGTTTAAGCATGATGGGAAGTTCTCCGGGAGTAAGGGGGTAGTCGGTCGATCGAGCTTGCCTGGGTGGCGATACGGGCTCTGAATTCCAGTAAGGCCTGAGCCAGCGATAGATCGTCGTGCGTGGAGGCTGATACCAGCAACAGCCGTTCATCTGGAACGCGAGCACGCAGTTGCGGCGCACGCTGGCGCGTCAGACGCTCGGCAGTCCACCGCTCGCCAAGGCGGAAATGGCAGCCTCCTGGCCGGCAACCGGTAACTACCACGCCATCGGCTCCGCCGCGCAACGCGTATTCGACGAATGACGGCGGCAAAAGACCGGAGCAGATCAAGCTGATCACCGCCGTATCGGGGGCGGAAAGCTTCTTTACGTCTGCGCCGCAGTCGCAGCCAAATACGATGATGCGGGTGGTGCCGCTCAACCGGGAAAGCGCGCTTTCAAGTTGCCGGCGCAGCATGTCCACCGTTAGCTGTGGCATATCGATACCGGTAAGCAGATTTTCCTGGCTGCGGAAAGGCGTAGAAGAGGGGCACGAACCCGCGCAAATCCCGCAACTGGCACACAGTTTGGCGTCGACCACGGCGATGTTGTGGCCGGGTCTGTCGGGATGTGGTGCTATCGTTATTGCCGCGTAAGGGCAGTCCACGTGGCAACGGCTGCAACCGTTACAGTTGGCGGCATTCACTACCGCAACGGGGGCGGCTTTGGGTTGCGGCAGAAGCGGGAGAACGAATAGCAGCAAAGTTCCCGCAAGCAACAGCAGCCAGATAAACCCGGGGGAGGTGAAGTCGGTCAAGGGATGGATGAACAGGACAAACCAGTCGATGCGGAGTTCGGGCGGAACCAGCGCCAGATTGGCCGGGGCGTTGCTTACTGCCGGCTTGACAAGGGCTAGCAGCAGAAGTGCGCCTATCGTCCCCAGCATCAAGCGCCTTGAGGGAAGGTAATCGACTTTTGTGATGCGGTTCAGGTGTGCCCACACGGCAAGGATAAGCAACAGCGGGACGCCGATGTGGATGAAGATCAGGACGGTGAAAAAACGATCGTTGATCGAGTCCGGAGCCAGGAAATTGCGCGCCGTCGGCGTGCTGAAGAAGGGGAGCCAGTCGAGCAGCTCGGTGGTTGCGGTGGCAGAAAACTGGGCGAGCTGATCCCAGACGATCCAGTAGCCGCCGATGCCGGCGCCGTAAGCGAGCCAGATCAGCGGCACACCCGTCATCCAGGAATACAGGCGAAAGCCAGCGTAATGGCGGTTCGCCCACTCGCGAACAAGGTGCAGCATCATGACCAGCATGAAACCATCGGTCGAATAGCGATGCAGGCTGCGCAGGATGCCCCCCAGGTACCACTGCTCCACGGAAAGGTAGCCTATCGAGCTGTGCACCCCCTCTATGCTGGTGTCGAGTACCGTGTACAGATAGAGTCCGGTGCCGACGACGATCCAGAGAAAATATAGCGCCATTGCACCCAAGTGGCGGAGGGGATTGTTGTCTCCCCCGAACGGAACATCGAATATTTCTTCGATGCGTTGGAACAGCGTTTGCGCGTTGCTGCGCAGGGTGTGGTGCAAATTCACGTAGGAGAATCCAGGAAGGGTTGCGGCGACCAACTATTAGTTCTTGATGATATGCAGGTCGAAAAACCGGTAACTTGACAAGTATCAAATCCGGGTCAAATTCCAGAAATCGATGTTTCTGCATCCGTCGCAGAACCCGGATACCGCTCAGGCGCCACTGATGCGCTCCACCAAGAGCGTTCCGCAGTCCCGAAAATCGCGCGGCATTTCGGCGGCCGGGCTTTGACCCCGGTACAAGCGCAAACCCGTGCGACTAGGCGCTAGGCGTCTTCGTCCGACGCTGGCTCCTCCAGACGTTGATGGAGAGGTAGATCATGAACGTCACGAAAGTCAGGAAACCGGCGATCATGAAGTAAACGGAGTAGTTGGTGCGGTATCTGCCGGTGACCGGGTCATACACCGAACAGAGAATTCTGACCCGTTCCATGATCTCGGTCAGGGTGCCGGTCTCCGGGGGAATGTCCGATCCGGTAATCATCGCTTTAAGGGGTTCGGCCAGGTCGGCGGGAGTAAATTTTTCACCATAGACTTGCCGAAAGATCTTCCCTTCCGCGTCGACCATGGTGACCTGGTTCAGATGGTCGAACCCGGCTACCGTCGCAACATAGCTGAAACCGAAATTTCGGGTAAGGTCGTTGAGGACGGCCGGAGACGGGCTGAGAAACTCCCAATTGGGCAAATGGATGCCATACTGCGCGGAAAAATTCTTCAGTGCCTGCGGGGTGTCGAACGGCTGGTTGAAACCGATACTTATTACATTGAACCTGCTGGCACCCAATACGCCGACGGTGCCTTCCACCGCTTTTTGCAGGTTGCGCGTGGTGGTCGGGCAGACTTGGAAGCAGGCGGTATACATAAAATTGACCAACAGCGGCTTGCCGCGATAGCGCGACAGCTCGACCGGTCGCCCTTGTCGATCAAGCAGGACAAAATCGCCAACGGGCTTGCCGATCACGTCCTGAGATAGCTGGTAAGCCACTTTCTCGTCGAGGGTGGTCAGGGCGATACCGGTTTGCGCCCCTTGGGGGCGTGCGGTCAGCTTGGGCTTTTCGGCAAGCTGGTCGGCGGGGAGTGCCGCATTTGACAGGAATACCAGCGCGGCCGCTACAGCGGCACGAATGAGTGGGTGAATCAAGGTTCTATCGGCTCAGAGTTGAGCGTCGATCATCGCCGCTACCAGTACCAGCGTCAACTGGATCAATGAGGCGTGGAAACATGCCATCGCCGTCTGGCGGCTGGTTTCGCGCGTCAGGAGCCATGCCTTTTGAATGAACAGAAACCCGCCGGCCAACGCGCCGGCAAAATAGACGACGCCAAGCCCGAAGATCAGGGGCAAGAACGATGCGGCAACCAGAGCCAGTGTGCTATAGAAGATCGCTTGCGCCGCGCGCCGGTCACCGACGACGACGGGCAGCATGGGGACGCCAGCGGCGGCGTAATCGTCGCGGAAGGCGATAGCCAGACTCCAGAAGTGCGGGGGAGTCCACAGGAAGAGCACGAACGCCAAGGATAGTGGAACTGCCCCAAGCTGCGGGTCGGCGGCAGTGGCGCCAGCCAGTACCGCCCAACTGCCGGCGAGTCCACCAAAAACGATGTTGAGCCAGGTGCGCCGCTTAAGCCAGACGGTGTAGACGATGGCGTAGAAGAATGCGCCCAGAAATACAAACAAAGCGGCCCAAGCGTTGAGCGCTACCCACGCTGCGCCGACGGAAAGAACCATCAGCGTGCCGATGACAACCAGCCAGATCGGGCCGTGTTTGATTTCTCCGGTGGCGAAGGGGCGCTTTTTGGTGCGTCCCATGAGCGGGTCGATATCGTGCTCGTAGTACTGGTTGAAAGCACCGGCGCTGGCCGATGAAACCAGAACCGAGAGCGTCAGCACGACCAACTGCATCAGGCTCAGGCTGGGTCCCGAACTGACGGCCAGTCCCGCCAGCGCGGTGAAGGTGATGACGACACCGATACGCAGTTTGAACACCCCCATGATGCTGCGGATGGACAAGCCGGAAGAACTGTTGGATGGCAGAGTCGGTTGCATAGGCGTGGGAATCTTGCGCTCAAGTGAGTTAGATCAAGGTCAATCCTGCTTGAATCGAGCCTGCATGGCAAGCCCGATTGAGGCAGACCCCGCGCCGGAGGCGCGGGGAGCTTGCCGGCTTAACTAAGCAGCCAGACTTCGGAGAGGTATTTCCAGTTCACGAAGTAGTAGAGAATGAAGGAAACCAGCAGGAGCGAGGCCAGAACCACCGTGCCCGGAACTGCCACGTGTTCCTCGCTGCCCGTGTGCGAAGCGGATGCGGCTACCGGTTGAGCGGCCGGGATCGGCGTCGGGTTGTCGGAAACCGCACCGCCTTCCAGCTTCTTGCCGAACAGCAGCGAACCGACCACCAGCACGATCCACAGTGCGCCGCCCAGAACAGCGAGCACGCCGAAGATACCGGTCAGACCCATCATCAGATACGCGGCGCCAGGCCACTCGTACTGGAACGGTGCGCCCGAGAAGGCCATGTCCCAGTGACGGCGGGAAACGCCCAGCGTACCGGCACCCATCATCACCAAACCGAGGACGGACATGCTGATGCCGTACAGGTAGGGCTGGATCTGGCACAGTTTCGGCAGGATCATTTCACGGCGGAAGAGCAACGGAACCAGCAGGTAGGTAATCGACATGAAAGCCAGCGTCGTACCGACGACGACCGTCGCGTGGAAGTGCCCCGGAACGTAGAAGGTGTTGTGCATCAGCATGTTGATCTGTTCGGTGCCCAGCACGACGCCGGAGATGCCGCCGAGGAAGCCGAAGCCGACCAGCGAGATGAACATACCCGAAAACACCGGGTTGCCCCAAGGAGCCTTGCGCAGCCATTCGAACAGGCCGTTGGTGAAGCCCTTCTTGCGCTGGGCCGCTTCGATTGCGCCCGGAACGGTGAAGCCGTGGATCATCGAGGCCAACACCGCGAAGTACATGAAGTAGGAGGTATTCAACACTTTCCATTCGGCGCTCATGCCCGGGTCGGACAGCAGGTGGTGCGCGCTGGCCAGTTGCAGGAAGAGGATGTAGAGCAGGAAAGCGAAGCGCGAAACCTTTTCCGACAGCGGCTTGGCGCCGAACACGACGGCCGCAATCAAGTACCAGATCGAGACGTGCGCGGCAACGTTAACCTGCTGCGAGGAGTGCCCGAGCGCCCACCACACCATCCGGTACAACTCGGCGTCGATTTCCTTGATCAGACCGACCGACCAGAAGAAGGTCGGCAGCAAGATGCTGGCGCCTGCGGCGATGGTGAAAACGGCGATGATGGCTGCCGTCATCGCACCGAAGGTAACCAGCGGGATCGAGCCGGTATAGGTCTGCTCCTTCTTGGCAACGACCAGCGTACCGAAGAAGATGCCGCAACCGATCAGCGCGCCGACAGCTACCAGAATGATGCCGAGGTAGAAGTGCGGGGCAGCCTGCATCGGCACGTAGGAGGTGAACATCACGCTGGACTCGCCCTGGAAGATAGCGACGTTACACATGATGCCGCCAACGACCATCAGCACGAAGGCAACCCAAGCCAGTTTCGGCGTGGCCAGCCGACACCTTAGCAGCGTCGAAGACGCAAAGTAGAGCACCGCCATTTCAAAATGGAGAATCCACATGATAATCATGTCGATGCCGTGGGCGGTAAGGATCATGTAGAACTGGTCGGCCGGAAGCAGCTTGATTGCCGGCCAGCGGGTCAGGATCACCAGCAGCGCGGTAATCCCGCCGACCAACAGCCAGAGGACGCCGACGACGGCGTTCCAGCGCATCAGCTTTTCAGCCTGATTTTCGAATTGCAGCCCGGAAGCCGGACAGGTGCGGTAAGTCGTAGACATCTATGTTCTCCCCTTATTTCACGTAAATACGGCCAAGCATGGTGTGGTGACCGATGCCGCAGTACTCGTTACAGACGATGGAATAGGTGCCCGACTTGGTTGGCGTCATCTTGACCACATGCTCGTAGCCGGGAAGAACTTGAATATTGATGTTCACCGGTTGCAGCGAGAAACCATGCTGATAATCCATGGAGGACAAATGGATCTTGTATTGCTTGCCGGCTTCCAGTTCGAGGATCGGGTACCAGTTCCACAAGCGGGCGATCAGGTAGCCATCGCCACCGGCTGGCACCTTGACGACCGGGATATTCTGGTCTGTTTCGGTGCGCACGGTATTTTCGGCGATGAACTTTTCGGCCTTGGCGGCAAACATCTCCGGCGTGGTCTTGTAAGCCTCGTTCGAGAGGTTCTGCTTGCCGTAAATGTGCCAGTAAATCATCATTCCGAACATGGTCATGGCCCATATAAAGGCGATGCCGATCCAGGCCCACTCGGTTTTGTCGATGGGCTGCTTCCACCAGAGCCGTTCCGACGGCGGTAAAATTGCACTCATTTGATACTCCCTGTTTTGGCTGAATTGCTTACTTGGCGAGCGGGACGCTCATGATGTCGATGACGCCCCACAGTATGTAGATCACCCCTGGGGAGGCTACGCCGAGGAACAGTAGCAGGAAATGGTTATCCAGCAGCTTTTGCATGAACGGGATGTCTTCGTTGTTGTCGGCCATGTTTCTATCCTCCATCGTTGGTGCGCATGGCGCACGGTTAAAATTGTCTGAAAACAAAAACTGTAAAACACTTTCATACAATGCACCGAAGGCTACCGGCGTCAGGCGATTGGTGATTTGATTTGTGTCAAGATATGCGACAATCTGTCACACGCCGTCACACAGCGTCACAGGGGTGCGACAGAGTGACCACGATGAAGCCTATTGTCGCATATAATCGGCGGCGCACAAATTCGCCAGAACCCCCGATAATCCGCTCGAACCTTCTCCGGAATCCTTCTATGGACACGCGCGTCCGCCGACAAATCGCCCTTTGGCTATTCATTTGCAGCGCCATGGTATTCGCCATTCTTGTCGTGGGGGGCGTCACGCGCCTCACCCATTCCGGGTTGTCGATCGTCGAATGGAAACCGGTTGTCGGCATCGTTCCGCCGCTCAACCAGGCGGAATGGGACGAGACTTTCGACAAATACAAAAGCACGCCCGAATACCAGAAGGTGAATCACCAGATGTCGCTCGACGAATTCAAGGGGATTTTTTTCTGGGAGTACTGGCACCGGGTCTTGGGGCGTCTGATCGGTGTCGTATTCTTTCTGCCCTTCGTTTATTTCCTGCTCCGGCGGAAAATGCCCCCCCCGCTGATCCCAAAACTTCTCGGCATTTTTGCGCTCGGCGGGATGCAGGGAGCGATGGGTTGGTTCATGGTCAAGAGCGGGTTGGTCGATGATCCCAGGGTCAGCCAATACCGTCTGACAGCGCATCTGTCTCTGGCATTCCTGATCTTTATTTCAATGATGTGGGTGGCGTTCGGACTTTGGGCGGAGCGGGCGGGCAAAACGGCCGACGCGACATCGAAGAGATTGCAGCGCGCCGGGTTCTGGCTCGCCATACTCGCTTTCTATATGGTTGTTACCGGCGGTTTTGTCGCGGGCATCCGTGCCGGCAAGGCTTACAACACCTTTCCGTTGATGAACGGCCACCTGCTTCCGCCGGAAAGCTTCATGATCGACCCGTGGTACCTCAATTTTTTCGACAACATGGCGATGGTGCAGTTCGATCATCGCCTGGGCGCTTGGTTGCTGGCATTTTTGGTGCCCTGGTTCTGGATCAAGATACGGTCGGCCGATGTGCCGGACAACGCCCGCTTGGCGGCCAACGTATTGTTGGCCGCGCTCGCCGCGCAGATCACGCTCGGTATTTCGACGCTTCTTCTGGCGGTACCCATCGCGCTCGGCGCCGCACACCAGGGGGGGGCGATGGTCGTTTTCGGCATTTTGCTCTGGCTTAACCACGAATTGCGCGTTAGGCGCCAGCAGTAGCGCATGATGGTCAATCACGGTGCCCGGCCGAAGAAAATCAGGCGCGCGGCTCTGCTCCTTGCCGCGCTCTCGTTGCTGGTCGTTGCGGTGAGCGCATACATGCGCCTCGACGGCGCCGGTCTGGGCTGTGCCGATTGGCCGGCGTGTTACGGGCAGTTGCTGGCCCGCGAACCCGGGGCGCCGCAGTTTTCGATAGTTCGCTTGATGCACCGCATCACGGCTTCCTCGGCTCTCGTGCTGGCTTGTTTCCTGGTCTGGATCTGTCTGCGGCCGCAACCTGTCCGGCCGGCAGCCGGCTACGCCACGCTGCTCCTGTTGCTGATGCTGGCGCTCTCGGCACTCGGCATCTGGAGCTCCGATCCGCGGCTGCCGCTGGTCGGCTTCATGAACATCGTCGGAGGTTTCGCGCTGCTTGGCTTGTCGTGGCGGGTGGTATTGGCTACCGGCGTTGCGCCGTCCCGGGAAACCTGGAAGCCACGGGGGTTTCTGCTGCTTCTAGGCGTGGCGGCCCTGGTGGCGACCGTGTTGCTGGGAGCGTGGATTGGCGCCAGCTACGCGGCCGTTGCTTGCCCTTCGGTACCGCATTGCGGCGGCATCTGGTTGCCGCCGGACGAGGGGTGGGCAGCTCTGGATACTCCGTTCGTCCGGTTGGTGAAAGCCGCCCTGCCGGGCGACGCGGGCGGCGTAACGCTCAATCTTTTGCACCGCTATAGCGCCGCCGGCGCCGTGCTGTTGCTCGGCGCCGGCGGGGTACGGGCGCTGGCTCGCGATACGACACGCGGCGCGGCGCGCGTCGTGCTGCTCCTGCTGGTCGTCGAACTGGGTCTCGGCGGACTGACGGTCGCCAGCGGTTTCGGCTTGGGGTTGGCGGTCGCTCACTGCGTGGGCGCGGCAGCCTTGCTGGCGTCCGTCGTGACGCTGCTGCGCAGATAGCTCCCGCCGTAAGCGCTTGCCCGCCGAGCGGCTGAACCGGTCAGTGTTTGTGTTCGGGCATCGTCGGCGCGGTGCTCGTCAAGTCGCGCACTTCGGCCTTGACCGTTATCGTTTCGACGGTCTTGTCCCGGTGTTCGACCTTGAGGGTCAGCGGTACGGAACCGCCTTTCCCGAGCTGCTGTTTCAGACCCATCAGCATCACATGGTAGCCGCTCGGCCCGAGCTTCACCGGCTTGCCGGCGGGCAGGTCGAGTCTCGCGATGGCGCGCATTTTCATCACGCCGTTTTCCATCTTCATCTCGTGGATTTCGGTAATCCCGGCGACCGGACACGCCACGCCGACCAGGGAAGCGCCGTTTTTGCTGGTGATTTCCATAAATGCGCCAGTCGCTTGCTGGCCGGAGACGGTGCCCCGTATCCACGGTGTGCCAATGTCGACATCGGCGGCCAGCGCAACGCCCGCATACCAGGCAGAAACAGATAACAGCGAAAATAACGCCCGCGTCGAACCGGTTCGCATCGCCTTCAAGCCGGGCTCCTTTTCGATTCGAAAATAAGACGAAATCAAGGCTTCTGGCGCCAGACGCCTTGCGCGTCCTGTATCCACCAACCGGATTTGAACCGTTCCTTCCAGCGTTTGACCTGGGCTTCCCGTACCGCCGGTTGAGCGACTTTGCCGCCGTGGGCTTCGGCGATGGCGAAAATCAAAGAATTACGGTCAGGATTCTCTTGATCGATGAGCTTTTCGGCAATTTGCCGTTGCACCAGCGTCAGCCTGCTGTCGTCGCGCATCCTGACCATGCCGTCGTCGCCCAGCCCGATCACGCCGGCCTCATAAAAACGTACAAGCCTTGAAGAGCGCTGCGTCAGGGCGTGCTTGGCGACCATGATAGGGGGGGTTCCAAAGTCGAGGTTGATTTCGGAAGGGCTTGGCGGTGCAGCCAGTACAGGCAGAGCCGCAAAGGCCAGGAGCAGGACAAACAGTTTCATGAAAGTTTCCTGGGGAATTATCTGCCGTCGAGCAGCAGTTTGAGATCGGCGACCACATTTTCCGGCAATTCGCCGTGACGCACCATAAGACGAAGCCGTCCCAGCGGATCGAAGACGTAGCTACCGGTGGAGTGATCGATGCTGTAGCTGCCCGGCGTGTTTCCCGGCTGCTTTGTATAGAATACCTTGAAGTCCTTCGCCAGCGCTGCGGTAGACGCTTCGTCGCCGCGCAGGCCGATGAAACTCGGGTGAAACAAGGGCACGTATTCGGCCAGCAACCGAGGGGTATCGTGGTCGGGATCCAGGGTGGCAAACAGCACCTGGACGCGGCCTGCGTCCGCACCGAGGCGGTTCATGGCTTCGCGCATCAGCGCCAGCGTCGTCGGGCAGACATCGGGGCATTGCGTGTAGCCGAAGAACAGCACGACTACCTTGCCCCGGAAATCGGCCAGTTGGCGCGGTTGGCCGTGGTGGTCGGCGAGATTGAACCCCTTGCCCCAATCAACGCCGCTGATGTCGGTGGACTGAAAACGGGGCGGCTCGGAACATCCGGCGGCCAGCACAACAAGGCATGTGGCGAGGATCGAAAGTAGCTTCATGGACGGGGGGCTTTACAGAAGTGACGCGAGTATACCCGCATTATCGGCAGCCTTCCGTCAGGGGCATTGATGTAGGTTAATAATCCAGAACCGGTATCCGATCCCGCCGACACGATCCGACAGATGAATTTGATCGAAATTTCCGGTTGCCCCGCCGCGTGCCGGGAGTGACTTGTTTGCTCAGGCGTTATACTTCACTCTAACTATAGTGGAGAATTTCATGGCCTTGGCACCCGAAAATGTCAGCATGGCGATGTTCTGCGATTTCGAGAACGTCGCGCTCGGCGTACGCGACGCGAAATACGAGAAATTTGACATCAAGCCTGTGCTGGAGCGCCTGCTGCTCAAGGGCAGCATCGTGGTCAAGAAAGCCTATTGCGACTGGGAGCGCTACAAGGGCTTCAAGGCGACGATGCACGAGGCCAATTTCGAGCTGATCGAAATCCCGCATGTGCGCCAGTCCGGCAAGAATTCGGCCGACATCCGCCTGGTCGTCGACGCGCTCGATCTGTGCTACACAAAGTCGCACGTAAACACTTTCGTTATCGTCAGCGGCGATTCGGATTTCTCGCCGCTTGTCTCCAAGCTGCGCGAGAACGCCAAATACGTGATCGGCGTCGGCGTCAAACAATCCACTTCCGATCTGCTGATCGCCAACTGCGACGAGTTCATTTTCTACGACGACCTGGTGCGCGAAAGCCAACGCACGGCAGCCAAACGGGACAAGCGCGACGGGCAACCCGCGGCGCGGCGCTCGCCGGAGGAGGAAACGCGGCGCAAGGAAGAACTGGAAGCGCGCAAGATGCAGGCCATCGAACTCGCGGTGGAAACTTTCGACGCGCTGGTGGCGGAACGCGGCGACAGCGGCAAGATCTGGGCGTCGGTGCTGAAAGAAGCGATCAAACGGCGCAAACCGGATTTCAACGAGTCCTATTACGGTTTTCGCGCCTTCGGCAACCTGCTCGAAGAAGCGCAGGCGCGCGGTCTACTCGAATTCGGCAGGGACGAGAAATCCGGGGCTTATGTCTATCGCAGCAGTGCCGGCGCAATGCGTCGCGAACCGGTGGTCGAGGCGCCGGTTGCCGTCGGGTCTGCCGCGCCGCCCGAGGCTGTGCCGGAAGCCGGAATCGCCGCCGACATCACCGCAGAAAAGCCGGCGCCACGGCGCAAGGAACGCGGGCGCAAGCCGAAGGAAACACGTCCCGAAGAAGGCGCGCCGGGCGAAATCCAGCCGGCGGCTCCGCTTGCCGTTAGCCCAGCCGTTGCTCCGGTCGGAAGCGACGCAAAAACGGAGGACAAACCGGCCGCGCGCAGCCGCCGCCCGCGCAAGCCGAAGGCGGCGCCTGCAGCGGCATGATGCGCGGGCAAGAGCACCTTGTCGTGCTTGGGTGATGCGACCATGAGACCGCCTGGAGGGGACTGCTGGTGAAGCCGATTTCCGAACAAACCATTTTTGTCAGCATCGCGTCCTACTGCGATCCTTTGCTCACCTTTACGCTGAACAACGCCTATCACACTGCCGCCTTCCCGGAAAATCTCCATTTCGGCGTAGTCGATCAAAGCGCGTTCGAAGAACGCTTGTCGCATGACGCAGAGATTCCGTCGGCGCAGTTTAGCTACGTGCACATCGACCCGCGCGACGCGCGCGGCCCCTGTTGGGCGCGGTCGGTGGCGATGACGTTCTATGGCGGGCAGGACTGGTTTTTCCAGATCGATTCGCACATGTTGTTCGACCGGGGCTGGGATGAGCGCCTGGTCGCCGCAGCCATGCAATGCGCGGCGATAAACCCGAAATGTATTTTATCGAACTATCCGAATGCCTTCGAGATGATCGATAACCTGCCGAAGCCGAAACCGGTCACGCAACAGGTGCTGGCGCATGTGCTGGCGCGCGACGCGCAATTCGAGGAGGGGCATCCGGTGCTGAAATTCCAGGCGATCCCCGTTGCCAGAGACGCGCCCCTCGTCGGTTTCCATCTGGGCGCCGGCTGTCTGTTTGCGCGCGGGACGTTTGCCGAGGAAATCCCCTACGACCCGCACATCTATTTTCACGGCGAGGAACAAAGCGTTGCGGCAAGAGCGTTTACCCATGGCTGGGACATCTTCCACGTTGGTGCGATGCCGGTCTACCATCTCTACGACACCGGCGGCAGCGACGCGCCCAGGGCGCGCCACTGGACGGAAGCGCACGACAAGCTGCGGCCCGTGCGCTGGTGGGATCTGGAGGCGGAGTCAAAGGCGCGCGTTCAGGCACTGCTCTGCGACGGCAAGGATCTCGGTATTTACGGACTGGGGTCGCAGCGCTCGCTGGCGGACTACGCGCGATTCTGCGGCATTGACTACGCGGCAAAAAGCCTGGACGACAAGGCGCGCCAAGGACCGTGGGCCGTTGGGAGCAAACCGGCCGCAGCCTGAACCGCAACCATATTGCGGGGCCGATCAGGCGGCGACTTGCTTCGGGATGGCGTTGCCGCGACGGGTGATGCGGTTTTGCGAGTCGACGTAAATCAGCTCCGGAGCGTACCTGGACAGCTCGATTTCGTTGTACACGGCAAAGGTGGCGATGATGAGGATGTCGCCCGGCGCAGCGCGGCGGGCGGCCGAGCCGTTGACCGAGATGATGCCAGACCCGCGCTCGGCGCGCAGCGCGTAGGTCGTAAAACGCTCGCCGTTGTTCACGTTCCAGATGTCGATCTGCTCGTACTCGCGGATGTTGGCGGCGTCGAGCAGGTCTTCATCGATGGCGCACGAACCTTCGTAATGAAGCTCGGCGTGCGTCGTCGTCACGCGGTGCAACTTCGACTTCAGCATCGTTCTCTGCATGGATTCACCCGTGCAAGTAGAGTGGCGGGCAAGGCATCCGTGGGAAAGGCCTTGGTGGGATGGGCATTGTAACGGCTAATCGCCGCCTGTCAACGTTCATGTTGCACTGCCTGAATTTCAATGTTATCAAGGAGTCTCGGCTTCCCTAGGCGACTTGCTGCAAGCACTACCAGGACTGTGTTTCCCGGCTGTGGAACGCGCAGATCAACCTGTTGCCGCACTGCAACATAATCGGTCTTCCAGCCATTCCTGCCGAGTTCGGCAACGGCTTCGCTTTCGAGTTTCGCGAAGTCGCGCCGACCATTGCGCACGGCATCCGAAATCCCGCGCAAAACGCGATGGAGGCGCGGTGCTTCCGCGCGTTCGGCGGGCGTCAGATAGCCGTTGCGCGACGATAGCGCGAGACCGTCGTCGGCCCGCACCGTTTCGCCGCCGACGATCTCGATCGGCAGCGCCAGTTGCCGCGTCATGTTGCGCAGAACCATCAGCTGCTGGTAATCCTTCTTGCCGAACAGCGCGACCTCCGGCCGCACGATGTTGAACAGTTTGAGGACGACGGTCGCCACGCCGCGAAAATGGCCGGGGCGGAACGCTCCTTCGAGCTGGCTTTGAATCTCTGGCGGGTCGACGTAATACTGTTGCGTTTCCGGGTAAAGGTCGTTTTCCGCAGGCGCGAAGAGCAGGTCGACGCCGGCGGCGGACAGTTTCTCGCAATCTTCCGCAAATGTGCGCGGGTATTTGTCGAAATCCTCGCCCAGACCAAATTGCAGGCGGTTGACGAAAATGCTGGCGACCACCGTATCGCCCCGCGCGCGCGCTTGCGCCATCAGCGCGATATGACCCGCGTGCAGGTTGCCCATCGTCGGCACAAATACAATACCGCGCCTGTTGTTCAAGGCTGCGCGCAGGTCGGGAATAGCTGAATGAATTTGCATGGGCTCGCGCTCAATAGCCATGTTCCGGAGCCGGGAAGCTGCCGTCCTTCACCGCCGCCACATAAGCGGCAACGGCTGCCGCGATAGACGGTTGGCCGGCCATGAAGTTCCGCACGAACCGGGCTTTCTTGCCCGGCGTCACGTCCAGCATGTCGTGCAGTACCAGCACCTGTCCCGAGCAGTCCTTGCCGGCGCCGATACCTATCGTCGGCAGGCCGGTTTCGCGGGTGACCCCGGCGGCCAGGTCGGCGGGAATCGCTTCGAGCAGCAGCATTGCCGCCCCGGCTGCGGCATGCGCTTTGGCGTCGGCGAGCACGCGCGCGCCCGCATCGCCGCGCCCCTGCACGCGGTAGCCGCCCAGCGTGTGCACATATTGCGGCGTCAACCCGACGTGCGCCCAGACCGGGATGCCGCGCAGCGCCAGGAATGCCGTGGTTTCCGCCATCTCGGCGCCGCCCTCCAGCTTGACCATCTGCGCGCCGGCCGCCATCAGGCGCGCCGCGTTGCGGTAAGCCGCGGCCGGCGATTCCTGGTACGACGCCCAAGGCATGTCGGCCGCGATCAAGGCGCGGCGCGCGCCGCGCGCGACGGCGACAGTGTGGTAAACGATATCGTCGACGGTGACCGGCAGCGTCGAGTCGTGCCCTTGCAGCACCATCCCCAGCGAGTCACCGATCAACAGCACGTCTACCGCAGCCGCATCGCACAGGCTGGCGAAGCTGGCGTCGTAACACGTCAATACCGAGATTTTTTCGCCGGCAGAGCGCATTCTGGCGAGGTCGAGTTGCGTCAGACGGCGCGTGCTTGCGCTGGCGGAAGGATGTGAAGACATGGCGCTCTCCCCGGTTGAAATACTTGCGGTATGCGTGCGTGGATCACTGTTGCCGGACGGGCGGCCGGATCGGGGTCAGATCGCTTCGGGCGAGTTCTCGCCATGCTGCGCCATCAGTTCCAGGTTCTGCAGAACGCCCATGCTGGCCTGCTCCATGAGCTCGATGGCGTCTACGCCGGCCGAGAAGTCGCCGGCATAAAATGTCTCGACGGCGGCGCGGCCCTGGCGGTGCACCTCGATGTGGGGCGCTTCCATCGCCCGGTAGCCTTCGAGCTTCGAGAAGCTCGCCTTGTCCTCGTCCTCGTAATACCACTTGCCCAGGCGGCAGCCGGTATGCGCGGCAAACTCGTCGGCGCCTTTTTGCGACAGGCCCATGAACGCTTGGTAGACCTCGAACTTGAACACCAGGTGGTCGATCTTCGCCAGTTCGACGAAGCTGCGCAGCGCCGCAACGGAAATCGCCTGTTCCATCGTCTTTGTCAGATCGCTGATCGCGCTGATCGTCGACGAAGCGTTTTGGCCCTGCGCGCTGAACGCCTCGGACTGTTCGGCGAGGTGGCCGATATTCGTCTGGGCCGACGCGGTTTCGCCCTGGATGGCCGTCACCAGCTGCGAAATGTCGGCCGTCGCGTGCGTCGTGCGGTCGGCCAGCTTGCGCACCTCGTCGGCGACGACGGCAAACCCGCGCCCGGCTTCGCCGGCGCGGGCCGCTTCGATGGCCGCGTTGAGCGCCAAAAGGTTGGTCTGGTCGGCGATTTCCTTGATGAGGTTGACGATGCCGCCGATCCTTTGCGCGCTGGTTTGCAGGCCGGTGACCTTGTCCATGGCGTTGCGCGAGTCGGCCGCCAGACGGGTCAGTTCGTCGCTGATGCACTGCACGGTTTCCCTGCTGCCCGACGCCATCGCCGCCGTATGAACCGTGGCTTTCTTTTCGTCGCGCAGCCGGGCGGTGAGCTTGGCCAGCGTGCTTTGCGACTCGCCGAGCGATACCCGGTACGAGCGGAGAGACGCGAAGAGCTTCTGAAACTCCACGTTGTGGCTGTTTGCCGACCGCGCGTCGCGCCAGGCTTGTGTTGTCCCCGCTTCGGCGGCGCCCAGCCCGTCGCGCAACGCCGCGTTTTCCCGCTCAAGCTCGCCGATGCGCCGTTCCAGACCACGAATTTTTTCACCATTGCCGAACATCCCTTGTTTCTCCCGATAGACGGTGAATGAAGAAAACTAGCTTCGGAAAACGAAGTAAACAGCGCCTAGGATACACAGGGACGCCCACAGGTAGTCAAGTTTGAACGGTTGTTGCATGTAGAAAACGATAAAAGGAACAAAGACCGTCAGGGTAATCGCTTCCTGGAGAATCTTCAGTTGGGCGAGCGATAACCCGGTGCTTCCGATACGGTTGGCCGGAACCTGCAACAGATACTCGAAGAGCGCGATGCCCCAGGAAACCAGAGCCGCGATCCACCACGGCCGGCCGTTCAGGTGCTTGAGGTGCGCGTACCAGGCGAAAGTCATGAAAACGTTGGAGGCGGAGAGCAGCAGCACCGTTTGCCAGAGAACCGGAAAGTCTGAAAGGGGGAAGCGCATCAAACGAGCCGCTCGATGCGCTGCATGGCGACGGCCGGCGCCCAGGCGCTGGCGCGGCCGCGGCCGGGAATGCGGCAGCCCGGTGCGATTTCCAGCAGGGGGATGATGACGAAAGCGCGCAGATGCATGCGCGGGTGCGGCACGACGAGCGATTCGCCGTCTATCGTCTGTTCGTCGAAGAGCAGCAAATCGAGATCCAGCGTGCGCGGCGCCTGGTGAAAGTCACGGCGGCGGCCAAAGCGGGCTTCGACCGCGAACAGCGCGGCGAGCAGCTCGCGGGCCGCGAGCGCGGTTTCCAGCCCGGCGACGGCGTTGATGAAATCCGGTTGGCCGCAAATGCCGACCGGCGCCGTGCGGTACAGGGACGAAACGCGCACCACCTCGGTTTGCGGCAGGCCGGCGAGCGCGCTCGCGGCAGCGCGCACCTGCGCCACCGGATCGGCCAGGTTGGCGCCCAGCGCGACAAAGGCGCGATGCCGGGCAGCGGGCGTCATGCCGAAATCTAATCTGGCCGGCCGCCGGACGGCTTTCTGCGGCGCCTGCGTTTCTTCGCCTCGCCCGGCGCCTGCGGCAGCAGCAGCGCGGCGCGCGCGTCGTTGTCGCCGTTCAGGAAGCGCGTCCACCATTCGCCGATTTCGCCGGGAACCTCGCCCGATTCGGCGCGCAGCAGCAAAAAATCGTAGCCGGCCTTGAAGCGCTCCTGTTCGAGCACGGCGTAGGGACGCTTCCCCGAGCGCTGTTCGAAGCGCGGCTGCAAGGCCCAGATGTCTTTGATGTCGGCGGCGATGCGGCGCGTGATGGCGAGTTTCTCGCCCTGCACGTCAAGCACTTCGTCCATCGCCAGGAAGAGGGCGGGAATGGCGCGTTCGCCGGCCGCCTTGATCGCTTCCCACTTGGTCAGCACTTCGTGCCAGAGCAGGGTGGCAAACAAAAATCCGGGCGAAATCGGTTTGCCGTCGTGCGCGCGGCGGTCGGTCTTCTCCAGCGCCAGCATCACGAAGCGCTCGCCGAGCGGCTGTTCGAGGATCACGTCGAGCAGCGGCAGCAGGCCGTGGTGCAGCCCTTCGCCCCGCAACTGCCGCACACACTTCACGGCATAGCCGGAGGTCAGCAGCTTGAGCATTTCGTCGAACAGGCGCGAGGGCGGGACGTTGCCGATGAGGTCGGCCATCTCGCGGATCGGCCGTCCGGTGGCCGGGGCTATCGCCAGACCGAGCTTGGCGGCCAGGCGCACGGCGCGCAGCATGCGCACCGGGTCTTCGCGGTAACGGGTGGCCGGCTCGCCGATCATGCGCAGGGTTTTTTGCTTCAGGTCTGCCACGCCGTTGTGATAGTCGATGATCGTCTCGGAGACCGGGTCGTAGTACAGCGCGTTGACCGTGAAATCGCGCCGCGCCGCATCGTCCTTCTGGCTGCCGAAAACGTTGTCGCGCAGCACGCGGCCCTGGTCGTCGGTGTGCGCCTTGTTGCCGCCGTGGTGCCCCGGCTCGCCGTGGTGGCCGCGAAAGGTCGCGACCTCCACGGTTTCCGAACCCATCATCACATGCACGATCTGGAAGCGGCGGCCGATGATGCGCGAGCGGCGGAAGCAATGGCGCACCTGCTCGGGCGTCGCGTTGGTCGCCACGTCGTAATCCTTGGGCGTGAAGCCGGCCAGCAGATCGCGCACCGCGCCGCCGACCACATAGGCCTGGTAGCCGTGTTCCTGCAGCGTTTCGACCGTGCGCCGGCTGCCGCCGCTGATGTCGTCGCGGCGCACGCCGTGTTTGCTCACGGCAATCACGGCAGCTTCGCCGTGGTTGCCGTTGACTTTGCGCCCGAGGACGCGGGATATGAATTTGCGGATCATCATTTCTTTTAAAGTGTCTTCAACCCACTGTCTTGAAACCCGTCGTTCCCGGGCCGGGGCGACAAAATTCGAGACGGCTTTCCGATCATGCTCATGTTGCGGTACAGCAAGGAAATGCCATGATAGCCGATCGCTTTTTGAAGCGGCACCCAATCATTCAATCGCGCAGGCTCGTCACCGGCCAGCCCGCCTGTTGCGCGTGCGCGCGCAACGTGTCGTCGGGGTCGACCGCCACCGGGTCGCTGACCTTCGACATAAGCGGCAGATCGTTCAGCGAGTCGCTGTAAAACCAGCTTCGCTCGAAACAGTTCCACCATAGCCCCAAGCTTTCCAGCCAGCTTTCGACGCGGGTGATTTTGCCCCCGCGAAAGGAAGGCGTACCGCGCGGCCGGCCGGTAAAGCGCCCATTTTCCTGGGCGGGAATCGTGGCGATCAGATGATGGATACCGAGTTCGCGGGCGATCGGCCCGGTGACGAAGCTGTTGGTCGCCGTTACCAGCGCGCACAGCGCGCCGCTGCCGGCGTGCCGGTCAACTAGCGCGCGCGCCTTGCCGCCGATGATCGGCAGGATGTGGGCGGACATGAACTCCTTGTGCCAGGCGTCGAGCTGGCCGCGCGGATAGCGCGTCAGCGGCTGCAACTGGAAGTCGAGAAATTTGTCGATGTCGAGAGTCCCCGCTTTGTACTGCTCGAAAAATTCGCGGTTTTTAGCATCGTGCAGTTCGCGGTCGAGAACGCCTTTGGCGATCAGAAACTGCGCCCACTCGAAATCGCTGTCGCCGGCGAGCAGCGTGTTGTCCAAGTCAAACAAGGCGAGTTGCATAGTTTTATTCTTTCGTGTGGACGGGTTTATGTTTTTGGTGGCGCTTGTAACACCTCGCGCAATAGCGGCAGGGTGAACGCCCGTTTGTGTTCCAGCGAGAAACGGTCGAGCGCGACGAGCAGCGCGGCGAGGCTGCGCATGTCGCGCGGCGCGCGCGCGAGCAGGTAGTCGAGCGCGCCGGGGGGCAAGCGCAGGCCGCGCGCCTCGGCTTGCGCGGCGAGCGCCGTGATTTGCTCGACCCCGGTCAACGGCTGCACGCGGTAGATCAATCCCGAACCGAGGCGCGTGCGCAGATCCTCGCGCAGTTCGAGCTGCAAGGGCGGCAGGCGAGCCGCGACGAGCAGGCGCCCGCCTTTGCCGCGCAGGCGGTTGAACCGGTTGAACAGCGCGATCTGGCCGCTTTCGCTCAACGCCTCGACCTCGTCGACCGCCTGCACACCCGTTTCTTCGCCCAGGCCTGCCAGATCCGGGTCGGCCGCGCCGTCGATATACGCGCCCGGGCTAGCGCGCAGCAAATGCGTTTTGCCGGCGCCCGGCTCGCCCCACAGAAAGAGCGCGGGTTCGCGGTTGTCCGGCGCCAGCCAGGCAGCCAGCCCGGTCAGAGCCTCGCTGTTGCCGCCAACGACGAAATTGTCGAAGCTGGGCGCGTCTTCCGGCATCAGGTCGAGGATTAGTTGGCGCATCGGGGCGGTGAAGGGGCGAGGGGGTAAACCGGTGAAACTGGCACGTATCTGACACGGGCCCGCGAGCAAACCCGCGAGACGGGCATTTCGGATAAAATCCGGGTTTCGCCGAAACCGGCGAAACCAATCGATCAGGCGACGCATTTTACCACTACGCATCGTTCGCCGGATGTGCTCGGGACGACCACCAAGATGACCCAGGAATCTCTCTCCTACCGTGACGCCGGCGTCGATATCGACGCCGGAGATGCGCTCGTCGAGCGCATCAAACCGCTGGCCAAAAAGACCTTGCGCGAAGGCGTGCTGGGCGGTATCGGCGGTTTCGGGGCGCTCTTCGAGGTGCCGAAAAGATACCGCGAGCCGGTGCTCGTTTCCGGCACCGACGGCGTCGGCACCAAGCTCAAGCTGGCGTTCGAGCTGGGCCGCCACGACACGGTCGGCATCGATCTTGTCGCGATGAGCGTGAACGATATTTTGGTGCAGGGCGCCGAGCCGCTCTTTTTCCTCGACTATTTCGCTTGCGGCAAACTCGATGTCGACATCGCAGCCAGCGTCGTCAAGGGCATCGCCCAAGGCTGCGAATACGCTGGCTGCGCGCTGATCGGCGGCGAGACGGCCGAGATGCCCGGCATGTACCCGGACGGCGAATACGATCTGGCCGGCTTCGCCGTCGGCGTCGTCGAGAAGTCGGCGATCATCGACGGCGCCGCCATCGCCCCCGGCGACGTTGTGCTCGGGCTGCCGTCTTCCGGCGCACACTCCAACGGCTACTCGCTGGTGCGCAAGATCATCGCCCGCTCCCGGCCCGATCTGGCCGCCCCCTTCGACCCTATCGTTGCTGAGGGCGCCAATCAGCGCACGCTGGCCGACGCGATCATGGCGCCGACGCGCATCTACGTAAAACCGCTGCTCGCGCTGATGCAGGCGATGCCGGTCAAAGGCATGGCGCACATCACCGGCGGCGGGCTGACCGAAAACGTGCCGCGCGTGCTGCCGGATGCGGTCAAGGCCGTTATCGACCCGTCCAAATGGCAGCGCCCCAAACTTTTCGACTGGTTGCAGGCCGAAGGCAACGTGGCCGGCGGCGAGATGCACCGCGTCTTCAACTGCGGCATCGGCATGGTCGTTGTCGTCGCCCGCGAGCATGCCTACCAGGCGTTGCAACTCTTGCGCGCGGCCGGCGAATCAGCGGTCGAGATCGGCCGCATAGAAACGCGCGGCGACGGCGAGGCGCAGACGATCATCGTCTGATTTGTTGTCTGGTCGCCGCCCACCGATGCCGGATACGCCAGTAGCTTTCGGCTGGAGCGAGGGGGGCGAGGCGCGTTCGACCCGCTGGCGTTCGGAGGGCGGGGTTGCGCCGCCGAAGAATGTCCTCGTTGCCGACGACCGCATCACCGCCGACGCAGCCTACCGTCTGGCCTGCGAGGGGACGGCGCTGCTTTGGCGCGGCGATTTCCAGAACGCGCGGCAGTTGCTGCAAGCGATGGCGCGGCGCATCGGGCGCAAACCGCGCCAACCGCACAAGGCGGCGCCGGCTTTTCCTTTTCCACCCGGCGCCGCTTTTCACCTGCACCGTCAGGCGCAAGCGCAGCGCGCCAGAACACTCGGCATGTTGCTGCTGCAATTCGGCGACGATTACCGCCTCGATTTGCGGCGCGCGCCGGAGGTTGGGCCAGCTTGCGCCGAAGCCTACGGGCCGGCGGACGGCCCTTTCGTCACCTCGTTGCGCGAGCTGCTCGGTGTGATCGGCGCGCACGAGTGGCGCAAGAAGGGCGTAGCGCTTCCGGTGCCCGGAGGCGATATTTTCCGCATCCACCCGCATTACGGCGTCTTTTCGCCGGTGCGCGGCGAGTACGTAGGCCTGGTCGCCGACGCGCCGTTCGCGAATGCCGAGAATTCTGCAACTTCCGCGATCCCGGCGCTGGCCTTCGACATCGGTACCGGCACCGGCGTGCTGGCCGCCGTGCTGGCGCGCCGGGGCGTCGAGCGTGTCGTCGCCACCGACCAGGACGCGCGCGCGCTGGCTTGCGCCCGGGAAAACATCGCCCGGCTCGGTTTCGGCGCCCGGGTGGAGATCGTATACGCCGACCTCTTTCCGCACGGGCGGGCGCCACTGATCGTCTGCAACCCGCCGTGGGTGCCGGCGCGGCCCAGTTCGCCGCTCGAAACCGCGGTCTACGACCCCGGCAGCCGCATGCTGCGCGGCTTCCTCGGCGGCCTGGCGGCACACCTGGAGCCGGGCGGCGAGGGCTGGTTGCTGCTCTCGGATCTCGCCGAGCACCTCGGTTTGCGCGCGCGCACCGAACTGCTCGCGCTCGTCGATGCGGCGGGGCTGAAGGTCGCCGGAAAAATCGACATCAGGCCGCAACATCCGCGCGCTACCGATGTTGATGATCCGCTGCATCTGGCGCGTGCCGCCGAGGTGACGTCGTTGTGGAGGCTGGCGGTCAGGTAGGGCGCAATGTGATGTTCGGGCGAAAAAAAGCCTGCCGAAGCAGGCTTTTCGGCGCCGGGGTATCCGCCGTCAAATGCTCCTGCACAGGACGTAGAGATTAACGGGGAGATCGACATAGTCGACGGTGGGCGCTGTGGCGGTAACGGCCATCGGCACAGCCGTTTGAAGCAGTGACCGCACCGTACCGGTCATCGCGTTGCCGTCGTCCAGCTTGGCGTCGATGGCTTGGGCGATTTTTGCGGGGAGGCTTCCGGCGCATACCGACATCAGACCCAGTCCCAACGGAGCCGGATTTTGCTGGACACCGATGATGCCGCCGGATGCGCTGACCGGCTGAACAACAGCGTTGGGAAGCGTATCCACGGCGCCGTGGATGAAACCGGCGAGCCGCAGCTCGGCCCAGAACAGGCGTGACTCGTCGGTATTCGTGGTGGATTCGTAAGCGCCGCCCACCGAATTATTACCGTCGCCGGCAGCGGTGATCAACGGCCAGCGCGTTGCGGCCCTATCGTCCCCCGGCAAAGCCCTGTAGCGATCCTGATAGGAGTAGATGGCCGAGATATAGCTGTTGATGTCGTTGGTGATGTTCGATATTTTCGCCTGCGTAATCAGTTCCTGCCCCTTCAGCACGCCGCCGAGCAGCAGGCCGATGATGACGAGTACAATGGCAATTTCTACCAGTGTGAAACCCGATTGTTGCTTCTTCATTTCGATCTCCCCTCAAGGACAATAGTGACGGATCGTAAGACGCAAGTTTCGTGCCGATGGTTTTTGGGCGATTTTGCCTGTTCTGGGCGGCAAAGTGTCCGGCTTTCGACAGTTCTGTCGGGAATTGCCTGTTTTCGCGCGTTGCGGGGCGCCCGCGCATGAGCGGGTTCCGCCAAATGGGGAGCGCGCTGCGCGGGCAGCATCGCTGGCTGCTGGTCGCGCTGCTGGCGATTTTCCACCTGGTATTGCTGGCCGGCGCGCATAACCCGCTCGGACTGATCCTGTGGGTGGCGCATGTCGGGCTATTTTTTCTCTGGCAGCCCTTCGTCGACGCCGAGGCGAAGCTCGATGTCCGCGCACTGGCGTTGATCGGGCTGATCCTCGCCGGGGGCGCGTGGCTGTTTGGCTGGTGGTTGCTCATTATTTGGTCGGCGGCGCTGGCGTCGCTGGTCGGCGGGCGGGTGATGTTCGTCGAGCATCGGCCGACACGGGTTTTCTATCTCCTCGCCTTTGCCTACCTGCTCGCCACCCTGCTCGTCTGGCTGGTGCCCAAGGTGGTGCCGGATGCGGCGCTGGTCGGGCCGTCGCTCGACAAGGAGTTTGCCTGGGGCATGCCGCTACTGTTCGCGCTGATGGTGTTGCTGCCCGGCGAGACGCCGGGCGCGCGGCCGCCAAACGCCGGCGAGGCGGCGAATCCTGGGGTGGTCGATTTCTTCTACAGCCTGTTTCTCTTCCTGCTGATCGCCGTGCTCGTGCTCGGCGCGCTGGCCTTCATGCTGCTGCGCCAGACGGCGTATATCGAGGCCGTGTTCAAGACGCTGATCTCGCTGGCCTTCATGTTGTTTCTGATCGCCTGGGCGTGGAATCCGCAGCCCGGTTTCAGCGGCATGGGGGTGTTTTTCTCGCGCTATTTGCTGACGCTGGGTTTGCCTTTCGAGCAGTGGTTGCATCGCCTGGCCGTCCATTCCGGTGGCGAGGCCGCCCCTGAGCTTTTTCTGGCCAGGGCGCTGGAGGATTTGCGGCAACTGCCGTGGGTCGAGGGCGGGAGCTGGATTGCCGAGACCCGGAGCGGAGGTTTTGGCGAGCCGGCGCGTTATGCACAGGAATTTCCTGCGCAACCTCTTTGCCTGACCCTATTTACGCGACACCCCTTGAGTCCGGCGCTGGCCTGGCATTTCCAGTTGCTGGTCGGCCTGGTGAACGAATATTACCTGGCCAAGCAGCGCGAGCGGGAGTTGCAGCAGGTGAGCTATCTGCGGGCGGTGTATGAAACCGGCGCGCGGCTAACGCACGATGTCAAAAACCTGCTGCAGTCGTTGAACAATCTGTGCTATCTGGCGCAGACGACGAGCGCGGAAGATGCCGGGCGAGTCGATCGCTTGTTCCAGCGGCAGTTGCTGCAAATTACCCAGCGTTTGCAGCAGACGATGGGCAAGCTGCAGAAGCCGCAGGGCGAGAACGGCGAGGTGGAATCGGTGGAGGTGTGGTGGGCAGTCCTGCAACAGCGCTACGCGAACGATGCGGTCGAATTCTATGAACTCCATGAATTCGGGAATCCGTCGTTCGAAACGTCGGCCACTTTGCCGACAGCGCTGTTCGACAGCGTGGTCGATAACCTCTTGCAGAATGCGTTGGCCAAACGACAAGGCGAGTCCGCTCTGAAAATCAGCGTGGCCTTGTCGTCCGATGCTTCGATGCTTCGCGTGTGCGACGACGGGAGTCCGCTGGCCGACGAGTTGCTCGCCGACCTGCTGCGCGCGCCGGTAGCGTCGGAAAACGGCTTGGGCATCGGGCTGTATCAGGCCGCGCGGCAGGCCGTGGGGGCGGGCTACCGCCTCCAGCTGGCGAGCAATCTTGCCGGGGAGATTTGTTTCGAGCTGAGGCGAAACGACGCTTGAGCCTGGTAGTGCTCCGTCGCTCCTCCGGCGGCCGTCATCGAAGCGTCACAAAACGTTGCGACAATCCGGCCGTTGTTTGCCACTTCATCCTTAAAGGAGCAAGTCATGAGTCGTTCGCTTTTCGCATTTTCCGGCATTTCCGCCGCCATCGTCGCCACGCTTGCTTGCAGCCCGCTGGCCGCCAACGCGGCGACTGCGCTAATCAAGATCGACGGTTCGAGCACGGTTTATCCCATCACCGAGGCGGTCGCCGAGGAGTTCCAGAAGGCCAAAAAAGGCGCGGTCAATGTGACGGTCGGTATTTCCGGAACCGGTGGTGGTTTCAAGAAGTTCTGTCGCGGCGAGATCGATATTTCCGACGCCTCGCGGCCGATCACCAAGAAGGAAATGGAAGCTTGCGCACTGGCCGGCATCACCTACTATGAAATGCCAGTGGCTTACGACGCGCTGACCGTGATGGTGCATTCGCAAAACGCCTTCATCAAGAACCTGACCGTTGCCGAGCTGAAGAAGATTTGGGAACCGGCCGCGCAGGGCAAGCTTACCAACTGGAAGGAAGTCAATCCGGCGTATCCTGATCTGCCGCTCAAGCTCTACGGGCCGGGCGCGGATTCCGGCACCTTCGACTATTTCACCGAAGCCATCGTCGGCAAGTCCAAGTCCAGCCGTGGCGACTTCACCGCCTCGGAAGACGACAACGTTCTGGTCCAGGGCATTTCCAGCGACAAGGGATCGCTCGGTTACTTCGGTTTTGCCTACTACATCGAAAACCAGAAGAAGCTGAAAGCGGTCGGTATCGACGGCGGCAAGGGGCCGGTGATGCCGACGCCGGAGAACGTCGATAACGGCACCTATTCGCCGCTGTCGCGCCCGATCTTCATTTACGTCAACCAGAAATCGATGGAGAAGCCTGAAGTCAAGGAGTTCGTCGAGTTCTACATGAAGGACGCCCCCAAGCTGGTCAAGGAAGTCAAGTACATCCCGCTGCCAGCCAAGGTTTACACGGGCAATCTGGAGCATGTTGCGAAGAAGAAAATCGGCACCGTGTTCGGTGGCGAAAACGAAGTCGGCCTGAAGATCGAGGATCTGATGAAGCGCGAAGCCAAGCTCTGATCGAAGAAGCAGGCGGATGTGGGAGCGCGGCTCTGCCCGCGAAAGATGTTCGCGGGCAGAGCCGCTCCAGCAAAACCTTCTGAATCAAGTTGTCATTTATTAGCCCAGCCATGAACCCTGTCGCAAAAAACCGTTTGGCGAAGTCGATGAACCTACGCCGCCGCCTTATCGAGCGTGGCATCGAGGGGCTGTTGCTGTTCGCCGCCCTGGTCTCGGTGTTTACGACGCTGGCCATCGTTGCGATTCTGCTCTGGGAGTCGGTCGTCTTTTTCGAGCATGTCCCGATCTGGGATTTTCTGACCGATACGCAATGGACGCCGCTGTTCGACGACGCGCATTTCGGCATCATGTCCTTGCTGGCGGGGACGCTGACCACGACGCTGGTCGCGCTGCTGGTAGCGATTCCGCTCGGCACCGTGCTCGCTATCTATCTTTCCGAATTCGCCCCGTTCCGGCTGCGCGAGATCGCCAAGCCTTTTCTCGAATTGCTCGGCGGCATCCCGACGATCATCTACGGCTACTTCGCGCTGCTTTTCGTGACGCCGTTGTTGCAGCAGATTTTCCCTGAGCTGCCCGGTTTCAACATGCTGTCGGCCGGCCTGGTGATGGGCATTATGATCGTTCCCTACATCAGCTCGCTGTCCGAAGACGCGATGCGCGCGGTGCCGATGCATATGCGCGAAGGCTCCTATGCGATGGGCGCGACGCGCCTGCAAACGGCGCTTTTCGTCGTCACGCCGGCCGCCATGTCGGGGCTGGCCTCGTCGTACATCCTCGGCATTTCGCGCGCGGTCGGCGAAACGATGGTCGTCGCCATCGCCGCCGGCATGCAGCCGAACCTGACCTTCAACCCGGCCGAGCCGGCGGCGACGATCACCGCCTACATCGTCCAGGTTGCGCTCGGCGACCTGCCGCACGGCTCCGTCGGCTACCAGACGATTTTTGCCGCCGGCCTGACCCTGATGCTGATGACGCTGCTCTTCAACATCCTCGGCCATGTCCTGCGCAAGCGCTTCCGCGAGGCTTACTGAACATGTCCGCCAAAACCAGAGATTTGCCCGCCGTTCTGCAATTGGAAGAAACGCGCCGCATCATCGCCCGCCACAAGGCTTGGGATCGCGCGTTCGGCGTGCTCGGCCTGGTCGCGCTGATCGGCGCGCTGCTGGTGTTTGCGACGCTGCTCGGCGAGATGCTGAAAAACGGCGCCGCGCATCTGTCCTACGATTTCTTCACCAGTTTTCCGTCGCGGCGGGCGGCCAACGCCGGCATTCTTTCGGCCTGGGTCGGCACCACGCTGGTCATGCTGGTCACGGCGCTGGTTGCCGTCCCGCTCGGCGTCGGCGCCGGCATCTATCTCGAAGAATACGCGGCGAAGAACCTGCTGACCGACATCATCGAGATCAACGTCACCAATCTTGCCGGCGTGCCGTCGATCATCTACGGCCTGCTCGCGCTCGGCCTCTTCGTTTACCAGTTCGGTCTCGGCCAGAGCATCGCGGCGGCCGGGCTGACGCTGGCCTTGCTCATCCTGCCGGTGGTCATCGTCGCCACGCGCGAAGCGATCCGCACCATCCCGCAGATCATCCGCGAGGCGGCTTACGCCTGCGGGGCGACCAAGTGGCAGATGGTGTCGCACCACATCCTGCCCTACTCGCTGCCCGGCATCATGACCGGCGTGATTATCGGGCTGGCCCGCGCCATCGGCGAAACGGCGCCCATCATTACCATCGGCGCGCTGACCTTCATCGCCTTTTTGCCGCAGTCGCCGTTTCAGAGCGAAGCGCCATTCCTTAACGTTGAATGGCTGAGTGCGCCGTTTACCGTGATGCCGATCCAGATGTTCAACTGGGTGTCGCGGCCGGAAGCGGATTTCCAGGCCAACGCCGCCGCCGCCGGACTGGTGCTGCTGGTCATGACCCTGACCATGAACGCCGTCGCCATCTGGATACGCTATCACTTCCGCAAGCGCATCAAGTGGTAATTCCAATTCGCCATGGAACCGGACGCTTTGTCGAGGTATTGACCTCGCCTTGCCGTGCTACAGCACTGACTGCGGCTTGTCTTCGCGTCTCGGTTCCATAGCGAATCGGAATATGACTTTCGACCAAGGAAACCATCGTGACCACCGTTTCAAACACTAAACTGAAAGCCCAGGCCAGCGCGCTGAACTTCTATTACGGCGACTATCAGGCACTGAAAAACATCGACTTCCCGGTCGAGCAAAACAAGGTGACGGCGCTGATCGGCCCGTCGGGCTGCGGCAAATCGACCTTCCTGCGCTGTTTCAACCGCATGCACGACCTCTACCCGAACATGCGTTACGAGGGGCAGATTTTGCTCAACCCCGACGGCGTGAACATCATCGGCCCGCATGTAGACCCGATCGAGGTGCGCATGCGCATCTCGATGGTGTTCCAGAAGCCCAACCCGTTTCCCAAGTCGATCTACGAGAACGTCGCCTACGGCCTGCGCGTGCGCGGCGAGCGCAATCGCAAGATCATCGACGAAAAGGTCGAGGAAGCCTTGCGTAACGCGGCGTTGTGGAATGAGGCCAAGGATCGCCTGAACGATCTCGCGTTCAATCTTTCCGGCGGCCAGCAGCAACGCCTGTGCATCGCCCGCGCGCTGGCCACCGACCCGGAAATATTGTTGTTCGACGAGCCGACCTCGGCGCTCGACCCGATCGCCACCAGCCGGATCGAGGAGCTGATCCATGAATTGAAGGAAAAGGTCACCATCCTCATCGTCACCCATAACATGCAGCAGGCGGCGCGCGTTTCGGACTACACCGCCTTCATGTATCTGGGCGAGGTCGTCGAGTTCGACAACACCAACAAGATTTTCACCAATCCATCGTCGAAGTTGACCGAGGAATACATCACCGGGCGCTTCGGCTGAACGCGATGACCGACCTCCTCCTGTGGCGCCACGCGGACGAGGCGGAGCAGGGCGACGACCGCCACGAATTGCGCCGCGCGCTGACCGTGCGCGGCGAAAAGCAGGCGAAGAGCATGGCGCGCTGGATCCGGGCAGAAGCGCCGAAACATCTGCGCGTGCTGTCCAGCCCCGCGCTGTACGCCCGACAAACCGCCAAAGCGCTAGATTTGCCCTGCGAGATCGAGGCGCGGCTCGGCCCGAAGGCGGCGGCGAGCGATTTGCTCGCCGCCGCCGGCTGGCCGGACGGCACGGGCAAGCGTCATGGCGCGGTGCTCCTCGTCGGCCATCAGCCGGCGCTGGGCCGGCTCGCCGCGCTCTTGCTGGCCGGCGGCGAAGACGCCTGGTCGATCAAGAAAGGCAGTCTCTGGTGGTTCACCAACCGGGTGCGCGAAGGCGAAACGCAGACCATCCTGCGCGCCGTGATGTCGGCCGATCTGGCGGGCGGCGGGTAAATAATCCAACCGCCCCTGGAGCGGCCTAGCAGGCCGCGATGCGGCGGTGGAGCATCCCTCGCTCTTACAGAGGGTGCTTGCCGATAGGTGGCGCAGCGATCAAGCCTTGTTCCCGATAAAGTGCTTTACATACCTTGGATTCATGCGCGCCATCGGCAGCAGCACGAGCAGGTCGGCGGTATTGAAATCCGGATCCCACGCCGGTTCGCCGCATACCCAGGCGCCAACGCGCAGATAGCCCTTGACCAGCGGCGGCATCTCGGCCGGCAGATCCTGGCGTAGCGCGGCCAGCGGCAGCGGGTTGCGGGGGAACACCCGGTACTCCAGCGGGCACATGTGCTGCCCCAGGCCGCTGTAGAGCGACGCCGCCGAATGGCCGCCGTCGGCGATGCTGATCGACGCGCAGCCGATCAGCGTGTCGTAGTTTCCTTTCGTCATGTAATCCGCCAGCCCGGCCCAGAGCAGCGTGATTGTCGCGCCGGTGCGATAGTCGGGGTGCACACACGAGCGGCCGACTTCGACCAGACGCGGGCGCAGGTGGTGCAGCCGCCAGAGGTCGAATTCCTGTTCCGAGTAGTAGCTGCCGATCTGCTTGGCGGCGTCGGGCGCCAGGATGCGGTAGGTGCCGACGACCTCCCCGCTCTCTTCGTCGCGGGCGATCAGGTGATCGCAGTAGGGGTCGAAAATATCGTGATCGACGCCGGCGACGCGAGTTTCGATGCGCGCGCCAAGCTCGTCGGCAAATACCCGGTAGCGCAATCTCTTGGCTTCCGTGATGTCGTTGTCGGTGCGGGCCAGTCCCACGGACAGGCGGTTGCGTGGGCGACGAGTGTTGCCGGCTTCGCTGCCGGCTTCGCGGCGGATGCTTTCCATAACGCGCTCTCCTTTTTATCGTTACATTAAGTGAGGCCAGCTTATGGGCGGAAGATGACGGCTTTTTGAAGATTGCGTGACGCGCGCGTGACGCGCCGTCGCCTTCATCGGCCCGTCACACAAGCGCGGCACGATGAGCCGATGCCTGCGGTGCGCTCCATCTTCCTGTCCGACATTCATCTTGGCACCCGCGCCTGTCAGGCCGCCCGCCTGAACGACTTCCTGCGCGAGTACGAAGCGGAAAACGTCTTCCTGATCGGCGACATCGTCGATTTCTGGGCGATGAGCCGGGGCATCCACTGGACGCCGGAACAGAACACCTTCGTGCAGAAGATGCTGCGCCGGGCGCGGCGCGGCGAACGGGTGGTGTTCGTTCCCGGCAACCACGACGAGGCGTTGCGCGAATACGCCGGGATCGCCTTCGGCGACATCGAGGTGCTTGCCGAGCATGTGCACGAACTCGCCGACGGCCGCCGGTTTCTGCTCCTGCACGGCGACGAGTTCGACCAGATCACGCGCCATCACCGCTGGGTGGCGGTGCTCGGCGACGCGGCCTACGAGCTGCTCGTGCGGCTCAACGGTGTCCTGTCCTACGCGCGCCGCCGGCTCGGTATTTCCGGATACTGGTCGCTTGCCGGCTACGCCAAGCGCCGGGTCAAGAAAGCGCTGCAATTCGTCTTCGACTTCGAGGACTCGGCGCTGCACAGCGCCCGCCAGCGCGGCCTCGACGGCATCGTCTGCGGCCATATCCATTGCGCCGCGATCCGCGTTGCCGGTGGACTCACTTACGTCAACTGCGGCGACTGGGTCGATAGCTGTACGGCGATTGTCGAGCACGCCGACGGGGCGCTGGAACTGATCGCCTGGGGGAGTGCCGGGAGCCTCCCGCTACCGCAGGAAATAGTTGAGAAGGGGGAGAACGAATGCGTGTGCTGATGGTATCGGATGTCTATTTTCCGCGCGTCAACGGCGTGTCCACGGCGATCCAGACCTGTCGCCGGACACTGGCCGGCCATGGCGTCGAAGTCCGCCTGGTGGCGCCCGATTACGGCGGCGCGTGCGGCGAGCCGTGGATCAGCCGCGTGCCGTCGCGCCCCGTGCCGCGCGATCCCGAGGATCGGCTGATGCGCCGGAGCGCCTTGCGTGAGGCGGTAGCGGCCGAGGTGGCGCGCGGTTGCGACCTCGTCCACATACAGACGCCGTTCCTCGCGCACTATGCCGGCCACCGCGCGGCAAGCGGCGCCGGCATACCGGTGATCGCCACCTACCACACGCTGTTCGAGGAATATTTGCAGCATTACGCGCCGTTTGTTCCGGCCGGCTGGTTGCGCGGCATGGCGCGCCGTTTCTCGCGCGCGCAGTGCAACGCGCTCGACGCGGTGATCGTTCCGTCGCAAGCCGTGCGCCAGCGGCTGGCCGGCTACGGGGTCACCGCTCCGCTGCACGTCCGGCCGACCGGAGTTCCCGCGCACCGCCTCAACCCGCGCGCCAGCGCCGGGCGCGACGCCTTTCGCGCGCGCTACGGCATCGACCCGGCACGGCCAGTAGCACTTTTTGTCGGCCGCGTCGCGCACGAAAAAAACATCGGTTTTCTGCTCGACGTGGCTGATCTGGCGCGCGCGTCCTTGCCCGATCTGCTGCTGCTGGTTGCCGGCGAGGGGCCGGCGCTGGCCGCCTTGCGCGCGGCGGTGGCCGCTCGCGGCCTGGCGGCGAACGTTCGCTTTCTCGGCTATCTCGACCGTGGCCGCGAACTCCCCGAGTGTTATGCCGCCGCCGATGTCTTCGTCTTTGCGTCGCGCACGGAAACGCAGGGGCTGGTGCTGCTCGAAGCAATGGCGGCCGGGCTGCCGGTGGTGGCGCTGGCGGCGATGGGAACCCTCGACATTCTCGGCGCGCGGCGCGGCGCGCTGGTGCCGCCGGACGATCCGGCGGCTTTCGCCGCCGATCTGCTGGCGCTCCTGCGCGACGACGCCTTGCGCCGGCGGCTGGCGCGCGACGCGCGCGACACCGCGAACGAGTGGCTGGACGAAACTTTGGCCGGCCGGATGGCGGAACTCTACCGGCATATGGTAATCCCCCCGGGAATTAGCGGCAGTTAAAAGTAGAATTTTCTCCACAGTAGCCCGAGGAAATTTTACATGAAGACGTCACGCTTTTCAGACAGCCAGATCATTGCCGTACTCAAGCAAGCAGAAGGTGGCAGCCCGATCCCGGAACTGTGCCGGGAACACGGCATCAGTTCGGCCACGTTTTACAAATGGCGCAGCAAGTTCGGCGGCATGGACGCTTCGCTGATGGCGCGCCTCAAGGAACTCGAAGACGAGAACCGGCGGCTCAAGAAGATGTATGCCGAAGAACGCCTCAAGGCCGAGATCGTCCAGGAGGCCCCGCAAAAAAAGTGGTGAAGCCATCTTGCCGGCGCGAGATGGCGCAACGAACCGTAGAGAAAGGCGTCAG
>JACQYA010000093.1 GCA_016208425.1 Betaproteobacteria bacterium
CCACGTCTTCATGGCCATTGTCGCTGCTTTCAAACTCGAATGTTTGAGCCTCTCCAACAAGCTCAACCCCTTCGCGCTTTGTCGCAAGCTACTCATCAACGCCTCTCGATCCGCCTATGAACAGCTTCAGTTGTTCCGAGCTGCTGCGTAACATCAGGTACTCAGAAGTCACCGCATCGGATGCTTGAAGCAACCGCAGGTCACGAGTTGCCGCTGCCACCGGCGATCCGGCACGCCGGATTTGCGCCCCGAAACGTACTTGGCGTGGCGCGCGCCGGCCGGCAGCACGGTGAAACCGCGCGGTTTGCGCCGGTAGCTCCGGGCAAGTAAACCACCCCAACACAGTCAGTACGCCCCGGGGTTGGCGAAGTTCTCGAAGCGCGTGTATTCGCCCATGAAGGTCAGGCGCACCATGCCGATCGGGCCGTTACGCTGTTTGCCGATGATGATTTCGGCGCTGCCCTTGTCCGGCGTATCCGGGTTGTACACTTCGTCGCGGTAGATGAACATGATGACGTCGGCGTCCTGTTCGATGGCGCCGGATTCGCGCAGGTCGGACATCACCGGGCGTTTGTTCGGCCGCTGTTCGAGCGAGCGGTTGAGCTGCGAGAGCGCCATCACCGGGACGTTAAGCTCCTTGGCCAGACTTTTCAACGAACGCGAAATCTCGGAAATTTCGGTCGCCCGGTTTTCGCCATGCCCGGTCGACGACATCAGTTGCAGGTAGTCGATGACGACCAGGCCGAGCTTGCCGCATTGCCGGTGCAGGCGGCGCGCCCGGGCGCGCAGGTCGATGGGGTTGAGCGCCGGCGTTTCATCGATATAGATCGGCGCCTCGTGCATCTTGCCCAGCGCGTAGGAGAGGCGCGACCACTCGTCGTCGTTCAGGCGTCCGGTGCGCACGCGGTGCGCGTCGAGGCGGCCGACCGACGAGAGCATGCGCATCGCCAGTTGCGCGCCGCCCATTTCCATCGAAAACACGGCGACCGGGAGGCCGACTTCGATCGCCACATGCTCGGCCATGTTCAGCGCAAACGAGGTTTTGCCCATCGACGGGCGCCCGGCGACGATCAGCAGATCGCCCGGTTGCAGCCCGGAGGTCTTGCTGTCGAGATCGTGGTAGCCGGTCGGCACGCCGGTGATATCCGACGGATTGTCGCGGTCGTGCAGCTCCTGGATGCGTTCGACCACCTGCGTGAGCAGCGGGTTAATGTGCTGGAAGCCCGACTGGTGGCGGAAACCGCCCTCGGCGATGGCGAAGACCTTGGCCTCTGCCTCGTCGAGCAAGGTCTTCGGGTCGCGGCCGAGCGGGTTGAGCGCGCTGCCGGCAATCTCGTCGCCGGCCGTCACCAGCTGGCGCAAAACCGCCCGCTCGCGGACGATTTCGGCGTAGCGCCGGATATTCGCCGCCGTCGGCGTATTCGCCGCCAGCTCGCCGAGATAGGCCAACCCGCCGGTATCGGCGCCTTCGCCCGCCAGATCCAGGCTCTCGGCAACCGTCACCACATCGACCGGCCTGCCGCGCTCCTGCAGCCTACAAATCTGCCGGTAGATAAGTTTGTGCTCGAAGCGATAAAAATCGCCCTCGCCGACCAGATCGGCGATTTTGTCGAACGCCGCATTATCCAGCAGCAGCCCTCCGAGCACCGACTGCTCGGCCTCGATCGAGTGCGGCGGCACACGAAGCTGCGCGATGGCGGGATCGTTCTGGGAAGACTTGAAGCTCTGCGGCTTGACCATGATCGGCTGACAATTGGATAAGGGGGCAGTTTACCCTGCACCGGCAGGTTGGTGGAAAGCGGTTGTACCGCCAGGCACAACATTGGCCGGCGCCAAAACCCCGCCGACCCCATCCCCTTCCGATCGAATAATCCCGGATAATGCGCCGATGTACATCATCGCCATCGCTTGGCTCTACGTCACGCTGCTCGCCGCCTTCACCGAAAGCAGCGTGGTGGCGGGCGTCCTCAGCTTCCTTTTTTACGGCCTGGCGCCGACCGCCCTGCTCCTGTGGCTGGCGGGCAGACCCGCCCGTCGCAGGAGATCAGACGCCGTGGCCGGAAACCAGCTCGCGGGCGGCCCAGATCGAAGCGACGCCAAGGCCGATCAATAGCGCTTGCTGCACGGTGGCGCGCAGTTCCGTGCGCTTGTGCAAGCCGGGGATCAGGTCGGCGACGGCGACGTAGATCATGCTCGCCGCCGCCAGCGCGAGCATCGTCGGCACCCATTCCTGCAAGCCGCTCAATGCAAAATAGGCGAGCAGTCCGCCGATCAGCGTCGCCAGGCTGGACAGCAGGTTGAAAGCCAGCGCGCGCGCGCGGCTGTAACCGGAGTGGATGAGCACCAGAAAATCGCCCAGCTCCTGCGGTATTTCGTGCGCGACGATGGCCAGCGCGGTGACGATGCCGAGCTGCGTGTTTTCGATGAAAGCGGCGGCGATCAGCACGCCGTCGACAAAGTTGTGGAAGGTGTCGCCAATCAGGATCAGCATGCCCGAGCGGCCATGGTCGTTGGCGTGCGGCCGCGCGTTGTGCGCCTCGCAGTGATCGTGGTGGCAGTGCCGCCAGAGTACCAGTTTTTCGAGAACGAAGAAGGCTAGGATACCGACCAATATGGTCGCCGTCAGGCCATGCACATTGCTGCTGCTCTCCATCGCGTGCGGTAGGATTTCCAGGAAAACCGCACCGAGCAAAGCACCGATCGCATACGAGACGAGGATGGAAACGCTCGCCGGGCCGATGAGATAGGTAATCGCCGCCGCGCCCAGCACGCTGAGCACACCGCCGACAAGGCTCGTCAGGACAATCCAGGACAAGGTGGACATGGGGGGCGCCAGGAAATGAAGGAGCGATTATCCGGGGTTTGGGGATCGGCGACTAGTAGTCGGTCGATTTGAAACCGTTGGATGGTGGGGCGGGCAAGCCCGCTCCACCAGCAGCCTTCGGAATCTCGTTGGCCGCACGCTAATCCAGCCAGATCAGCGCCGCCATGCGCCCGGTCGCACCGTCGCGACGGTAGGAAAAGAAGCGCTCGGCGTCGCCGAACGTGCAGCGGTCGCCGCCATAGACGGCGGTGACACCGATACGCGCCAGCCGTTGCCGCGCCAGCCCGGCGAGGTCGGCCAGCCATTTCGGCGAACCCCGGCCGTCGCCGCCGCCAACCGGCCTGAAAGCCGTCGCCGCCTCGTGATGTTCGGCGACGAAGGCCTCCCGCACTTCGCTCCCTACCAGGAAGGCCTGCGGGCCGATAGCCGGGCCGAAGTAAGCGATCAGCCGTTCACCCGGACAACACATCGCCGCCACCGTCCGCTCCAAAACCCCGGCCAGCAGGCCGCGCCAGCCGGCGTGCACGGCCGCGACAACGGTGCCGGCGGTATCGCAAAACAGCGCGGGCAGACAATCGGCGGTCATTACGGCGCAGACGATGCCCGCATTCCGGGCAAATGCCGCATCGGCCGCCGGCGGTGGCTGCCCGCAATCGATAGCCGCAGCATCGAGCACCTGGACGCCGTGCACCTGGTTCAGCCATTTCGGCGCGCCGGGCAGCCGCGCGACAACGCGCGCCCGGTTTTCGGCAACCGCCGCAGCATCGTCGCCGACGTGGTCGCCGAGGTTGAGGCTGGCGTAAACGCCTTGACTAACGCCGCCGTAGCGCGTCGTCAGCAAGCTGCGCACGCCGGGCGGCGCCGGCCAGCCGGGGACAATCCAGCGCTCGCTCATCGCCTATTTGTCACGCTCGCCACTCGTTAGTCGCTCATTGGTCGCACTCGTCTTCGGCGTCGAAGTCATCGGTGCCGTCACCGTAGGCGTAGATAATTTCCGGCCCGCCTTCGGGGTCTTCGTCCCACTCGTTTTCTTCGGCCAGCGCGCGCGCCTCGAAGGTTTCGGAGCGCAGTGTTTCGACCAGCCCGGCCATGTCGTCGGGCAACGCCGACTTCCAGAGCATGGCCTTGCCGCTCGCCGGATGCACCAGCCCAAGGCGCCTGGCGTGCAGCGCCTGGCGAGGGAAATCCGGCCCTTTCGGCACGCGGCTTGCGCCGCCGCCATAGACCGGGTCGCCGACCAGCGGATGGCCGATCGACGTCATGTGTACGCGAATCTGGTGCGTCCGCCCGGTTTCCAGCGCGCATTCGACGAGCGTGCAGCCGATGAAGCGCTCGACCACGCGATAGTGTGTGCGCGCGATGCGGCCGGTCTTGACCACGGCCATTTTGGTGCGCTGCGTCGGGTGGCGGCCAACAGGCGCGTCGACCGTCCCGCCGCGTTCCACCTCGCCGCGCAGCAGCGCCTGGTAGTGACGCTTGACCGAGCGCGCTTGCAGTTGCCGCACCAGATCGGTCTGCGCTTCCGGCGTCTTGGCGACGACCATCAGCCCGCTCGTATCTTTGTCCAGGCGATGCACGATGCCGGCGCGCGGTACCGTAGCCAGTTGCGGCGCGTGATACAGCAGCGCGTTGAGCAACGTTCCGCTCCAGTTGCCGCTGCCCGGATGGACGACGAGACCGGCGGGCTTGTCGAGGATGAGCAACGTATCGTCCTCGTGGACAATGTCGAGCGGGATGTCTTCCGGCGCCGAAGCCTCGCTTCTCTCGTCGGGCGCGACGGCGACGCCGATTTTTTCGCCGCCCCACAGCTTGTGTCGCGGCTCGGTGACGGGCGTCGCTGCGATGTCGACGCAACCCTCGCGTATCCACCCCTGCAGGCGGCTACGCGAATGCTGCGGCAGCAAGCAGACCAGCGTTTGATCCAGGCGCATGCCGCCGCACTCGGCGGGAACGGTCAAGGCGAGCTTGGCGTTTGCGCTATAATCGCGTCGCTCGGGTTGTCCGGCCGGATCGCTCATTCGTGTGTTTTTCTGTGGAATTTTCATTATGCGTAGTTTAGCGGTTATCGTAGCGCTTTTCCTCGCCAGCGTGCTTGCCGGTTGCGGGCTGTTCCCGGAGCAGAAGGACGAAACGGTGGGCTGGTCGGCCAACAAGCTCTACGCCGAAGCCAAGGACGCGCTGACCGAAGGCTCCTACGACAAATCGATCAAGTATTTCGAGAAGCTCGAATCGCGCTACCCCTACGGGCGCTACGCCCAGCAGGCACAAATCGAGGTCGCCTACGCCTACTGGAAGGCCGGCGAGCCGGCGTCGGCCATCGCCGCCTGCGAGCGTTTCATCAAGTTGCACCCCAACCATCCCAGCGTCGATTACGTGTATTACCTGCGCGGGCTGGTCAACTTCAACGAAGATCTCGGGATTCTCGGCAGCATCGCCGATCAGGACATGAGCGAGCGCGACCCGAAAGGCGCGCGCGAATCGTTCGACGCCTTCAAGGAACTCGCCACGCGATTCCCGGAAAGCAAATACGCGCCCGACGCTGTCGCGCGCATGAAGTATCTGGTCAATGCCCTGGCCTCGCACGAAGTTCACGTTGCCCGCTACTACATGAAACGCGCCGCTTATCTGGCCGCCATCAACCGCGCCCAGTACGCGCTGAAAAACTACCCCGACGCGCCGGCCATCGAGGAAGCGCTATTCATCATGGTCAAGGCCTACGACCTGCTCGGCATGACCGGCCTGCGCGACGACGCCGAGCGCGTGATGCGGCGCAACTACCCGAAGAGCGAATATTTCGTGCGCGGCCTGGAGCGCAAGGAGCCTTGGTGGAAGCTCTGGTAATCGGGAGCGGCCGGGCGTCGTCAGATCCGTAGATACACGGGTTGGGCTGACGGAAGCGCTGTCGTCAACTGCCCAGTGTTTTCAAGCTGCCGCACCCGGTTCACAGCGCCATCTAACATCATCTCGCCCAAGGCGAAGGGTTCGACCAGAGTCCGGTGTCACGCGGGTTCTCCCGATCCAAGGCCTATGCTTTATCATCGCGCAGCATGGCTAGGAGGGATCCTTGTCGCAAAATAATCGCCACCCGCCCGTCGTCGTCAGTGAAAACGGCCAAGGCCGCTACCAGCAAAGCGTTCGCATCGGCCATCACACATTGGTCGCCGACGAACCCGTCGCGGTCGGCGGCGCCGACGCCGGCCCAGCGCCCTTCGACTACCTGCTCGCGGCGCTCGGCGCCTGCACCTCGATGACGCTGCGCATGTACGCGGAAATGAAGAAACTCCCGCTGACCGGTATCAGCGTCGAGCTGGCGCACGAGAAGATCGATACCGGTGGCCGGGGCAAACAGGATCGCATAGCGCGCATCATCACCTTGGAAGGCGACCTCACGCCAGAGCAGCGCACCCGCTTGCTTGAAATCGCCAACAAGTGCCCGGTACATCGCACGCTGAGTTCGGATATACGCATCGACAGCATGCTGGCCGGGCATTAACGACGAGCAGTTTCCGACAGACAGCCCGTACCGTAAGCGACGATCATCCCGCAACAGGCTCTGACCCCGATTTGCCCGTTTGCTGTTAGCCCGATTATCTGGAATAGAACTTTTTGGGTCTGGGGTTTCGGAAAAATCCGCCCCTGTTTCTGGGCTGGTGACAGCAATTGCGTCATCGTGGCGACTCGTCGAAAACCGGAAAAACACGGAGAATTGCCAATGACCAATGAGTCCGGAAGGCACAGAAAGTCGTTCGACAAAAACCACTTTCCCCAGCAAACGGACGTCCTGGATATTGTTCTGGATTACATCCCGCAGGGGATGGTGGTCGTGGGAGCGGACTAGGGCGTGTTCACAGTAACCAAATATAGGCACAAGCCAACTGCAAGAAGGCGTTGAAGCGACTGGCGAGCTTATCGTACCGCGTAGCGATGCGACGGAACTGCTTGAGCCGGTTGAAGAAGCGCCCGACCAGATGCCCGGATTTGGTGTGATGCCGGTCGGCGGATC
>JACQYA010000101.1 GCA_016208425.1 Betaproteobacteria bacterium
GCCGTCGGCACATCCAGAACGTCAATGCCTACGACAGCCGACTCAAGGGATGGATGCGCCGCTTCAAGGGCGTTGCGGCCAAATACCCCGACTCCTACCACGGCCGCTTCCGCGCCATCGGGCGGCCGCAGGGGAAACGCCTGCAACCCCCACCGTTCTTGGCTCTCGCCGCTACCGTACGTCACAATCCTTAACATTTCAGACTAGAGCCTTGCCAAAGGTTATTGCAGAATCGAATGAGTAATAAAGACAAGGTTGCAAGCGCAATTCGGGACGTCGTCGGTGTAATGATGGATCGGGTGATGCACAACGTCCTGATCGACGATCCTTTCATCAAGGAAAAACACCGTGCCAACAAGCCGTTGTATGCAGCGCTCGTCCCCGACGAAATTTTCAAGGGTTCGCATTTTGAACGGCGTTTCGTCACACCGTTTGGTGGCGTGTGGGAAAAACTTGCCAAGGTTGTTGCCACGGAAGCGCACGGGGAATGCACGATGGGACACTCCATCACGGGCAATGTCGGCGAGGAAAGGTTGCGGCGCATCCAAGAAGTCCTGAACCGGCTGGAACATGCTCCCAAAGGGGAAAATAAGGTACTACCAAACTGGCGGGAAGAACTGGAATACATCAAGGCCGGGCAAGGAAATGCGATTCCTGTCACCGTGATCTGTGACATTTACGTGCACAACCCGACGACGGGTAAAAGTTATTCCTTTGAACTGAAAGGCCCGTTGCCCAATAGCGACCAAACCAAGGTCAGCAAGGAAAAGATGTTCAAGTTGTTGGCAATGGAATCCGCGCCGGTGGACGGTGCGTACTACGCGCTGCCCTACAACCCCTATGGCTCGCGTAAAGAAGATTACCAGTGGTCGTTCCCCATGCGCTGGTTCAATATGCGTGTTGATCCCAGCGTCCTGATCGGCAACGAATTTTGGGATTTCATCGGCGGTAGCGGAACATATGCCAACTTCGTCCATGAAGTAAACTACTTGGGAAAGGAATACCGGGAGCGGATATACCGTGATTTCCTTGGCATGGAACCGCCAGCCGACACAGAAGACTATTTGCTGAAATAATCCGGATATTGAAAATGATTTCAGCCAAAGCACCCACATTTACCTTCATCGACCTATTCGCCGGGATTGGAGGTTTCCGGCTTGCCTTGGGTAATTTGGGCGGACAGTGTGTCAATTTTAGCGAAATACACAACGATGCCATCAACACGTACTGTGGCAATTTTGGAGAAGATCCCCGCCTGAATCTGGGCGACATCACGAAGGTCAAGAGCCTGCCTCCCCATGACATCCTGACAGCGGGTGTTCCGTGCCAAAGCTGGTCGATTGCGGGCAAAAACCTTGGTTTTGACGATGACCGTGGGCAGCTTTGGAATGACACCTTATACCTGCTCAACCAGTCCCGCCCCAAAGCTTTTATTTTTGAAAACGTCAAAGGCTTGGCCGATCCACGGAATCGGGGCGCATTGTCCTATATCTTTGCCCGCATCCGCCAAGCCGGGTATTTCGCCAAAAGTTTTGTGCTGAACTCCTCCGACTACGGCGTACCGCAGGATCGGGTCAGGGTCTATATCGTCGGTTTTCTGAGCGAGGCACATTTGCGTAAATTCTGTCTTCCGGCTCCACAAGCAGGCACCCTGAAACTCATTGACGTGCTGCAAGGGGAAGTGTGCGAACCGTCGGTTAGGGGCTGCGGCGAAATGACGGATTTATTCGGCACCCCGCTTTACGACAAGCGGCGTTACAGAAAGCTCATTGGCATGAACGATTTTTTCCTGTTCAACGACATCCGCAACGGCCCCACCACCATCCACTCGTGGGATTTGCTTCCCACCACTGACAAGCAAAAGCACATTTGCTTGCTGCTGTTGCGTAACCGGCGCAAGCGCGCGTACGGGAAACTGGATGGCAATCCTTTGTCCCTTGCCCACTTTCAGGGGCTTGATGGTTCGATCCGGCAAGAAGAGCTGGAAGCGCTCGTGGCGTTGGGTATCCTGAAAAAAGTGGATTACGCTTATGCTGTCAAACCGCACGGACACATGCTGCTGGACAAGGCCGAACAATTGGTGCTGCGGCATGTGGCGGCGGGGGAAATTACGTTGGACTCGTTGAAGGAATGCCGCGAACTAAAAAAAGCACGGGTTTTGCTGGACAAGACAATCCCGGCGTTGGTTGCCAAAGAGGTGTTGGCTTGCAGCGAAGTGCGTTATGAATTCCGCTATACCAAGATCAGCACCGGCATCGAGGGAATCAACCGCATATTCCTGCCCAAGTCCGAAGTGTTCCCTACGCTGGTAGCAAGCGACACCAATGACTTTATTGCTCTGAACGACATTGATGCGGACAGCGAGGCGGAATATAGGCAAGCCTTCCTGGAAGAGATTTTCCACAAAAAACTGTTCAGGAAAATATCCAAGGAAGAAGCCTGTCTGATCCAGGGCTTCCCACGAAACTTCCAGTTGCCGGAATCACGAAGCCGCTGGATGAAACTGGTGGGCAACAGCGTTTCAGTACCTGTCGTCCAGATGCTGAGTCAAGCAATTATTGGGACAGGCTGCTTGGGGGCAACAATCCCATGCGAGGCCGCCGCTTGATGGGGTAGGCCGCAAAGCCGCCGAAAACATTAAGGGCGCGCTTCGGGAATATCTCGCAGTGGTCGACGAACAACTTCTCGGCGATCCGGCTCGCGAAACCGGGACGACAGCGTGCGACCCCGAAGCTCAAACCCCGTTCTTCCTGAACCACGCCTGCAGCCGCTTCCAGCCGTCCTCGGCTTCTTCTTTGCGGTAGCTCGGCCGATAGTCGGCGTGGAAGGCGTGCGGGGCGTTGTCGTAGAGGTGGATGGACGACGCCTTGCTGGCCGGGTTTTTCGATTCGGCGAGGGTTTTCTCCATCTTTTCGACGGTATCGGGGGGGATACCCTGGTCGAGGCCGCCGTAAAGGCCGAGCACCGGGGCTTTCAGGTCGTTGGCGATGTCGGCCGGGTGCTTCGGGTTCATTTCGTTCGCCGGGCTGACGAGGCGCCCGTACCAGGCGACGCCGGCTTTCACTCGCGGGTTGTGCGCGGCGTAGAGCCAGGCGATGCGCCCGCCCCAGCAAAATCCGGTAATGCCCAGGCGGTCCGTGTTGCCGCCGTGACCCCAGGCCCAGGCCGCGCAGGCGTCGAGGTCGGACAGCACCTGCGCGTCGGAGACCTTGGCCACCAGCGTGTTGAGGATCTCCTGAATGTTCTCGATCTTGCGCGGGTCGCCTTGTCTGGCGAAAAGCTCGGGGGCGATGGCAAGATAGCCGAGCTTGGCCAGGCGGCGGCAGACGTCCTTGATGTACTCGTGCACACCGAAAATTTCCTGCACGACGAGGATGACCGGAAAGTTGCCGCCTTTCGCCGGTTGCGCGCGCCAGGCCGGCATTTCGCCGCCGCCGGCCGGCACCTTGATCTCGCCCGTCGTCAGGCCGTCGCTGTCGGTGCTGATCGCCGTCTGCGCCATCACCGGCTGCACGGAGAGCGCGAAACCGGCGCCCAGCGCGCCGACGATGAAGCCGCGACGGCTGAAAGGAACGGCGGGAACGAGGCTGTCGAATTCGGCTGTGTGGGGCATCTGTGTCTCCGGGTGTGTTTGGGTGCGAGCCTGTCGAAAAGGTATCATGCGTCGCTGTTGCTTCCCATGAATCCACTACGACACGGAGAAACGCCATGAATTCCCTCGGCGGATACAACATCGAAGATTTGCAGCCCGGCATGAGCGCGAGTATCGCCAAAACGGTGACCGAGGCCGATATCGTTCTTTTCGCCGGGATTTCGACCGATGTCAACCCGATGCATTTGAACGAAGAATGGGCCAAGACCACGCAGTTTGGGGGACGCATCGCCCACGGCATGCTCTCGGCCGGCTTCATTTCCGCCGTGCTGGCCAACAAGTTGCCCGGGCCGGGCACGGTCTATCTGGGGCAGACGCTAAAGTTCAAGGCGCCGGTGCGCATCGGCGATACGGTGACGGCCACCGTCACCGTGCGCGAAGTGGTGGCCGCTAGGCGCCGTTGCCTCCTCGACGCGGTGTGTACGGTCAATGACAAAACCGTCATCGAGGGGGAGTCGACGATGTATTGCACGACGGATCTGGCCTGATTCGTCTCTGGGGTACGCCCGCCGATTACCCGGATAACTGCGGGCGCTGCCTTGTCGCCGGCGCCTAATTTGCCGTCGCCGGCTGGCTGGCGATCTCCGCGTGTACGGCCGCCATATCGACGGCGGTAATCTGCTCGATCAGATTGTCCAGCGCCGCCGCCGGCAGAGCCCCCGGTTCCGAGAAGAGAATGACTTTCTCGCGAAACACCATCATCGTCGGGATCGAACGGATGTTGAAATAGCCGGCGATATCCTGATTTTCTTCGGTGTTGACCTTGGCGAAGACGATGCCGGGATGTTTTTCGGAAGCCGCCTCGAAGGTGGGCGCGAAGCTTCGGCAAGGCCCACACCAGGGCGCCCAGAAGTCTACGATTACAATATCGTGGCCGGAAACGACCTGCTCGAAGTTTTCCGTGGTGAGATTGACAGTTGCCATGCCAGGCTCCAAAAAAATGCGTAATGCTACACCAATCGACCGACTTGTTGGCATCCCCTACCGGGGGCGTTTCGCGCCCTCGCCGACTGGCCCGCTGCACTTCGGATCGCTGGTGGCGGCCGTCGGCAGCTACCTGGACGCGCGCGCAAACCGGGGCGAATGGTGGTTGCGCATCGAGGACATCGACGAACCGCGCACCGTGCCGGGCGCCGCCGATACGATCCTGCGCACGCTGGAAGGCTTCGGCTTTGCCTGGGACGGGACGGTGGTCACCCAGAGCCGGCGGGTCGATCTTTATCACGCGGCGCTGGTACGCTTGCAGCTCGACGGCGAGGTTTTTCCGTGCGCCTGTTCGCGGCGTGAAATCGACGGGGCGACAACCGGAAGATCGGTCGACGGCGGCGCGGTATATCCCGGCTCCTGCCGCAACGGTCTGGCTGCCGGGAAGGCGGCGCGCGCCTGGCGGTTGCGGGTGCCCGACAGCGAAGTCGGGTTTGTCGACCGCGTTCAGGGAAAACTCGGCCAGAACCTGGAGCGCGAGGTCGGCGACTTTGTATTGCTGCGCGCCGACGGGCAGTTTGCGTACCAGCTGGCGGTCGTCGTCGACGACGCGCTGCAAGGGGTCAATGCGGTCGTACGCGGCGCCGATCTGCTCTGCTCGACGCCCCGACAGATATGGTTACAGCAGCGCCTGGGTTTTCCCAGCCCCAGTTACGCCCACCTTCCGGTCGCCACCAACATAGCCGGCGAAAAACTGTCCAAACAGACCCGGGCCAAGGCGGTCGATCCGGCCGATGGGGTCGGAGTTTTATGTGCGGCGCTGGATTTCCTCGGGCAAAAGTTGCCGGACGGGATGCGCGGCGTACCGCTCGCCGAGTTTTGGCCGCTCGCTATTTCAATCTGGTCGCTATCGGAAGTTCCCGCCCTGCGCGGACGTGTTTACACCGAAAAAGCGGCAACAACGATCTGTTAGCCAACAACGGAAGTTGACGCCGGGACTGGACTGGCGCCAAGATTGGCGAATTTCACCCGACGCGGTTCCGGCGCGCCCGACGGCGTCGATCCAACCGGATGCCGGGTAACCGAGCATTTTCAACCTTCACATACGATAGGAAGCGAGCATCATGGAACGCATCTACAATTTCAGCGCCGGCCCGGCAGTTTTGCCGCGAGAAGTCCTCGAACAGGCGCGCGACGAAATGGTCGACTGGCATGGTTGCGGCATGTCCGTCATGGAAATGTCGCATCGCGGCAAGGAGTACATGAGCATCCAGGCGGAGGCAGAGGCCGATCTGCGCGAACTGATGGGCATCCCCGCCAACTATAAGGTGCTGTTCCTGCAGGGCGGCGCGTCCAGCCAGTTCGCGATGGTGCCGATGAACCTGCTGCGCGGCAAATCGTCCGCCGATTACCTGAACACCGGCGAGTGGTCGAAGAAGGCGATCAAGGAAGCCAAGAAGTTCGGCGCCGTTAACGTCGTCGCCACCTCCGACGACAAGAATTTCTCCTACGCGCCGACCCAGGACGCCTGGAAACTGGATCCGAACGCCGCCTACGTGCACTACACGCCGAACGAGACGATCGGCGGCGTGGAAATCTTCTGGACGCCGGAAACCGGGGCTGTGCCGCTAGTGGCCGATATGTCGTCGAATATCCTGTCGCGCTCCATCGACGTTTCCAAATTCGGCGTCATCTACGCCGGCGCGCAGAAGAATATCGGTCCGGCGGGCGTTACCGTGGTCATCGTGCGCGAAGACCTGATCGGCCAGGTGGTGGCCGGCACGCCGACGATGATGGATTACAAGACGCATGCCGACAACGAGTCGATGTACAACACGCCACCGACCTACGGCATCTATATCGCCGGGCTGGTGTTCAAGCTGCTCAAGGCCAAGGGCGGACTGACGGCGATGGAGAAGACCAATATCGCCAAGGCCAACTTGCTCTACGACACCCTCGATTCGACCGGCTTCTACAACTCTCCGGTAGCCAGGGAAAACCGCTCGCGCATGAACATTCCTTTTACGCTGAAGGATGCCTCGCTCGACGAGGAATTCATCAAGGGCGCCAAGGCGCGCGGCCTGGTGCAGTTGAAAGGCCACCGTTCGGTGGGCGGCATGCGCGCCTCGATCTACAACGCGATGCCGATCGAGGGCGTACAGAAACTCGTCGAATTCATGAAAGAGTACGAGGCGAAACATGGCTAATTCGATGAATTCGCTTAACTCTTTCAAGATTCAGACGCTCAACAAGATTTCGTCTAAGGGTCTGGCGCGTCTGCCGGGGCATTATCAGGTCGGCGATGCGATTGCCGACCCCGACGGTATTCTGGTGCGCTCGCACAACATGCATGACATGGAGATTCCGTCGAGTATACAAGCCATCGGCCGGGCCGGCGCGGGCACCAACAACATCCCGGTAAAGAAGCTCTCCGAGCGCGGCGTGCCGGTGTTCAATGCGCCGGGCGCGAACTCCAACGCAGTCAAGGAACTGGTCATCGCCGGCATGCTGATCGGCGCGCGCAACATGGGCGGCGCCATCAATTTCGTCAACGGCCTGGAGGGTACGGACGAGGAGCTGCACAAAAAGACCGAAGCCGGCAAAAAGCATTTCGTCGGTACCGAACTGCCCGGCCGCACGCTGGGCATCATCGGCCTGGGTGCCATCGGCTCGCTGGTCGCCGACGCGGCCATCAAGCTGGGCATGGAAGTCGTCGGCTTCGATCCGGGCATCACCGTCGAAGCCGCCTGGAAGCTTCCGTCGCGCGTGCGCAAGGCCGAGTCGGTGGACGACCTCATCAAGGCGTCGGATTTCATCACCCTGCATGTGCCGCTGGTCGATGCCACGCGGAACCTCATCAACACGCAGCGCGTCGCGCTGATGAAGGGCGGCGTGGTGCTGCTCAACTTCGCCCGCGAAGGTGTCGTGGACAACGCCGCCGTCCTGAGCGGCATCAGTGACGGGAAGCTGCTTTCCTACGTCTGCGATTTCCCGGCCAACGCGCTGAAGGCACAGAAAAACGTCGTCTGCCTGCCGCACCTGGGCGCCAGCACCGAGGAGGCGGAAGAGAACTGCGCGGTGATGGTCGCCGAACAGGTCTCGGATTACCTGGAAAACGGCAACATCCTCAATGCCGTGAACTTTCCCAACGTCGTTCTGGCGCGCGAGAGCAACTACCGGCTGGGTATCGCCAACGCCAACGTGCCCAACATGGTCGGCCAGATCTCGACCGCGCTGGCCGAGGCCAAGCTGAACATCCACAACATGGTCAACAAGTCGAAAAATGACATGGCCTACACGCTGGTCGATGTAGACAGCCCGGTGCCGGAGACGCTGCTCGACAAGCTGCGCGCCATCGGTGGCGTGCTGAACGTGCGTTACCTGCCGGCGGCGTAACCGTCAGCGGCGGCAGGGGCTAACGCTTGCCGCCGTACCCGGCGATTCCCAGCGCGGTGCGCACCAGGTTGTAGCTCAACCAGCGCAACAGCCGCGCGCCCCAAGATAGCTGCCGCCAGAGCTGCGGATGCAGTTCCGTGGCACCTTCATCCATCGCCTTGTTCAGGCTGGCGCGCAACTCTTCGGCAAAGCGCGTGTTGCGCGCGACGACATTGGCCTCCCTGGCGAGCAGCAGGCTGAACGGGTCGATATTGGAGGAGCCTACCGTTGACCAGTGCGCGTCGATCACGGCTACCTTGGCGTGCAGAAAACTGCGGCGATACTCGAAAATGCGAATCCCGGCGCCGAGCAACTTGCCGTACAGCGCCTGCGTGGCATAGTGCAGCAGGCGATATTCGATCCGCCCCTGCAACAGGTGGCCTGAGCCGTTCTGGTCGTATCGCGGGCAGAACCGCGCTCCCACAAGGAGCGGGCATGATTTTCATGAAATATCCGGGCTATACCGCTCTTTTTTGTGGACAGCCAGTATCTCAACCGATATAGTCTAACCACATCACAGTGTGGCGTAGCGAACCATAATGAAAGCGTCCCAACTTCTTCGTCGGATATTGAAGCAGGGCGAAATTCATATTGAGATAGTGATATGGGCCTTGCCCAAAATCACTTCGGACAGGCCGCACAGCCTCAAATACCGCCTCTACTGCGGCCACTACGGCAAATGTGTCGTTCGCTACGACAACGAGTCCGGCAAGGGTGACCACCGGCACTATGGCGACAAGGAAGAGGCTTATCTTTTCGTCGGTCTGCCTGAGCTGATAGAGGATTTCAAGAACGACTGCGCGCGCCTGGCGGGCTGGAGGTGGGAAGAATGAACAAGGTAGAAATCATCGTTACAACGCCAGAACAGGCGGTTCGAGACTTTACCGCCATCTGGCAAAAGGCCGAACAGGGCGAAAACATCACGCCGTCCATCGGTTTTGGCTCGCCTTCCGAATTATTCGCCGCAATTACCGACAAGCGGCTCGAATTGCTGCGTTACGTAGCGCAGCATGCAGGTCTCAACATGCACCAGTTGGCCAAGGAGATTGGACGGAACTACAAGAACGTCCATACCGATGTCAAAGCGCTGGAAGGGCTGGGACTGCTTGAACGCAACAACGGAAAGCTTGTTGCACCGTACGATGAAATAGATATCAAAGTCGATCTCAGAAAAGCAGCTTGAGCGATAAACCAACCTTCGCCGCATTTTGACCTCCGTCGCCCGTAGAGCAAGTGAACACGCCACTCTCCAGCCATGCGGCACAAAAATGCCCCCCGTAGCTTGTGCCGCCAGGCACAACGCAGCGCTACGCGACTGGCTGAAAACACATTCGCCTGCTTAACTCGCCGGTTCCGAATCCGGCGCGCAGGGTGCAGTGCGCCAATGGCCGAGGGGGCTTTTCCGTCCATGCCGGCATGCCGCTGTCGAAAACCTCCGTCCGCGCGCTTCGTCACACGGAAACAATGGCGGCCTGAGTTTCTTGTCGCTCGTCCGGCCGGAACCCGCGCATCCGGCCGGATTAAGTTCAAGATCGCTGCAATCTCACTTGGTGCAAAAAAACGCATCGCCCGAGAAGGCGCAACTCTTGATCCACGCCCCGCGCTTGACCACGAAGCTGTTGACGGCAACACAGCCAGCATTTTCGCTCACGAGAAAGTTCCCGGAAAATCCGTGATCGTCGCCACGCATGCTATTGACCTCTGCGCGGAATTTTCCGGTTTTACCACCGCTCAAGGGGTTTGCGGCGCCTCCGACGGTACAGTCGAGGTCGCCATTCCCTCCCATCATGCTGCCATTCTGCCAGCCCGACGTTTGTGTATAGGTGCAAAGCGGAGCGGAAATTGTGCAGGTTGCCGTCGACCCGGCATCGCACTGGCCGATTTTCCAGACATCTCCGGTCGCCGTCGTGGCGACCTCTATCCTGAAGCGCAGCGACGTTATCACGTTCACCGGAAAGTCGGCCGCGCATTGCCCGTTGGTGATGGATTGCGCAATCGCAACATAAGCCGATCCCGCCGAGGTAGCCGTCAAGCCGGACTGCGCCGAAACGGTATAGCGTTCGATCTTCTTCGTTACCGTCGCGCCGTTGTAGGTCTAGGTCAGCGTTCCGCTGTAGTCGTTGTCGTCCGGCACGAAACCCATCGTGCCCACCAGGGTGGTTTTCAATGCTGTCCGGTTGAACGCCTGGATCGTAAACGCCGATCCGCCGGACATTTCGTACAAAGGGCCGCTGTACGACTTGTTGCGAAAATCGGTCGCCCCCGGTGTCCCTACCGAGTCCATCATGCCGGTCAGCCACGCCGCCTTGCCGGCGCCATCGTAGCCGTAGATTGCGGCGAATACCGGCCCGTTCCACTCCTGCGTAAACGTCACGCCCCAACCGGACTCATTGGGATTCCACCAGATGTCGGTGAGGTTGGTGTCGGCACGGACGCCAACGTTCAAACAAAGGCATGCACACAAAAACACGACTTTCAGACGACGAAATACTTTCATGCTGTTCTCCTCCTTGGTGAATTGAGCCGGCGCTCCGAGAAAGCGCCGACAGAAGATTCGGGCGACGGGCGTTATCGGACGGCCAAAAAA
>JACQYA010000102.1 GCA_016208425.1 Betaproteobacteria bacterium
GGGAAAAACGCCCCGAGATGGCCGACATGAGCGCGCTGTCCCGCAATGTCGCGGCCAAGCTCGCCATCGACAACAAGCTTTCGGCAGACGCCATCAAGATCGCCCTGAACCGGCTCCGGGAAACCGAGACCCATACCGAGCTGACGACGCGCGCGACGCGCGACGAAACGGTGCAGATCGTCACCGACCGCAACGCGCTCGCCCGCGAAGCCTTGCACGCCTTGCGCCGCTTGCCGCAAGTCGAGGAAGAGGATTGCCGGGTCATCGTCGACGTGCTGGCGCAACGCATGGCGCAACCCGTGCGCGAGGCGTTCGACGATTTTGACGGCGACGAGCTACCGGACGAAAAAGCCATGACCCGCTATGCCCGCGATGCGGCGCATTGGGTGGCGTTGCGGCAGGCCGATTTGCTGGCCGAAGCGATGCACGAGGCGATTGCTGCGGAATCGGAGACGGAAGATGCCGGGCGGCTGCCCGATGCGATGCTGTTTCCCAGCGAGCTACCCTTGCACTCGTCCAAGAAGAATATCTACGGCGTTTTGCCGCCAGGCAGTGACGAGCGGGCGAGTGTCGAACGGGTGTTGATGCTGGACGACCGCGCCTTGATGGTCGGGCAGCAGTGGGCGATGGCGTCGGGTGCAGGGGCCGGCAGTTACTTCACCGAAGCCTGGGATGGCAGCGCCACGCTGAACGGCGAGGAACTGGCGTTTGCCAAGGCGCTGGATCGTTCGGATTTTGTCGCCTGGTGGCACCGCAATCCCGACCGGAAGCCTTATTCGGTGAACGGCGATTGGCTGCGCGCGTCGCGGCCGATACAGGCGGGAATTACCTAGGCCATGCCCGCTGCCACGATTGAGGTCATCGACCATGAAGGCTTGCCGCTAGCCCGGCTCGCGGGAAGTTGGACGCTGGCCCGCCTGTCGCCGCCCATCGCCGGGATTGCCCGTATCGATGCCCGGTTGCGCGATTTGTCGAAGCGCGGCGCGGCGTGGAACCTGCACGGCGTGACGCGCCTGGACAGCGTCGGCGCGCTCCTGCTCTGGCGCGCGTGGGGGCGGCGCTGGCCGGCGGCGCTGGACGTTCCGCCGGCGCACCGGCACGTGCTGGAGCGCGCCGCCGGCATCGTCGCGGGCGACGGGTTGCGCGGGCCGCCGGCACCGCCTTCCGGCCTGGTGTTCGCGGGCAGCGTCGTGCTGACGGCGGCGAAGAACCTGCTCGGCATCGTCGCGCTGGTCGGCCGCATGGTGCTCGACCTCGCACATTTGTTTGCGCATCCGGCCGATATTCCGTGGCGCGAGTTTTCCGCCAACCTGTACAAGAGCGGCGCCCGCGCGCTGCCGGTCACGGCGTTGATCGGCTTTTTGATCGGCGTCGTGCTCTCGTATCTGACCTCCCTGCAACTGAAAGTGTTCGGCGCCGACATCTATATCGTCAACCTGCTCGGCATCAGCATCGTCCGCGAGCTGGGGCCGGTGCTGGTCGCCGTGCTGGTCGCCGGCCGCTCGGGATCGGCGATGACGGCGCAGATCGGCGTCATGCGCGTCACCGAGGAGATCGACGCGCTGGCGACGATAGGCGTTTCGCGCACGCTGCGCCTGGTGTTGCCCAAGGTCGCGGCGCTGGCGGTGGCCATGCCGCTGCTCGTCGTTTGGTGCTCGGCGGCGGGGATTGTCGGGGGAATGATTTCCGCCCACCTGCAAATGGATTTGTCCTACGGCTTCTTCATGGATACCTTGCCGAGGGTGGTGCCGGTAGCCAATGTCTGGATCGGGCTCGGCAAAGGCTTCGTGTTCGGCATCCTGGTCGCGCTGATCGCCTGCCACTTCGGCCTCAAGGTTCAGCCCAACACCGAAAGCCTGTCGTCGATGACGACGACTTCGGTGGTGACGGCGATTACGGTGGTCATCATGGTCGACGCGGTGGCGGCGATCCTCACGCGCAACCTGGGGATGCCGGTATGAAACCTTCTCCGCCCGCCATCGACATTCGCGGCGTGTGGACGCGCTACGGCGACGCCGTCATCCACCGCGACATCGATCTGAGCGTCGCGGCCGGCGAAACGCTGGGGCTGGTCGGCGGGTCGGGCAGCGGCAAGACGACCTTGCTGCGCGAGATCGTCGGTTTGCTCGAACCGGACGCGGGAAGCGTCCGCGTGTTCGGCCATGCCGTCCTCGACCCCGACCTGCGCGTGCGCCGCATGGTGCGCCGCCGCTTCGGCATGCTCTTTCAACAAGGCGCGCTGTTTTCGGCGCTTTCGGTGTTCGACAACATCGCCTTCCCGTTGCGCGAACTGCGCGTGCTCGACGATGAGCTGATCCGCGACCTCGTTTTGCTCAAACTCCAGATGGTCGAGCTGGAGCCGCACCAGGGCCGGATGATGCCGGCCGAGCTGTCCGGCGGGATGGTCAAGCGCGTGGCGCTGGCGCGCGCGCTGGCGCTCGAACCCGAGCTGCTGGTGCTCGACGAGCCGACGGCCGGCCTGGACCCCGACCGGGGAGAAAACTTCGTCAAACTCATCAGGATGCTGCAAAAGGAGCTGGGCTTTACCGTGCTGATGGTGACGCACGATCTGGATACGCTGGCCGGGCTGGCGACGCGCATCGCGGTGCTCGCCGATCAGCGTATCATCGCTTGCGGCACGGCGGCCGAGGTGGTCGCCGTCGACCATCCGTTCATCCGCAATTTTTTCTGCTCGGAGCGCGCCGTGACGGCGATGCAGGCGCGTTGCTCATAGGAATATCGTCCGCCCATGGAAAACCGCTCGCACGCGCTGATTGCCGGACTCTTTACGCTGCTGCTGGGATTTGCCTCCGCCGCCTCGGTCTGGTGGTTCGGCGGCAAGCGGGAGGCGACCAGCGATTACCTCGTGGTGACCCGGCAGAACGTCGGCGGTTTGAGCCCGCAGGGGCAGGTGCGCTATCGCGGGATCAAGGTCGGCAAGGTGCAGGGCATAGCCCTCGACCCCGAGGACACGCGCAACATCCTGATCCAGATCAACGTCAGCGACTCGGTGCCGCTGACGCGCGGAACGATCGCCAAGATCGGCTACCAGGGCGTCACCGGAATCGCCCATATCCAGCTTGAGGAAACCGGGCGCGACGAGACGCCGCTGAAAAGTGCCGGCGCCGACCTGCCGCGCATCGCCGTCCTGCCATCGTTGATCGAAGAGCTGTCGGAGGTCGGCGGCGAGGCGCTACATCGGGCGCGCGACGTTCTGGTCGGCGTCGACCAGGTGCTCGACGCCGCAAACCGCGAACGGTTTGCCAAGACCCTGGCCAACCTGGAAGCGGCGACCCGGATGAGCGGCGAAACGCTGGAGCGGCTGCGGCTGCTGTTGAGCGCGGAGAATCTTCGGGCGCTCGAATCCACGCTGGCCGGCGCCGAACGGGCGGCCGGGCAGTCCGCCCCCTTCTTTGCTGAAGCGCGCGCCCTGGTCGCGCGCTTGCAGGCGGCGAGCGACAAGTTCGAGGCGGCGCTGGGCGATCCGGCGACCGGCGGCGCCGGATCGCTGGCGCCGCGTCTCGGCGAGCTGGGCGTCGAGCTGGGGGCGGCTTCGCGCCAGCTCAACCGCGTCTTGCAGCAAGTCGAAGACGCGCCGCAAAGCCTGGTTTTCGGCGCGTCGCCGGCCGCGCCGGGACCCGGGGAGGCCGGGTTTTCGGCGCCGGCAAGTTCGGGAGGACAACCATGAAGTCTCTCGCCATCGTGTTCTTTGCGATACAGCTCGCGGCGTGTGCCGGAACGACGCGGGGCGGCCCGTCGCCGGCCGTCTACGACTTCGGCCTGCCGGCGGCCAGTCTCGCCGGGGGCGTGGCGTGGGCCAGGCTGGCGCTCGATGTCAGGGCACCGTCCTGGTTCGACGGCCGCAGCATCGCCTACCGCCTGGCCTACGACGATCCGCTCAAGCTGCGCGAGTATGCCGAAAGCCGCTGGGCCGGCCCGCCCGCGCTGTTGCTCGGGCAGCGTCTGCGGCAACAGCTCGGCGTCTTCGGCGCGAGCAGCAATACGGCGCTCGATTGTCTGCTACGCTTCGACTTGACCGAGTTCTCGCAGGTTTTCGATACGCCGCAGCAAAGCCGGGGCGCGCTGCACGGTAGAGCGAGCCTGGTCGACGCCAAACGGCGGGTGGTCGCCGAACAGACGTTCGCCATCGAGCGCCCGGCGGCGGTGGCCGACGCGCGCGGCGGGGTCGGCGCCCTGGTGGCGGCGAGCGACGATCTCGGGCGCCGGCTCGCCAACTGGCTGAACACGCTGGAAAAAGAACAGGGGCTGCGGGGTTGCGGCAGCACCCCGGCCGGCCGGTAGGCGGTTTGAGCGCGGAAGGCGGTATCGGATACACTTTCTCCGGAACGCCTCGTCGACAAGCGCCAAAATTTGTGCCGCCGGAAACACGGAACACCGAGGAGACCGCAGGATGAACACCACCACCCACGACGACCCCTACGTCCTGCGCGCCGACCGCGACGGCATCGCCACGCTGACGCTGAACCGCCCGCAGCAGTTCAACGCCCTGTCGCAGGCCATGATCGCCGCCTTGCAGATCTCGTAGATACTGTTATCCAAGTCAAGCGCCGTGCTTGACTTGGATAACAGTATCTACGAGCTGACCCCTTTGTTGCGGGAATGCTCCAAAGGCCGTTCCCGGATTGCATCCGGCAATGCTTGTTGTTATTTCGGGAGGCTAAAAGCGATGCGCGCGAGCAGCGCGATCATGCCGGTGGACAGTGCCAGCGAGAGGCCAACCATCCATTTGAGCAGGGTTAGTTCCGAACGAACCGGAGCTAGCTCGATCTGCAAATCCTTACGGGTCACGATCTCTGTGCCAAACACCTCCGCCAGCGCTTCGGCTTCAGCTTTGGCATACTCGCGTGTCGCACCTGCCTTTTCCAAGCGTTCGGCAAATTTCAGGGTATCAAAAGTAATTGCGCTCATGTTTATGATCCTTATGCAGTCGCTTTATTGTACGGCGGTTTCAAGCCCGAAGTGCGACAAGTTGATGATGATGCTTAGATAGTGTCGTCACGAAACATGTTAAAGTGATTTTTTATAAACTGTGGTGCACGCGAATGGCCGACGCTTATCAACGACATGATATCTCTGATGCGGCGTGGGTTCTGCTTGAGCCACGGCTGCCGGGGCGCAAAGGCGTGTGGGGTGGCATCGCACA
>JACQYA010000129.1 GCA_016208425.1 Betaproteobacteria bacterium
CCCGAGCAGCCCGGGGCCACGCGGGCGGAAAATCAGGCCGACGATGACCAGCGCGCTCATCATCGCCGCCGTCAGGGCGGTCAGCGCATGCGTCTGTCCGACCGCCGCGAGCAGCGGGCCGCGCGTGAAGGCGAGGTCGTCGATGGCGAGAATGACCATGTTGAACAGGTTGCTGCCGAGCAGGTTGGCGATCGCCATATCGACGGCGCCCAGGCGCAGCGCCGACAGCGTCACCGCCGCTTCGGGTGCCGAGGTGATGGCGGCCACCAGCAGCGTGCCGACGAAGCTCTCGCTCCAGCCCATGAGTCCGGCGAGATCCTTGGCGACGAAGGGCAGCCACGAGCCGGCGGCGACGATGAAGCCGGCCGCCACCGCGTAGCCGACAAGCGCCCGACGCAGCGTGACACTGGCGTACTTTTCGGCCTGCTCTTCGACATAATCGGCGACGGTGCGTTGCTCGTAGCGATAAACGACGCGCATCGACAGCAGGTAGATGACGATAATGAACGGTGTGTAAGCGCCGACATGCAGCACCGTCGGGCTGAATCCGCCGCGCTCCAGAAGCAGGCTGAAAGCGACGAAGACGAGCAGCAGGGCGCCCAGCGCGGCGGACAGGATATGCCCCTGCCTGGCGCGGCTGTAGAGCGTTTCGCGCCGGTAAAGCGCGTCGAGCAGCACCAGGATCAGGAGGTTGAACACGGCGCTGCCGAGCACGTCGCCGACCGCGATGTCGGGCGCGTTGGCCGCCGTCACCGCAGAAAGCCCGGCCACCAGTTCCGGCAGCGAGGTGGCGGTGGCGAGCAGAACCAGCCCGATCCAGGAGGCGGACAAGCCGGTCTTCTCGGCGATGATGTCGCCGTTGCGCGACAGGTGCCAGCCGGCGACGCCGATCGCCGCCAGGCACAGGAAGAGCTGCGGCCAGAGAGTCATGATTCAGGATTTGGCGTTGTCCAGCGCCTTTCTATAAGCCGCATCGAATTCTTCACGGCAACAGGCGCTCATGTCCAGATCGGCCAGGCGCCCATCTTTCAAACCATAAATCCAACCGTGCAACATCAGCTCCCGACCGGACTGCCAAGCATCGCGAACGGGCGTGCTGCGCGCCAGATTGCGCACTTGTTCGATGACGTTCAGCTCGCACAGTTTCGCCCATTTGCTTTCGTGGTCGGCGATGCTCTCAAGAAAATCTGCGTGACGTTCCAGAACATCCTCGATATGCCTGAGCCAGTTATCGATCAGTCCGTTGGGCTGGCCGTCGAGCGCCGCGCGAACGCCGCCGCACCCATAGTGACCGCAGACGATGACGTGCTCCACACGCAAAACCTGGATCGCGTAGTGCACGACCGAAAGGCAATTGAGATCCGTATGCACGATCACATTGGCGATGTTTCGGTGAACAAACACCTCCCCCGGGTTTAGTCCGGTGATCTGGTTGGCCGGCACCCGGCTATCGGAGCAGCCGACCCACAAATATTTTGGCGCCTGCAATTTTGCCAGGCGCAGAAAGTACTCGGGGTCTTCCTGAAGTTGGCGCATCGACCAACAACGGTTGCGCTCAAACAGCTCGGACAGGGTTTTCATGGCTCGCGGTCGAACGCCGAACCTGAATCCGAACACGCCTCCGGCGCGGCGCTCCTGAAGGTGTCGCGCCGGTGTTCGTGCCGCTTGCCCAGCCGCCGCGCCACCGAGCGCTCGGCCCGATCCACCGCGCGGTCGATGGCGACATAAAGATCGGCTTCGGTATCCTCGATCACCACATCGCGCGCGCCCGGAAAGACGACTTGAACGCGGCAGCGCTTGTCTTCGCCGCCGCGCGGGCCGTTGAGGTCTTGCAGGCGCACCGATATTTTGCTTACGTCATGAACCGCCCAGCTGAGGGCAAAATTCAAGCGCCGCTCGGTATGCTCGCGCAGCCCGTCGGTCAGATCGAACCCCCTTGACTGAATCTCGATACGCATGACACCTTCTCCTTTAAGCTAGTTAGCAGTCAACGTGAAACAGACCGATGGTGGAGCGGGTTTACCCGCGATCAGCAGCATCCATCGCGGGTAAACCCGCTCCTACAAAACCTTCCGAATCAGAATCCTCAACCCCTGGCCTGGCACAGCCGGACGAACTCGCCTACCTCTGTGACCCACAGTACGCCGTCTCCCGTCTGACCGGTATGGGCGTGGTGGTGAAGGATGCGCAGGATCTCGGGAACCATCTCGTCGGGCGCAACGATTTCAATACGCAGCTTTTTCGTGAAATCGGTCAGCTCTTCCTTCAGCGTGCCGTGCTGCTCCGCGCCTGCATGGGCGCTGCATCCCTCCACATGCGAAACGTTCATGCCGGGAAAGCCGGGCAAATGGCGGAAGGCGTCCCGGATTTTGTGCAGACGGTTCGGACGCACAATGGCTTTGATTTCTTTCACGGGTCTTCTCCTATGCCTCGACGGGCTTTTCTTCAAACCATTTGTACAGCGTCGGCAAGACCACCAGCGTGAGCAGGGTGGACGTAATCAACCCGCCGATCACCACGATCGCCAGTGGCCGCTGCACCTCCGACCCCGGCCCGCTGGCGAAGAGCATGGGGATCAGCCCCAGCATCGCTACCGTGGCGGTCATCAGCACCGGGCGGAAGCGCTGTTTGCAGCCCTGCACCACGGCGGCGGCCTGGCTCATGCCCTCGTCGCGCAGGCTGCGGATATAGGACACCAGCACGACGCCGTTCAACACCGCGATCCCCCACAGGGCGATGAAACCGACCGAGGCCGGCACCGACAGGTATTCGCCGGTGACAAACAGCGCCACCACCCCGCCAATCGAGGCGAAGGGCAGCACCAGGATGATGAGAGCGGCGTAGCGCAGCGAACCGAAGAGCAAAAACAGCAGGAAGAAAATTGCCGCCACGGTTACCGGTACGATGATCGTCAGGTGGCCCATCGCCCGCTCCATGTTCTGGAACTGGCCGCCCCACTCAAGGTAGTAGCCCTCGGGAAGCTTGATCTTGTTGTCCACGGCCCGTTGCAGCTCGGCGACAAAGCTGCCCAGATCGCGATCCTTCACGTTCACCCCCACCACGATGCGGCGCTTGGCCTTTTCGCGGCTGATCTGGGCCGGCCCGTCGGCGACGCGGATATTGGCCAGGTTTTCCAGCGCCACCAGGGCGCCGTTGGGTGAACTCACGAGCAGATTGCGGATCGTTTCCACGTCGCTGCGGAATTTCTCCGGCAGGCGCACCACCGCGCCGAAGCGGCGCTCGCCCTCGTAGATCTCGGTGGCCTGCCGGCCGCCGATGGCCGCCTCGATCACGTCGTGGATGTCCGCCACGTTGAGGCCGTGGCGGGCGATGGCCTGGCGGTCGATCTCGATCGACAGGTACTGCTGGCCGGTCACCCGTTCCACCTTCAGATCCTGCGCGCCCTTGACTCCGCCGGCCACCTTGGCGATGGCGTCGGCCTTCTGCTTGAGCAGGTCGATATCGTCGCCGAACAGCTTGATCGCCACATCGGAGCGTACCCCGGTGACCATCTCGTCCACCCGGTCGGAGATCGGCTGCGCCATGACGATCTGCACGCCGGGCAGAGTCATCAGTTTTTCCCGGATGCCGGCGGCGATGTCGTCCTGGGTCCAGCCCTTGGGCCATTCATCGCGCGGCTTGAGGCTGACGATGGGGGTGGATTCGTTCTGCCCCTGTGCATCGGCGGGGCTCTCGCCGCGCCCGACGCCGGAATAGGCGGACTTCACCCCCGGCACCTGCATCACCAGGCGCATCGCCTCCATTTCCAGCTTGATCGATTCCTCCAGCGAGATGTTGGGCGCGCGGTTGATGCCGGGCACGATAGCACCTTCCTTCATCTCGGGGATGAAGGCCGTGCCGAGGAAAGGCAGCAGCAGGATGGTCCCGGCGAATACGGCCGACGCGGCGATGATGGTCTTCCTGCCGTTGACCAGCGTCCAGGCTAGCAAACGCAGGTAGGGCTTCTTGGCCAGCGCGACCAGGCGGGTGTCGTGCTCGTCCTTGCCTACCAGCAGGTAGGAGCACAGCACCGGGGTGAGGGTGAGCGCCAGCACCAGCGAGACGAACAGCGCGATGGCGATGGTGAAGGCGAGCGGGGCGAACATCTTGCCCTCCATGCCTTGCAGGGTCATCAGCGGCAGGAACACCAGGATGATGATGGAGACGCCGAAGATCACCGGCGTGCCGACTTCGGTCGCCGCATCGAGCACCACGCGCACCCGGCTCATCCCCTTGCCCTTGTTCTCGGCCAGGCGCTGGAAGGCGTTTTCCACCACCACCACCGAGCCGTCCACGATCAGGCCGGTGGCGATGGCCAGGCCGCCCAGGGACATCAGGTTGGCGGACAGGCCGTAACGGTTCATCGCCATGAAGGTAATCAGCGGCGTCAGTATCAGGCTGGCGACCACCACCAGCGACGAGCGCACGTCGCCGAGGAACAGGAAGAGCACGACGATCACCAGCACCACGCCTTCGATCAGCACCTTCACCACGGTGTCGAGCGCGGCGTCCACCAACTCGCTGCGGTCGTAGTAGGGAACGATCCTGAGGCCGTCCGGCAGCATCCCCTTGGCGTTGATCTCCGCCACCCGCTCCTTGATGCGCGACACCACTTCCTTGGCGTTGCCGGCGCGGATCATCATTACGATGCCGCCCACCGACTCGGTGACGCCATTCTTCAGCAGCGCGCCATAGCGCACCTCGTGGCCGATGGTGACCTCCGCCACGTCGCGTATCAGCACCGGCACGCCGTCCTGCTCCTTGAGCACGATGCTGCGGAGGTCGTCGAGATCCTTGACCAGGCCGATGCCGCGGATCAGGTACTGCTCGGCGTAGTGAGGCAGCACGCCGCCGCCGGAGTTGGCGTTGTTGCGCGCCAGCGCCTGGTAGACGTCTTCCAGCGTGACCTTGTAGTGGCGCATGCGGTCGGGGTTGACCAGCGCCTGATACTGCTTGACATAGCCGCCCTGCGAGTTGATCTCCGCCACGCCGGGGATGCCGCGCAACAGCGGCCGCACCACCCAGTCCTGGGCGATACGGCGCTTGGTGAGTTCCTCTACCGAGAGCACTCTGTCGCCGTCGTCGGGCCGTTCCAGGGTGAACTGGTACACCTCGCCCAGCCCGGTGGACAGCGGCCCCAGCGTCGGCGCCACGCCCTGCGGCATGCGCCCGGCCACCTCGATCAGCCGCTCCATCACCAACTGGCGCGCAAAATAGACATCGGTGGCGTCGGTGAACACCAAGGTAATCAGCGACAGCCCCGGCTTGTTCAGCGAGCGCATTTCCTCCAGCCCCGGCAGGCCGGTCATCGCCATTTCCAGCGGCACCGTGACAAAGCGTTCGACTTCTTCGGGCGAGCGGCCGCGGGCCTCGGTGGCGATCTGCACCTGGACGTTGGTGACATCCGGGAAGGCGTCCACCGACAGCTTGCGCGTCGCGTCCAGCCCGAACGCCACCAGGCAAACCGCCACCACGGCCAGCACCAGACGCTGCTTGAGCGCCGCGCGTATCAATGATTCAAGCATAATAATGTCCGATTATCCTTCCAGTTCCTTGCGCTTGCGCTCGTTGTTAAGGTGGAACGCGCCCTCGCTGACGATGCGCTCGCCGCTCTTCAGCCCCGCCTGCACCGGAATGCTGCCGTTACTTTCCTGGCCCAGGGTAACGGCGCGCAACTGGAAGCGTTGCTCGTCCACCCGGACGAAGACATGATCCTTGTTGTCCTCGCGCACGACGGCAGCGGCCGGTATCAGCAAGCGGCGTTGCGGTGCGCCCCGGATCAACATGGAGGCGAGCATTTCCGGCTTGAGCAGGCGCTCGGGATTATCCACGTCCATGCGCAGGGTGACCGTGCGACGATCCGGGTTGATCGTATCTGCCACGTAAATCAGCCGACCTTCGAGTCGTTTTCCGTTCAGCGCTGGAATCTCGGCCTGCGCCGCTTCGCCCTTCTTGACCAGCGCCGCCTGCTGTTCGGGCGCTTCGGCCACCAGCCAGACATGCGACAGGTCGGCCACGGTAAACAGCGCATCTGCCGGCTGCACCACCTGGCCGGGCGTTACCTTGCGCTCGATCACCACGCCGTCCAGCGTTGCGGTGACCGAGGACAGGGAATGCACGCTGCGGCTGGTGGCAAGCGTCTGGGTCGCGCGCTCGGTCATGCCGAGCACACCGAGCTGGCCGTGCGAGGCCTGCCTTTCGGCCTCGGCCTGCACCAGCTCGCTTTCGCGTTTCTGCAACTCGGCGGAGCCGATCACATCGGAAGCGAACAACAGCTTGGCGCGCTCCACTGCGCGGCGCTGCAACGCTGCCTGCGAGAGCGCCTTGAGGTAGGCCAGTTGGGCGGCGGACAGCTCGGCGCTATGCAGCGTGGCGAGCGTCTCGCCACGCTGCACCCGCTGGCCGAGGGTGGCGTGAATCTGGGTCACGCGCCCGGTCACGGCAGCGCCGATACGCGCCACGCGCTGCTCGTCGACTTCAATACGTGCCGGCACGCGCAGGGTCTCGGTTATCTCGCCCTCGCTGGCCGGGACGATTTTCAGACGTTGCAAAAAGTCGGGCGGCACCGTCACCAGCGTCGGGTCGGCGGGAACTGCGCCGGAGGCGGCTTCCTTGTCCTGGCAAGCACTCAGCGCGACGGCCAGCAACAGGGTGAACAGGATGGGGAACAGCGGGCGCTTCATGGTTTTCCTTCGGTAAGGGGAGTGGCGCGCAGCCGCTCGATTTCGATCAGCGCGGCTTGCAGCTCATAACGGGCGTTGAGGAAGTCCGCGCGGGTGGTGCGCAGCACGCGCTGGGCATCGAGATAATCGAGAATGCCGCGCTCGCCGAAACGGTAAGCCGCCTCGGCCACTTTCAGGGCGCTTTCCGCTTCCTTTATCAGGCCGGACTCGAAGGTCTGCACCTGGCTTCTGGCAATCTGGTAGCGGCCGTAAGCCTGGTCCAGCTCGGCCAGCAGGCCAAGATGCACCTGCCGCGAGTCCGCCTCGGCCCGGTGCACCCCGGCAACGGCCTCGCCGATGGGGCCGGCGCGGCGGTTCCACAAAGGCAGCGGCAGAACCACGCCAAGCCGCCACTGGTTCATCTCCGGGTCGCGCTCGGCGCTTAACTTGAGGGTGGGCTGCGGCAGGCGTGCGGCGCGCTCCTGTTCCAGCCGTGCCTGGGCGCGGCGCGTCTCGGCCTCGGCCCCCTTGAGCTGGGGCTGACGCGTCAGCAAATCGCGGCGCAGTTCGTCCAGCTCCGGCAGGTCGGCCGCCAGCGGCGGCTCGCTGGCGACCTCGAAGCTTTGCGCCAGCGGTGCGCCGATCAGCGCCCGCAGCCGGTCGCGGGCTTGCGTCACGCGCAGCTCGCCGCTGCGGGCGGCGCTTTGCGCGGCCAGCGCCTCGGCCTCCGACTTCACCAGCTCGTAGCGCGGCGATTCGCCGACCTCCACCTTGATTTTCACGCGGTTGCGGATGAGCAGCAGCAAGGCGTGGTTTTCCTCGGCCAGACGAGCCTCTTCCTGGCGGCGCAGCACGTCGTAGAAAGCCTGCTTCACCGCGCTGTGCTGTTTGAGTTGCGCGTCGCCCAAGGCTGCCGCGCCGGCAACAATGCCGGCCTCCGCACCCTGCCGCCGCGCTTCGCGCAGGGAGGGCAGTTCGAGTGGCTGGGACAGCCCCAGCAACTCGTTGCGCCCGCTCGTCCCGCCGATCTGGCGCGGCCGCGAGACGCCCGAGGCGAGTTCGACCTCGGGGTTGGGGTAGGCCAGCGCGCTGTCCAGGGCAGACTGCGCACCGCGTTCCTGCGCGCCTGCCGCAGCGATGGCCGGGCTGTGCGTAGCAGCGAGGCGCAAGGCTTCGTTCAGCGTGAGCGGCGCCGCATGGGCCATCGGCGCTACGCTCATGAACAGCGCCAGAAACCGGGCGCGAGCGGGCGGTGAAATTCGTCGAATAGCGTGAAACGTCAGTTTCATGGCGCAAAACGTCAGTTTCATGGCGCAAGGCGCTTGAGCGTTGCGATGCGCTCTTCGAGCGGCGGATGGGTCATGAACAGGCGCTTCAGACCCGAAGCCACACCGCCGGAAATACCGAAGGCCGCCATCTTCTCCGGCAACGGCGCC
>JACQYA010000130.1 GCA_016208425.1 Betaproteobacteria bacterium
TGGCCGACAAAGGCTACGGCAGTGATGCAATTGTCGAGCAAGCCAAGGGGCAAGGCATGAGCGCCGTGATCCCGCCGCGCAAAAACAGAAAGGAGCGGCGAGTTTATGACAAGCATATCTACCGGCACCGCCATCTCGTCGAGAACGCATTTCTGTATCTCAAGCGCTGGCGGGGCATCGCCGCGCGCTACGCCAAACACGTTGCATCATTTCTGGCAGCAGCCCACATACGTTGCCTTGTCCTCTGGCTTGCAATCTCGTGACGACACTATCTAAGAAGCTGTCTCAAAAAATGTCATGAGAGGCGTTTGACCAAGAGATGAACCCTAGCGAGCTTGATCAAGGCACCGGATTGTCGGGGATTGATTTCGTAGTCCCGGTTCAGCCGTCGGCAGTTGGCAAGCCGGGCAAAAGTGCGTCCGACAATCCAGCGCTTGGGCAGCACCACGAACTTGCCGGTCCCGTTGCGTTCGACGGTCTCGGCGGCCCAACCGAACATCGCTCGCGTCCAGCCGATGGGTTTGCCGGCGTAGCCGCCATCGGCGAAGACCTTCCGGATAGTGGGTATCGGGCGGAACAACCGGATCGGTACGGCGCGAGCGCCAGCACGATCCCGGATTCCCGCCGAACGAACAATCGCGGCGAGGATGAACCCCATCGTATCTAGCGCGATGTGTTGCTTGCGCCCCTTGGTCTTCTTGCCCGCGCCGAAACCGCGCCGCCCCCTTTTCCGGCTCTCTTGACCGGGCGCGAACCGATGGTGGCGACCGGGGGTTCGGCCTTGCGCCCAGCCTTCTGTCGGGCGGCTTCGCGCAAAGCACGCACGGCACTGTCCCGCGCACCCTCCAGCCGCCAACGGCGCAGGTATCCATACACCGTCTTCCACGGCGGGAAGCCCTTCGGCAGCATTCGCCACCGGCATCCGGTCTTCAGGGCGTACAGCATGCCATTGATCCCGGCACGAAAGCCTTGCTCCGGCGGCCGGCCTTTGCTCCGAGCTGCCGGCGGTGGCTTCACCGCATACGGCGCCAGAACAGCCCGCTGCGCTTCTGTCAGATCTGTTGGGTACATCGCTTTCTCCCGCTCGGTGGTTGATGTGCCTCACTTATCGGCTCCAGTCAACATTTTTTGAGACAGCTTCTAAGCGGTTCAAACCCCGGACAAGAGCGGCTTTACGCGGCGATTCTAACCTTTGCTCAACCCGTGCGCCTGCCAAAAAAAGCCGTGCGGCCACGAACCCGGTTTCCGCCTACTTCGTCAACGCCAGGAATAATTGCGGCAGGCGTTCTGGCAAACGGGCGACGTTGTCGATCACCGTGTAGCGCTGGCCGAAGATCTGGCTGACGTATTCGTCGGCGCGCGGGTCGAGGTTGATGCAGTGGGTATAGATGCCCTTGGTGTCGAGTTCCTTCACCGCCTGCCGGGCGTCTTCGATCAGCGTGCGCTCGTCGGGGGTGTCGACGTCGGCCGGCTCGCCGTCGGTGAGGATCAGCATCAGCTTCTTGTCGGCCTTCTGGTTTTCCAGATAGTGCGCGGCGTGGCGCAGGGCGGCACCCATGCGCGTCGAATAGCCGGCTTCCAGCGCGGCGAGCCGTGCCTTGACTTCGTCGCCCCACTTTTCGCTGGTGCCTTTGATGTGCTGGTAACGCACGTCGTGCCGGGAATTCGAGCGGAAGCCGGCGATGGCCAGCGGGTCGCCCAGCTTGTCGACCGCCCAGGCGAGGAGCGAAACGGCTTCCTGGCTGAGTTGCAGGATGGTCTGCTCGCTGCTGGAGACCTTCTGGTTCAACGATTCGGAGAGGTCGAGCAGCAGCAGCACGGCGATGTCGCGGCCGTTGGTGCGGTGGCTCATGTTGATGCGCGGATCGGGGGTGACGCCGCTCTTGAAATCGATCAGCGAGCGTAGCGCAACGTCGAGATCCAGCTCGCTGCCTTCTTCCTGGAAGCGGATGCGCACCTTGTCCTGCGGCTTGAGCAGGTCGAACAGGCGTTTGAGCTGCTTGGCCAGCGCCGCGTGCTTGTGCAGCAGCCGGTCGATCTCGCCGGCGTCGCCGCTGGCGTGCAGCGCTTCATAGACGCTGACCCAGTCCGGCCGGTAGCTCTGGCTCTGGTAATCCCACTCGGGGTAATGGCGGGGCGGCAGGCGGCCGGGTTCTTGCGCCAGGTCGACCTTGCGTTCCTGGTCGAAAGCCTCCTCCTCGTCGCCTTCTTCGATGAACAGCCACATCTGCCGGTTGTCGTCGCGGTAATCGACGACCGTATCGTCGAAATGGACGTTGGCGTACTGGTCGCTCTGGCGCCGGCTGCGCGCCACGTAGGAGAGCGCGATTTCGGCGATCTCACGGGTCGATGCGGCGCTGGCCGACAGCGCGGCGTGAAAGCGCGCGACAAATTCGAGCAGCAGCGGGTTGGCGTAACCGTGATCGGTGTCGAGCAGCGCGCGCGAGAGCATCGCCAGGCGGTGCCGCAGGCAAGACTGTTTTTCGGGGTTGCAGGCGTCTTCGGCCGGGTGCGGGTGCAGGCCGAGGAAGATGCGCGCCAGGCCGGGGTATTCGCGCATGAGCAGGGTTTCCACCCGGCAGTCCTCGAAGAACTCGATGGCCATGCGCTGGAACGGGCTGTAGTTGTCGGCGATCACCGGCTTCGTCCAGCGGCGGTGGCCGACCATGTGCGCCAGGATCGCGCGGTAGCGGTCGATGCCGCCGATGCCGCGCGCGTCGTCCTGCACGTCGGGGATGCGCATGCCGAGATGGTCGTAATAGGGCACCGGCTGGCGTAGCTCGTCGAACGCCGTCGAATAGGGAATCAGGTGCTCGCTTTCTCCCCATAGCGCGCGCAAGGTGAAGTCGAGCTGGCGTTCGACTTCTAGGAACAGGGTGCCGTGCCGCTCACGCTGTAGCACGGCGCGGCTGTCGGCCGAGCGCAGGCCGAAGAACTCGGTTTGCCGTTCGGGGTGGTGGCGGGTATTGCGTATCCCGTAATCGACCCAGTTGCCGAGGCCGGCCAGCGAGAGCTGCGCGAGCAGCGTCGGCGCCTGCGTGAAGAATTCGGGCAGGCCGGGGCTGGGGATCGTCTGGTGAAAGCCGTGGATGGAGCCGGTGGTTTGCGCCATCAGTTCGCGCGCGATGTCGAGATAGCGCGCCATCTGCTCCGGCGATTGCAGGCGGCGCGCGACCGGCGCCAGCGTTTGCATCAGCGGCGCAAGCGCCTTGCCGTTGGGCGATTTCTGGATTGCCTTGACGAGATCCATGATCGCCGGCAGCGCGCTTTCGCCGACTGCCTCGGCCGCCGCCGGCCAGCCTTCGAGAAAAGCCAGCGCCGGCTCGACGCCGCGCCCCAGCTTGCCGAGCGTGCGCGCCGCGTCGATGTAGGCTTCGACACCGGGCCGCCGCAAGCGCGCCAGCGCCTCGTACAGGCACTCCTCGAAAACCGCCGCCACCCGTGGAAAGCGGCAGTCGAGCGCTTCCCAGTAAACGCGCGTCTGCGGGTGCTGGAATTCGGGGGCGGGCGTAGGCATGGTCAGGCGCTAACCGCGATGATCGTCGTCCCGTAGGAGCGGCCTTGGCCGCGATTGGCGCGCGAAATACGGAATCGCCTGATCGCGGCCAAGGCCGCTCCTACAAATAAACAAGTGCGCGATTCCATCGCTTACGCGAACGTCGCGTCGATCGCGTGATCCAGCGTCTGGCGGATATCGGCGTCGTCGGTGATCGGCCGCACCAGCGCCATGCGGCAGGCATCGCGCGCGGCGACGCCGTGTCCGATCAGCGTCGCGGCGTAGACCAGCAAGCGCGTCGAGATGCCTTCGTCGAGCCCGTGGCCTTTCAGCCGGCGCCCGGCGGCGCCGATCTTCACCAGCTTGGCTGCGATGTCGCGGGTGATGCCGGTTTCGCGGGCGAGGATGTCGGCCTCCAGGCCGGCTTCAGGATAGTCGAAATCGAAGCCGGTGAAACGTTGCTTGGTCGATTGCTTGAGATCCTTCATCAGGCTCTGGTAGCCGGGATTGTAGGAAATCACCAGTTGAAAATCGGGGTGTGCGGCAAGCAGCTCGCCCTTTTTGTCGAGCGGCAGCGTGCGCCGGTGGTCGGTGAGCGGGTGGATGACCACCGTCGTGTCCTGCCGCGCCTCGACGATTTCGTCGAGATAGCAGATGGCGCCGATGCGCGCTGCGGTGGTTAGCGGGCCGTCGAGCCAGCGCGTGCCGCTGGCGTCGAGCAGATAGCGCCCGACCAGGTCGCTGGCCGTCATGTCCTCGTTGCAGGCGACGGTGAGCAACGGCCGCTCCAGCTTCCAGGCCATGTATTCGATGAAGCGCGACTTGCCGCAGCCGGTCGGGCCTTTGACCATCACCGGCAGCCGCGCGGCGTAAGCCGCCTCGAACAAGGCCACTTCGTTGCTCTGTGGCTGGTAGTAGGGTTCCTTATTGACGAGGTATTGATCCTTGTTGCTCATGGCCTTATCCGATCAAAAAGTCAAAGGTGCTCCGTGAAAACTATTGGCAAACCATCATTCCCGCGAATACGGGAATCCAGAGGTGCTCACCTGGATTCCGGGTCAAGCCCGGAATGACGAATTTCAAACGGTTTCTGTATCAACTCAGGTACTCATCGAAAACCCCGTCATTCCCGCGCAGGCGGGAATCCAGTGTGCCTTCTCGTAAGACTGACGCAGCGAGATTGCGCCAGCCGCCGGGCTGTCGATGTGGCCGTAAGCGCCACCGCCCGCCGTGTTGATGACGTTGCCGTGACCGAGGTTCTCGAAGAAGCCGGGCAAACGCAGCGCGTTCATGCCGCCGGAGATGATCGGTGTGGTGGCCTTCATGCCATGCCATTCCTGGTGGTAGTAAGGGCCGTCCACGGAATCGCGCTCGATCATGTAAGCGATGCCGCGGTCATCCTTGCCGCCTTCCATCTTACCGTAGCCCATGGTGCCGACGTGGATGCCGGAAGCGCCTTGCAGGCGGGACATTTTGGACAGCACAAAGGCGGTGTAACCACGCACGGAAGATGGCGAGGTGACGGCGCCGTGACCCGCGCGGTGGTAGTGGAGAAACTGGTTCGGGTACTGGCGGCGACAGGTGGTAATCATGCCGGGGCCGCCGACATAACCGTCAACCAGGAAGGCCACCTTGTTGGCATCCGGGCCAAAGGTTTCCAGGATGAAGTCGGCACGGGCGAGCATTTCGTAGTGGTCGTCAGCAGTGATGTTGGCGGAGAACAGCTTGGCCTGGCCGGTTTCGTCCATCGCGCGCTTCATCGCGTCATAGACCAGAGGGATAACCTTCTTGGTCGGGCAGAACACTTGGTTGCCCTGCGGTTCGTCGTTCTTGATGAAGTCGCCACCCAGCCAGAACTGGTAAGCGGCCTTGGCAAACGGCTCGGGGCGCAGGCCAAGCTTCGGCTTGATGATGGTGCCGGCGATGTAACCGCCATCGACACGCGGGCGACCCAGAATGTCCCACATGTCGGCGATGTTCATGGCCGGACCGTCATACTGACGCAGCATAGACCAAGGCACATAGAAGTCCTGCATTTGCAGATCTTTCACGTCACCCATGCCCTGGTTATTGCCGATCGCCAGCGTCAGAAAAGACACCAGCATGGTGCGGCCGTCCGTGATGTTGCGGTCGAACAGGTCGTTCGGGTAGGCAACCTTCATGATGCCTTTGGCTTCGTCGATGAAGTACACCAGCGCATCGACGCCTTTGGTGAAGTCGTCGGTGGTGGAGACTTCAACGTTGGTGCCAGTGGAGGATTCGGCAGCAATGTGAGCAGCCACTTCAAGATAGCCGTAGCCCGTGGCTGGATGCATGCTATAGGCGACGAGCACGTGCTTGTCGCCCTTGATGAGGTCTTCTTCCTTGAGGCTAAGGTCGGCGTAGCGGTTCGATTGATCCATGGTTGTCTCCGTTGAGATTGAAACAGCGTTTCGGTGAGTGGTAGTGGTAGGGCGGCAGGCGTCTCGTCTGCCCGTTCAGGTTTTCGTTGCTTGCGATGTTGCCGCGCGCTGGCCGTGCCAGGCGCGCAGCTGGGTCAGATCGACGCACTTTCCGGCCAGCGGCATGCCGGCGATGTGGTGGGCCGGCGCGTTCGCTTCGCCGAGATCCGACAGCACGCTCAACGCGCCGTCGAAGTTCTGCCCGGCGGTATAGGGGCTGACGGTGACTAGCGTCGGCAGGCCGGCGGCGCGCGCGGCAAGCAGGCCGGGTTGTGAGTCCTCGATGGCCAGGCAGGCTTCCGGCGGCAGGTTCATCTGGCGCAGCACCCACTGGTAGATGTCCGGCGCCGGTTTCTTTTTGGCGACCACGTCGCCGGCGCCGATGACCTCGAACAGCGTCATCATTTCGTGCTTGAAATTGACCATAATCAGGCTGCGCAGGCTGGACGGCGTGGTCGTCGTAGCGATCGCGATGCGCATGCCGGCCTCGCGCAATTCATGGATCAGGCGGGAAACGCCCGGCCGGAGCGGCATCGCGCCGGCCAGTATGAGCCCCGAATAAATTTCGCTCTTCATCTGGTGCAGGCGAGCCACCCAAGTGTCGATGTCTACCCGGTCGAGCAGTTCCGGCGCATGCGTTTTCGCGTAGTGGCGGATGCGTTCCTTGCCGCCCGTTACGGCGAGCAATTCGCCGTATACTTCGGGCGACCAGTGCCAGTCGAGGCCAAACTCGTCGAACGCCCGGTTGAACGCGATCCTGTGCCCGTCGCGCTCGGTGTCGGCGAGCGTTCCGTCGACGTCGAAAATGACGGCCTGCAAGGGAGTTTTGTCGTGCGGAAGTTTGTCGTGCTTTTCCGGCTTCATGATCAAAGTGTCGCTTTCGGCTTGACTTTTGAGCGTTATCAGTTTTGCGATGGAATCGAATTGACGCCAGTGTAGGAGGGAAAAAACATTATTAAAAGTTAAACTTAATACGATTTATATTTAGCTTTTATTTTCCTATTGTTTCGTGCGCTTTGCGGCGCGCTTTTTTGTGCGCCTAACGCGGCGTCTACCCGTAACGGGTTATTCCCCCGGAAGCGTACATCGCATTAGTCTGTGCGTTTGCACACTGGAAAACCCGTTTCTCGGGTGATAATCAACTTTTATATTTGCAGGCACACCATCATGTCTATCGCTTTCTCTCCCTTGGCCAACGCCATTCGCGCCCTCGCCATGGACGCCGTACAAAAAGCCAATTCCGGCCACCCCGGCGCCCCTATGGGCATGGCGGAAATCGCCGAAGTGCTGTGGAACCACCACCTGCGCCACAACCCGGCCAACCCCAAGTGGGCCGACCGCGACCGTTTCGTTCTCTCGAACGGACACGGCTCGATGCTGATCTATGCGTTGCTGCACCTCACCGGCTACGACCTTTCCATCGACGACCTGAAAAATTTCCGGCAACTGCATTCCAAGACCCCCGGCCACCCCGAATACGGCTACGCCCCTGGCATCGAAACGACCACCGGCCCGCTCGGGCAGGGCATCACCAACGCGGTCGGCATGGCGCTGGCCGAAAAGCTGCTGGCCGACGAATTCAACAAGCCTGGCTTCGACCTGGTCAACCACCACACCTATACCTTCATGGGTGACGGCTGCATGATGGAAGGCCTTTCCCACGAAGCCTGCGCGCTCGCCGGAACCTGGAAACTAGGTAGGTTGATTGCATTTTGGGACGACAACGGCATTTCCATCGACGGCCATACCGACGGCTGGTTTACCGACGATACGCCGAAACGTTTCGAGGCTTACGGCTGGCATGTCATCCCCGGCGTAGACGGGCATGATCCGGCGGCTCTGGAAGCCGCCGTGCTGGCCGCCAAGCAGAATACCGACCAGCCGACACTGATCTGCTGCAAGACGATCATCGGCCGCGGATCGCCGAACAAGGAAGGCACGCACGACGTGCACGGTGCCGCTCTCGGCGCCGCCGAAGTGGAAGCGACGCGCAAGCACATCGGCTGGAGCCACGACGCTTTTGTTATCCCTCAAGAGGTCTACGACGGCTGGGATGCGCGCGCCAAAGGCGCCAAGCTGGAGCAGCTCTGGAACGCTACCTTCGACGCCTACGCGGCGCAGTTTCCCGCCGAGGCCGCCGAATTCAAGCGCCGCATGGCCGGCGATCTGCCGTCCGACTGGGACGCGCGCGTGCAGGCCGCACTGGCCACCACGTTGGAAAAGGCCGAGACCGTCGCCACCCGCAAATCGTCGCAGCTCGCCATCGAGCGCCTGGTGTCCACGCTGCCCGAGCGGGTCGGCGGGTCGGCCGACCTGACCGGTTCCAACCTCACCAACTGGCCGGGCTGCAAGGTGCTCAACCGCAACCCCGGCGGCAACTATATTTCCTACGGCGTGCGCGAGTTCGGCATGAGCCACATCATGAACGGCATGGCCTTGCACGGCGGTTTGTTCCCATTCGGCGGCACCTTCCTGATGTTCTCCGAATATGCGCGCAACGCGCTGCGCATGTCGGCCCTGATGAAGCAGCGCGTGGTTTATGTTTTCACCCACGATTCCATCGGCCTCGGCGAGGACGGCCCGACGCACCAGCCGGTTGAGCAGACCGCCACCCTGCGCGTGATTCCGAACATGAACGTCTGGCGCCCGTGCGACAGCACCGAGACACTGGTTGCCTGGGCAGCCAGCGTGGAGAAGATGGACGGCCCGAGCTGCCTGATCCTGTCGCGCCAGAACCTGCCGTTCGTCAAGCGTTCGGATGCCCAGATCGCCGACATCCGGCGCGGCGGCTACGTGCTGTCCGACTGCGGCGCCGCCGCCAAGGTCGTGCTGATCGCCACCGGCTCCGAAATTGAACTGGCCCTCAAAGCGCAGGCTGCCCTCGCCCAGGAGGAGATTCAGGTGCGCGTGGTGTCCATACCCTGTACCAACGTCTTCGACCGCCAGGACGCTGCCTACAAGGACAGCGTGTTGCCGCGCGGCGTACCGCGCGTCGCCATCGAAGCGGGTGTCACCGAAGGCTGGTACAAGTACGTCGGCCTAGAAGGCAAGGTCATCGGTATCGACCGCTTCGGCGAGTCGGCGCCCGCCGGCGAATTGTTCAAGGAATTTGGCTTCACGGTCGGCAATGTCGTGAAGACCGTGGAATCCGTTTTGTAATTACTTTTCAGGAGATACTCACATGACCATCAAAATCGGCATCAACGGTTTCGGCCGCATCGGGCGCATGGTATTTCGCGCCGCGGTCAAGGATTTTTCCGACATCGAAGTGGTCGGCATCAACGACCTGCTCGAACCGGATTACCTCGCCTACATGCTCAAGTACGACTCCGTGCACGGCCGCTTCAAAGGCGAAGTTGCGGTCGACGGCAACACCCTCACC
>JACQYA010000117.1 GCA_016208425.1 Betaproteobacteria bacterium
CGATGGCAACATTCATCGACGTTTTCGGATCGGGGTGGGCGTGTGAGCAAGCTGACCATCGGTATCGTCGATTACAACATTGGCAACCATGCCTCGGTTCGCCATGCACTATTGCGTCTGGGATTCCGCTGCCGCACCAGCGACAACCCGGCCGCCCTCGCCGCCTGCGATCTACTTGTCCTGCCCGGCGTAGGAGCCTTCCGCCTGGCTATGAATGCCTTAACTGAAAAGGGGCTCGACCGTTTCCTCTGCGGTTGGGCCGGACAACAAAAGCCCTTGCTTGGCATATGCCTGGGGATGCAACTGCTTACCGAGGCATCCCAGGAAAACGGATACACCAAAGGCCTGGGACTGATTCCCGGAGAAACCATCCCTTTAGGCATGTCCCGTTGGCATATCGGCTGGAATACCATTCATGCGCAGAACGATCCGATATTTCAGCCCAGTAATAACAAGTCGTTTTATTTCAACCACGCCTACGCCTACCATGGGCCGGAGAAATTTCAGGTATGCCATGCTGTGCACGGCGAAACGGTTATTGCCGCAATCCGTCGGGACAAACTCGTCGGCGTTCAATTTCACCCGGAAAAGAGCCAGAGCGACGGACTTGTTTTGTTGAAAAATATCGTCGAGGTATTGTGTGATGCTGAATAAACGCCTGATTGGCGTAATTACCGTCAAGGATGGATGGGCCGTACAGTCTTTCGCTTATCGGCGTTACCTGCCCTTGGGACGCCCGGAATGCCTGGCTGAAAATCTGGATCGCTGGGGCGTCGATGAAATCCTGATCTTGAGCATCGACCGTAGCGGCGAAGCGCTTGGGCCGGACATCGCACTGTTGCAGCGGCTCGGTGCCTTGGGGCTGTCCACGCCGATGATTTACGGTGGAGGCATCCATCGTGTACAAGATGCCGCAGCCGTCATTCAGTCAGGCGCTGAACGAATCTGCCTGGATGCCGCCTTGCGTGGCGACCCGCAGATCGTCCGTGAAATGGCGGAACTCCTTGGCACACAAGCCTTGATCGGCGTGCTGCCACTGTCCTGCACGGAAGGAAAACTGGCGTGGTACGACTATCTCGCCAAGCAATCCGCCCCCTTGGCTACGGCCGACCTCGCGCTTTTTGCCGAAGGGATCATTTCCGAGGCGCTGCTTGTCGATTGGCGCCATGAAGGAGGAGCCGGCAGCTTCGAAATGCGGTTAATCGAGCATTTTCCGCTGCCGGAGACTGCGTTGATCGCTTTTGGCGGCCTCAGCGAAGCGACGCAATTCGCAGCCCTGTTCAGTAAACCGCAGGTTTCGGCAGCAGCCATCGGCAACTTCTTGAGCTATCGCGAACACGCCGTTCAGTCGCTAAAAAAACAACTCGGCGAGTTTGCACTACGCCCGCCTATTTATGCTTTTAGCATTCAATAGGGCGTTGCCGATCATGGAAAAAAGGAATAGCTGCCGCCGCTGTCTTTATACCCTGAACCATCCTCTGGGACTGACTATCGACGATGAGGGTATCTGCTCTGGGTGCCGCGTGCATGAAGAAAAGGATCGCCTCGACTGGGATGCGCGCTGGCAACTACTGAAGTCCATTGTTCGCCCCTACCGCAGTCGCGACGGTAACAACTACGATTGCATTGTGCCGGTAACCGGTGCAAACGATTCGTACTTCATCCTGCACTTGGTCAAAAACCTGCTAAAACTCAATCCATTGCTCGTCACCTACAACAAATACTTCAACACCCCGCTGGGGATACGCAATTTGGCTAATTTGCGTATCCGCTTCAATTGCGACCTCTTAATACAAAATGTCAATCCGGTTTCGGTGCGAAACATCACGAGAACCACACTGCGGGAATTTGGCAGCATCTACTGGCCCTGCCTGGCAGGTCAAACCGTTTTTCCCGTACAAACCGCAGCACGCTACAAAGTTCCTCTCATCATTTGGGGTGCGCACCAGGGGCTAGAACAGGTTGGTATGTTTTCTCATGAACACGAAGTGGAAATGACTCGTCGTTACCGCAAAGATCACGACCTGATGGGGCACGAGGCGGATGACCTGCTGTCTATTTTCGATACGCTTAGGGAAGAAGACATCTGGCAATATCGCTACCCGGACGACAGCGAATTAAATGCTATAGGAGTAAAAGGGATCTACCTGGGCAACTATGTTCGCTGGGATCCGAAAGCGCAGCACGAAAAAATGATTATGGTATACGACTACCGCAGTGCGCACTTCCCCCGCACATTCGATACCTACGATCATGTCGACTGCTACAACTTCATGGGACTGCACGATGTGCTAAAGCTTCACAAACATGGCTACTCAAAAGTCACCGACCACGCAACGCGGGAAATCAGGCATGGCCGACTGACCCGAGACCAAGCACTCGCACTAGTCCGTCAATATGAACTTACAGCTCCGAACTATCCGCAACTTTTCGGCGAGTGGCTGGGAATAACGCAACTAGGTTTACAGTTTCTTCTGAACCAACAGCGCAACCGGCGTTTCTGGATAGAAACCGCACCCGGAAAATGGCAATTCAACGGTTGGAGCAGCACGCAAGCGCCAGCAGCCCACCCTCCGGCAGCACCCCGGATACACTTCATTGAAAATAGCTCGCTCAATCAAAATCAGAAAGATGGATACATTACCGTCGGCAAGGGCTACCCCAGCTAGAACAGCCTCTCCTTGTGAACATCTTCACACCATCGCTCGAAAAAGAGGAAAAAATGCAGGACACGCACCCTTCAACGAACGGGACACCATCGCCAAGAAGTTCTCCGCTAACGCCCTGTTTTTTTCCCGATTGGCCGAATCAGCTGAACTGGGAAGCGATAGCGCCACCCGGAATGAGTAGCGCTTGGCGACGTCGGCTCTCGTGGAAAGCCCACGACGATGCATTTGCGACGTTGCTCGCATTTCTCGAACTGGATGGCCAAAACACCTGTATTGTCGAAGACGAGTGGCATGCTCGCTTGAACACACACCTCGTTCACAAACCGAATCGCCACTTCTTGTTCCTTTTGGTTTACCAGCACCTTGACACCGAGAATTTTCTGAAAAACCTGCGCCTTGAAGCAAGCCTGGAGAAACTGTTCATTCAGTGGAAAACGAAGTGGGAACGAGACATAAGCCTGACCGCCAGCGTCCGGAAAACCTGTTCGGACAAACAGATTAAAGAGAGCACCTGCTTTCGCACGATATCCATCAGCGAAGCGATGACTTACCCCACACTCCGCACAATCTGCGCCGAACATCAGAGCAAATAACGAAATGAACAAGCAAAACCTGCCCGCCATCGTCTATCTGTTGTGGCCGAAAAACACCCGCGTTCTGGAGCGCTATCTACGCGAAAACGGGCCTCGAGTCATTCTGGCGCCGAGTTTCTATCTTTGCGATGCCTTGAAAAAGACAGCCGCTGACTGTGGCGCAACGGTTCACGTTATCGACGACTTCGTCTCTCTGCCAAGACGCCAGAGCCTGCAGCAAACAGCCCAAGAAATTTCCGGGAAAATTTCCAATTACGCCACCACCCCCCTCGAAAACGAGCAGCAGGAAACCTTTCCCAGCCTTGCGAACTGCCTGACCCGTGACATATTTCCCATAATTAACACAATTGCCGCACTGGATGAACTGGCCAGCGAATACCCTGTTGAACTGCTAGTACTGAATGAAGACGTGATGCCATTGAGCAAAGCAATATGGCTTTGGTCCAAGAAACACAACATCCCGTCGATTCATCTCTACCATAACCCAGGAGTACAACGACCCTACACAGAACATACTGAGCAGAACGCCGATATTATTGCGCTTGACGGAGAGGCCACAAAAAACGAGTTCATTGATGCCGGGTTCGCCCCAGATCGATTGGTAGTCACCGGCCTTCCACACCTCGATCTACTCGTAGAGGAAATTGGCAAACATGCCTACTGGCGCTCAAAAATATCTCTATGGCATAATTTCGACCATTCCCGACCAGTTGTCGTTTATGGCACCACCTGGACAGCAGACCTATCCCACCTTGAAACTGTAGACAACGCAAAAGACGTGTTAAAGAGCTATTTTTTCGCCATTAAATCGCTTGGCGACAAGGTTCAACACATCATCAAGGATCGCCCGGCGACCGGTGCCGAAGGAGAAAAGTTAGTCAGATCAGTCGGTGCGGCGCTGGGCGTCCCGCCGACCGCTTACACCTACATCGCCGAACCCCCGCTGGGCGCGACGCTCCTCACCAGCGAAAAGCCGCTCCCCTACCTTCTGGGTGCCGATCTGGTGGTCGCTTCCGATTCGGGGCTACTCCTCGAAGCCATGAGTGTCGGCACACGGGCACTGAATATCTATACCGATAACCTCTTTGTCTATGGGCCGTCCTACGCCGGTGATTGGGGTATCCGGCAGTGCAGCGCGGAACAGTTGCCGGAAGCCATTCTCGCCACGCTGGAAGATGAGAAGTGTTTGCCGGAAATGCGGGCCGCACTCCCGCAAGTCAATGCGGCATGGGATGGGAAGGCAACGGAGCGCTTCGTCGATCTGATGAAGAAAACGGCGCTCGGCAACCCCAGGCGCATTCCCTTCACCCCCGACACCGCAACCCGCAGGGAGCGCTCGCTGCCTGTCTGGCAATCGCATCTGGGCGTCGAAGAAATCGACGCCACCGGCTACCACGGCGGGGCGCGCAAAGACTTGGTGGAAATGTCGCCGCGCCCCATCCGCTGCGCGCTGGACATCGGCTGCGCGGCGGGCGGCACCGGCGCCTACATCAAGGAAAAATACCCACGTGCCCGCGTCATCGGCATCGAGCTGAACCGCGCTGCGGCCGCCATTGCCGAAACCCGGCTCGACACCGTGCTGGTCGGCAAATTTGAGGAAGTCGACTTCGAGGCTGCGGGCATCCGCGCCGGAGACATCGATACCGTCATCGTGGCGGACGTTCTGGAGCACATGTACGACCCTTGGGCGGTGCTCACCCGCCTGCAACGCTACCTGAGCTCCGATGGCCAGATCATCGCCAGCATCCCCAACGTGCGCAACCTCAAGCTCATGGAGGATCTGGCTGCCGGTTACTGGCGATACGAAGCGGCGGGCTTGCTGGACATCACCCATATCCGTTTCTTCACCTTGCGGGAGCTTCGCCGTTTCTTTCATGAAACCGGCTACCACATCCGCAACCTGCGCTACGGCATCGATGCGCGCCTGCTGGATTTTCATAACGCCAACCAGGGCAAGGCTTCGCTCAACGTCGAGTTTGGCCGAATGTCGCTCAGGGGCGTAACCCAAGAGGAACTCAAAGAACTTTGCAGCCTGCAGTTTTATATACGGGCGCAGACCGGGGCGCTGGCCGAGGATATGGAACTCTACGCGCAGATCGACCCCTACCTGCGCTATGTCGCCCAGTCGCGGCCCGCGTTGCAGGACGGCGTGCTGTGGGAACAACACCTGGCCTCCTGGCCGAGACTGCCAAAAATCGAACTCCTGCTCTTCAACACCGGCGGCCATACCGAAGCCGTCGTCGCCACGATCGGCAATCTGGCCAACCAACTCTATTCCGGCACCACCCTGACGGTCATCTCCGACGCACCGCCATCCGAGGGGTTTTCCTCTGGCGGCCACCTGCGCTGGCTCACCCAGAACACCGGCGAAACCCTGCTCGGCGCCGCCAACCGCGCCATCGCCGACAGCACGGCCGACTGGGTCGGCCGCCTGTTCCCCGGCGACCATCTCGAAAATGCCGCCCTGCTGCGCCTGATGGAACTGGCACACCGCCGGCCGGATGCGGAATGCCTGTACACGGACGACGACACGCTGTTCCCGGAAAGCGTCAGCCAACCGCACCTGAAACCCGGTTTTGACCCCGATCTGCTGCTCGGCTGGTGTTACCTCGAAGGTCTCACCCTGTTCCGCCGCGAGACGCTCGATCGCTTGGGCGGCTTTGACGAATCCCTGCGCGGCGCCGAAATCCACGATCTGGCGCTCAAACTCTATGAAACCCGAGGCTCGCCCGCTTTTGCCCACTTGCCGGATCCGGCCTGCCACCGCCCGCCGACCGGCAACGATTACGATTTGCCTGGCGGGACGCTCGCCGCAGTTCGGCAAAAAGCGGTGCAGGCCCATCTTGACCGGACAGAGCAACCCGCAAAAATCGCCAGCGGCTGGCAACTGGGCAGTTTCCGTATTGAAAGAACACTACCGGAATGGCCGAGCGTCTCCATCCTTTTGCCCGTCCCGGCCCATTTGTCGCTGGTGCAGCAAACCATCGAAGCCATTTTTGAAAAGACCCGTTACGCTGATTTTGAGCTGCTCATCCTCGACAACGCGGTGCACGACCCTGCTTTACGCGCCTATCTCGAAGGGCTCGACCAACTGGACGACGAGCGGCTAAAAGTTTTCACCGTCCCCGAAGCAGCCACGCCGCCCGCACTCTTCAACCTGCTCGCGGCGCAGGCTGGCGGCGACGTGCTGGTCTGCCTCGACCACAACTGCACCCCGCTCGCCCCCAACTGGCTGGAAGCCCTGGTGGCCGACGTTTGGCGCCCGGAGATCGGCGCCGTAGCGCCCCGCTTGCTGGATGCGGCGGGAAAAATCGTGCGCAGCGCCTCGATTGCCGGCTGTGGCGGTCAGTCCAGCGACGCCTTCGCCGGCCTGACGCTCTCGGACCCCGGGCCGGATGGGCGCGCGCACCAAACCGGGCGCTTCTCGGCGCTACCCTCCGGCTGTCTGGTTTTGCGCCGCGAGGTCTACCGCGCGGCGCAGGGTTTCGACACCACCGAAATTGAAGCCGATCTGGCCGCGCTCGATCTAACGCTCCGCATCGCCGCCGCCGGGCTCGCGTGCCTGTGGACGCCCTATGTCAGCATGCTGTGCCAGCAAGCGGAAGAAACCGCGAAGGAAGGTGGCTGCGACGGCGGCGGACAAACAACAGCGGGGGCAACGCCCCCGCCGCCCGATAGCCGCCGGCTGGACGCCCTTTACGCCCGGCACCTTCCCTTGCTCGCACGCGATCCGGCCTACCACCCGGCACTATCGATGACCGAGCCGCCCTTCCAGTTTGAAGCCCGGCCCGCACTCTTCAAAAATCCTTTGCCGTGGCGGCCATTGCCGAAAATTCTGGCAACCCACGCCGACAACAGCGGCTGCGGCCACTACCGCATCATGCTGCCGGCGATTGCCCTCAATAACAGCAACCGGGCGACAGTCGAGTTTTCGCAAGCGATCTACAGCATTCCCGAATTGGCACGCATCGCCCCCGATGCTTTTGTCCTGCAACGCCAGCTCACCGACCCACAGATCAACCGCATCGCGGAAGTCCGGCGGCACTTCGACTTCCCCGTTCACTACGAGCTGGACGATCTGATCACGGACATCCCCAAAAATAGCCCGCACCGCAGCGAATTGCCGAAGGACACGGGCCATCGCCTGAAAAAAGCCCTCGGCTTGATCGATACCTTCATCGTCTCTACCGACGCCCTCAAAGCCGCTTACGACAAATATCACGATAAAATCCTTGTCGTGCCGAACCGCTTGTCGCGCGAGCGCTGGCGGAACCTGGCCGCCCCGCACAAAAACCACCGCCGCCCCCGCGTCGGCTGGAGCGGGTCTATCAGCCACACGGGCGATCTGCTGATCGTTGCCGACGTCGTGCAGAGCTTGGCCGCAGAAGTCGACTGGGTGTTCATGGGGCATTGTCCCTCGCCGTTACGCCCCTTCATTGCCGAATACCACCACGGCGTCCCCTTCGACGAATACCCCGAAGCTTTGGCCGCGCTCGATCTCGATTTGGCGATCGCGCCCTTGGAGCAAAATCACTTCAACGAATGTAAATCCAACCTCAAGCTGCTCGAATACGGCATTCTCGGCTACCCGGTCATCGCCACCGACATCCAGCCCTACCAGGGCAAGCTACCGGCAACGCGGGTCAAGAATAAATACGTCCACTGGGTCAAGGCAATCAGAGAACATATTGCCGACCGGGACGAACTCGCCCGCCGGGGCACGGCATTACGCACTGCGGTAGAAAATGACTGGATGCTGGAAGATCACTTGAAGGATTGGCTTGATGCGTGGACGAACAAGTAGGCGTTTTGCGGAGGGGTGCCCGGAGGCCGACAAGCGCTTGGCAAGATATTTTGTGTTGGCGGCCTGTCGGGTTCAACCCTTCTCCATCACGCCGCTTCACCAGATTCCGCCGCACCGGATTGTTCACCGATAGTCCGCCGAAAATTATCTCTGTAAAAACCGCTAAAGTTTTCCGCCTCCGGCACGTAAATAGATTCAGGCAACACGCAAACCCACCAGATTGTGTGCTTGTGATTAACGAAATATAGGAGAAAGTCATGCAAGTTATTCAAACAAACGTCGCCTCGCTGAACGCACAACGCCAGCTTGGTAACTCCGCCTCGGCTCTGACCACGTCCCTGGCGCGGCTCTCTTCCGGCTTACGTATCAACACCGCCAAGGACGATGCTGCCGGCCTGGCAATCTCCGAGCGTTTCACCGGCCAGATCCGCGGCCTCGACCAGGCCCGCCGCAACGCCAACGATGGCGTTTCCATGGCACAGACGGCGGAAGGCGCTTTGGGGCAGATGGGCAACATCCTTCAGCGCGTGCGCGAGCTCGCCGTTCAATCGGCCAACGCCACCAACACGGCGTCCGACCGGCAGACCATCAACAACGAAGTGAGCCAGCTGACCGCCGAGCTGGACCGCTTCGCGCAGCAGACCGAATTCAACGGTTTGAAGCTGCTCGATGGTTCTCAAGGTTCCGCCACCTTCCAGGTCGGCGCCAACGCCAACCAGACGATCACGGCCACTACCGCCAATTTCCGCACCTCGTCCTACGGCTCCAACCAGATCGGCAACGTGACGGGCGCTTCGAGTTCCAGCGTATCGGGCGCCGGCACCACAGCCCAGGCCGCCGCAAGCGTCGCGGTCGCCGGCAACATCGATATCCGGGGTGGCGCGGCCAGCGGCCAAATTGCCGTGGTGACGACCGACTCGGCAAAAACGGTTGCCGACAAGATCAACGCCCAATCACAGACCGGCGTCAAGGCATCGGCATTCACCGAAACCACCCTCGATTTTTCCGCGTCGGGAACCTTCACCCTGGACGTGACGGGCAACAACGCCACGGCGCAGACCCTCTCTTTCACCGTTTCTGACGTCAACTCCGCGTCCGGGCTGAGCGATTCGGTCAAAGCCTTCAACGACCAGAGCTCAAAAACCGGCATCACGGCAAAGCTCAACACGGCAGGCACCGCCGTCACGCTGAACGCCGCCGACGGCAGCGATATCACCCTCGCCCTCACCGCGGTCGGCACGGCGAGCACGACCATCTCGGTGGGAACCTCCACCGCGGTAGGTTCCGGCGGTGTGGCCACGACCGGAGGCCAGGTCGTCCTCGATTCCGAGAAATCGTTCGCCCTGGTCAGCAACGCCGCAGCCGCAACCAGCGGGGCGCTTTTCGGAACCGCAATCGCTGCGGCGGGCACGCTGGGATCGTCGCTGTCCAAGGTGCAAACCTTGGATGTGAGCACCGTCCTGGGCGCCACCAACGCCATCCGTGTCGCGGATCAGGCACTGAACGCCGTGAATGGACAACGCGCCTCCTTCGGTGCGCTACAAAGCCGGTTTGAAGCCACGGTATCGAACCTGCAAACCTCGTCCGAAAACCTGTCCGCCGCCCGTAGCCGGATCCGCGATGCGGACTTCGCGGCGGAAACGGCGAACTTGACCCGCAACCAGATCCTGCAACAAGCGGGGACGGCGATGCTGGCCCAGGCCAACGCCCTGCCGCAAGGTGTGCTGTCGCTGCTCAAGTAACCCGCAACGGCCAGCAAGCTTGACTTGTCTGGCCCTGTGGCCCGCACTGGGCGCGACAGCGGCGGTATCGCTGTCGCGCCCATATCCATTTGAGGCAAGGAGCAGATAAATGAACATCCAACCGCTAAATACTGCTGCTGCGGCCGCCGCTATAACGCCGCACCAAGCCGTGCCCGAACGCGCGAAGGCTGCCAGGGAACTTCAGCTAGTGGCGCCCGGCGAAGCGGCGCAAGCGCCGCCACCCGCACAGGACGCCAAGGACGCCCAGGACACCAAGGATAAGGGGCAACAGCTCGACCAAGCCGTCAAGGCGGTGAGCGACTTTATCAAACAGGCGAACAATTCGCTGGCGTTCAGCGTCGATGAGGACAGCGGGACGACTATCGTCAAAGTCATCGACAACGACACCAAAGAGGTGATCAAGCAGATCCCGTCCGAAGAAATGCTGGCGATCGCCAAGGCGCTGGATAGCATCAAGGGTTTGCTGATCCACCAAAAGGCGTAAACTGGCGCCCGTCTAGTTGCAGGAGGCACTATGGCCACTATCTCTTCGCTGGGTTCCGGCTCCGGTCTCGATCTGAATGGTCTGTTGACCAATCTCATGCAGGCCGAGCAGCAACCTATGATCGCCTTGCAAAAACAAGAGGCATCGTATCAAACGCGCATTTCCGCTTTCGGCTCGCTGCAGGGCACACTCTCCGCGCTGCAAACGGCGGCAAGCGCCATGGTGCCCGCCACCGGCACCACCGCGGAAGCGAAATTCATCACCACCTCGTACAGCGCCAGCATCGCCGACACGAGCATTGCCACGGCGACGGCAACGGCGGGCGCAGTGGCGGGATCTTACAGCCTGGAGGTGTCTGCGCTCGCCCAGCCGCACCGCCTCATCTCGCAGCAGAGCAGCCAGTACACCGCCAGCACGTCGACGCTGGAGGCCGGCGGCACGCTCCGCCTGAGCATCGGCTCGATGTCTGGCGGCACTTTCGCCGAGACCGGTTACAAGGACATCGACATGACCGCCAGCGGCAAGACGCTGGGCGACCTGCGCGATGCGATCAACGCTGCCGGCGCGGGAGTTTCGGCAACGATCATCACGACGACAAACGCCGGTGTTTCGCGGGCGCAACTGGTGCTGACCAGCAACAGCACCGGGCAAGACAACGTGATGAAGCTTTCCGGGCTGACCGGCTTTAACTTCGACCCGGACGCCCCGGCGGTCGGCACCGGGAAGATGTCGCAAGAAACCGCCGACGGCGGGCTGGCGGCCAGCAACGCGGCTTTTAAGCTAAACGGCATCACCGGGGCGAGCAGCGGCAACAGCATCAGCGGCGTACTCGATGGCGTCACGCTGAATTTGTCGAAAACGACCACCGCGGCGACGACGATCACGGTGACCAAAAGCACCAGCAACAGCCTGGCGACGTCGCTGAACGCCTTCGTCAAAGCCTACAACGACGCCAACAAATCGATGGCCGATTTGGGCGCCTACAACGCCGCGACCAAAACAGCGGGTCCCCTGCAAGGCAACAGCGCCTTGCGCTCGGCGCGGGATCAGGTGCGTGGCCTGGTATTTGGCGCGACGGCGGGCGGAAACACGCCTTACCAAAAACTTTCCAACATCGGCGTCGCCCTCGGCAAGGACGGCTCTCTCAGCCTCGATAGCACCAAGCTGAACGCGGCGGTGGCCGCCGACCCGACCAGCGTGGCCAACCTGGTTGCCGCCGCCGGTTCGGCCTTCAAGACCGCGGTTGACGGTCTGGTGGGCACCTCGGGCAGCATTACCTCGGCGACCGACGGCGCGAAGCAGTCCGTCAAAGATTTGACCAAGCGCCAGCAAGTGTTATCCAACCGCCTGAGCGCTATTCAGGCGAATTACACGAAACAGTTCACGGCGTTGGACAGCCTGGTTGCCGGCATGAAACAAACCAGCACCTACCTCACCCAGCAGCTCGCGAGCCTGCCTGGCGTAACCTCCTCGCGCAACTAATTCAGGACTCCCGCAATGTTTGGCATGAGCCGCAGCCCCGCAGCTAGCTACGCGCAAGTCAGCATGGATATCGCAGCCGAAACGGCCGATCCCCACCGGCTGATTCTGATGCTCTTTGAAGGTGCGCGCGCCGCCATCTTGAAAGCGCGAGGACACATGGAGCGCGAGGAAACGCCCGAAAAAGGCGCCGCTATTTCAAAAGCGATCGACATCATCGACAACGGCCTGCTCGCCAGCCTGGATGTCGCGCAAGGCGGAGAGCTGGCCGAGCGCCTGGCGGCGCTCTACGAGTACATCAGCCAGCGCCTGCTGTGGGCGAACCTGAAGAACAATCTGGCCGCGCTCGATGAGGCCAACCGCCTGCTCGGCGAACTGCAATCGGCCTGGGGGCTGATCGCGCCGAATTCGGACAATCAGGACAAGGAAGCGGCGGCCTGATTCCTGTTGACTGTGCAGAGCGGCGGCCTTGACCGCGACGCAGCTCCCATCGCGGTCAAGGCCGCCCCTGCAAAACCATCCATTCCAGGCCAATCATGGACATCGAAACCCGGTATCTCGGCGTGCGGCAACTGACGCGAGAAATGCTGGATGCGGCAACGGCGCAGGACTGGGATACGTTGATCCGGCTCGACGCGCGCCGTGCCGCGCTGCTCGCCCTTACCCCGGAACTCGCCAAACTCAAGCTGTCCCCGGAGCAAGCCGGCCGCCTCGCCGACATCATCGGCGAAATGCAACAGGACAACGCCGGGATTCTGGAGGTCGTCGAGGTGTCGCAAAAGCACACGAGAATTTTGCTACGGATGGATAGAGGAAACCCTTAATTCCAATTCGCGTTAGAAACAAGAATTATGTGGGAGCGGCCTTGGCCGCGATGGGCGCCGTATCGCGGCCAAGGCCGCTCCTACGAAGCGCAACGGTTATTCGCATTTGTATTGCGAATCGGAATAAGTTCGTCGGTAAACACCGCGAGGAGCAGCTACCGCGCCCGAACAACGGGCTTGCTTAATAGGCGTTGTTTCGATATTGTTGGAAATGTGAAAACAAACGACGCCGTAACCGCCCTCGCCGCGCTCGCCCAAGAGAGCCGGCTCGCCGTTTTCCGCCTTCTCGTTCGCAACGCACCGGACGGGCTCACCGCCGGGGTGATCGGCGAGCAGCTTGCGCTGCCCGCGCCGACGCTCTCGTTTCACCTGAAAGCGCTAGCGCTGGCCGGGCTGGTGACGACGGCGCAGGAAGGGCGTTATGTGCGCTACCGCGCCGAGATGGCCGGCATCAACGCGCTGATCGGCTTCCTCACCGACGATTGCTGCGGCGGCCGCCCCGGACTCTGCTCCCCGAAAGATTGGTAAATGTCGACAATGCCACCGATCAACGTGCTGGTGCTGTGCACCGGTAATTCCGCGCGCTCCATTCTTGGTGAGGCGCTGTTCAACCATTTGGGGCAAAGCCGCATACGCGCCTATTCGGCCGGCAGCCGGCCTTCCGGTAAGGTGAATCCGGTGGCGCTGGAGACGCTGACCAAGCATGGCGTTCCGCTGCCGGAAGGCGGCCATCCGCGCAGCAAGTCGTGGGACGAATTCGCCGCGCCCGGCGCACCGCAAATGGATCTGATTTTCACCGTCTGCGACAGTGCGGCCGGCGAAGCCTGCCCGGTCTGGCCCGGCCACCCGGCGACGGCGCATTGGGGCATCGCCGACCCGGCGCATGTAGAGCCGCCGGAAGCGCGTCGCGCAGCGTTTGACACCGCCTATGCCGCGCTGGAAAAGCGTATCCGGCTCTTCATCGGCCAGCCGCTGGAGGACATGACACAGGAATATCTGCGCGCCTCGGCCCAGCTGATCCACGAGGCGTGCGGCCAATGAGCGCGCAATGCGGGGCTGCGATCAAGCGATCATCCGGGAGTCGTGAGAAAAGCGCGATGAGCGTCTTCGAGCGCTATCTGACGATCTGGGTGTTGCTCTGCATCGTCGCCGGCATCGCGCTCGGGCAAATGCTGCCCGGCGTGTTCCAGGCCATCGGCCGGCTGGAGGTGGCGCAAGTGAACCTGCCGGTCGGCCTGCTGATCTGGGTGATGATTGTCCCGATGCTGGTCAAGGTCGATTTCGGCGCGCTGCACGAGGTGCGCCGGCATGTGCGCGGCATCGGCGTTACGCTGTTCATCAACTGGCTGGTCAAGCCCTTCTCGATGGCTTTTCTCGGCTGGCTGTTCGTGCGCCAGTTTTTTGCGCCGTGGCTGCCGCACGACCAGCTTGACAGCTACGTCGCCGGGCTCATCCTGCTCGCCGCCGCGCCGTGCACGGCGATGGTCTTCGTTTGGAGCCGGCTCTCCGACGGCGATCCGCTGTTCACGCTGTCGCAGGTGGCGCTCAACGATACGATCATGATTTTTGCTTTCGCGCCGCTGGTCGCCTTCCTGCTCGGCATTTCGGCCATCGTCGTGCCGTGGGACACGCTGTTCGCATCGGTCGTCCTCTACATCCTGATTCCGGTGGTTCTCGCCCAACTCTGGCGCCGCTCGCTGCTCAAGGGCGGTCAGGCGGCTTTCGACGCGGCGATGGCGAAGATCGGCCCGTGGTCGATTTCGGCGCTGCTCGCCACGCTGGTGCTGCTCTTCGCCTTCCAGGGCAAGGCCATCATCGCCCAGCCGCTGGTCATCGCGCTGCTCGCCGTACCTATCCTGATCCAGGTCTTCTTCAACTCGGCGCTCGCTTACTGGCTGAACCGGCAGGTCGGCGAACAGCATTCCGTCGCCTGCCCCTCGGCGTTGATCGGCGCTTCCAACTTCTTCGAGCTGGCGGTCGCGGCGGCGATCAGCCTGTTCGGCTTTGAATCCGGCGCCGCGCTCGCCACCGTCGTCGGCGTACTGGTCGAAGTGCCGGCGATGCTGCTCGTCGTGCGCGCGGTCAATGCCAGCAGGGGCTGGTATATAGAAAGGAAGTTTTGAAGCCCGCCTATCCGGTTAACGCCCAAAATGGCCGACAGTCGGGTGCGCCCATATTGTTTGGGGGTTGGGTCGCGGTAGGGACAGAGGTTGCCCCCTGCCCCCCGCACAGATCCCTGCGAGCGGCATTCCCGCACAAGGCTCCTGCCTCGGGTGAGTGACGCCAAATCGCTGTTCGGGATACGGATGAGTATGACGGTACGGCGGTATGGTGCGTTTCTCCAGCCTGCTGAA
>JACQYA010000099.1 GCA_016208425.1 Betaproteobacteria bacterium
ATTTACATCGACCCGCCGTACAACACCGGCAACAAGGACTGGGTGTACAACGACCATTACGTTGGCGCGAACGACCGCTGGCGGCATTCGCAATGGCTGGAATTCCTCTTCCGGCGGCTAACGCTGGCGCGCGATCTTCTAACGCCCGACGGCGTCATCCTCGTCTCGATCAACGACGAAAACCGCGCGCGGCTGGAATTGCTTATGGACGAGGTGTTTCCGGGGCGGCGGCTGGGCACGATCACCTGGCGCACGCGGCAAGGCTCCAATGCCGACCAGCAGTGTTTTTTGAGCGTCGATCACGAGCATGTGCTGGTTTATGGCAACTCAGGTTTCAGCTTCAACGGCTTTGGCAAAAGCTACGAGATGTATGGCAACCCGGATAAAGACCCGCGCGGTGATTGGCGGATCGGGGACATTACTCTGGGGTTCTCGCACAAAGAACGCCCCAATCTCTACTACCCATTGCTTGACCCGGAAACGGGCACTCACTATCCGTGTAGCCCGGAGAGTGTTTGGCGCTATGCAACCGAGGCAAGAGTCAAAGAGGGGCAGCAGCTTCAAGCCAAGACGATGGAAGAGTTTGTAAGGCTTGGGCAAATCGTGTTTCCCAGCAATCCGCGCGTCGAAACCTGGCCGACGATGGAGGCACTTCTCACGGCAATTGATAATGAAGATGTTCCGAAAGGTGGCAAATCGCTACTTTTGCGCCGCGACCTGCCCAATCTGGAATTCTGGGTCGGCCGCCCGGTCGGTTTCGGTCGGCCGCAGTTCAAACGCTACAAAGCGGACTTGCGCAACCAGACGCAGCCGTTGTCGAGCTGGGTGGTGCCGAACTCGGAAGCCGGCGACTACGAGGCCGAAAGCAGCTTCGTCGCCGGCTCCAATCAGGAAGGCGCGCGCGTCGTCGCCGAGATCTTTGGCGACCGCGCTTTCAACTACGCCAAGCCCTTGTCGCTCATCAAGAACCTGCTGCAGCAAGCCACCCGGCCCGGCGACATCGTGCTCGATTTTTTCGCCGGCAGCGGGACAACCGGCCATGCCGTGCTCGAACTGAACGCCGAAGACGGCGCAAGCAACGAAAATGCGCGCAGTTTCATCCTTTGTTCGAGTAGCGAAGCGACGAGCAAGGAGCGGGAGAAAAACCTCTGCCGCGATGTCTGCGCCGAACGCATCCGCCGCGTGATGCAAGGGGTTGGCGGCAAAGCGGGCCTCGGCGGCGCTTTTGCCTACCTGCAACTCGATTTGATCGAAGCCGCCGATCTGCCGTTTGAAGCGACCCCGGAACACGCCGGCCAGATGCTGGCGTTGCGCCTCTACGGCAGCACCCGGCCGGTGGTCGAAGTAGCAGCGGGGGTGCGTCTGCTCGGTCTGGCGGACGACTGCGCGCATCTGCTGCTGCCGGAAGTGAACGCCGGGGTGCTGGATCGCTTGCAGCAGTGGTTGCCGGAGTCGGGCGCGGCGCGGCTGGCCATCTGGTCGCCACGCCCGGAATCGCTCCGGGTCGCGCTTGCCGGACGCGAGATTGAGGCCAACTGTTACGGCCTGCTCGACGCGCTGATGCGCGGTCAGGGGGCAGGTGAGAATCGGCTATGAGCAAGATCAACAAGCCGGCGAACGATCTGCCGCAAACGGACTTGTACGCCGGCATCCGCGAGGTGCTGGCGTCGGCGCAAACGCAGGCCCGCCGCGCCGTCAACGACGCAATGGTGCAGGCCTACTGGCAAATCGGCCGTCTGATTGTGGAGGACGAGCAGGGCGGCGAGCAGCGTGCGGCGTATGGGAAGCGGGTGCTGCCGGTATTGGCGCAGCGGCTGACGGCAGAGTTTGGCAGCGGCTTCTCGCTGACTAACCTGAAGCTTTTCCGGCAGTTCTATCTGGCTTTCCCGATTGGTCACACGCTGTGTGACCAATCGGCTTTGGGTCGACTGAGCTGGTCGCACTTTCGGCAATTGCTGCGTGTCGGCAATGGCAACGCGAGAAACTGGTATGCCAATGAGGCAGCCACGCAAGGCTGGAGCGTTCGTGCGCTGGATCGCCAGATCGGCACGCAGTTCTATGAGCGCTTGCTTTTGAGTCAACAAAAAGATGCAGTCAGGCAAGAGGCGGTCGAAAAAATCGCCGCCGAGGCTGCACCCGATCCACGCGAGTTCATTCGTGATCCGTATGTGCTGGAGTTTCTTGAACTATCGCCAAGCCCGGCGTTGTATGAAACTGAAATCGAACAAGGCTTGATTGACCGCCTCCAGCAGTTTCTGCTCGAACTCGGCAAGGGCTTTGCTTTTGTCAGCCGACAAAAGCGCTTGCGGGTCGAAGGCGATGACTTCTTTGTCGATCTGGTGTTTTACAACTACCTGTTGAGATGTTTTGTGCTCATCGATTTGAAGAGAGGCAAGCTGACGCATCAGGATGTCGGACAAATGGATATGTATGTTCGTGTCTGCGACGAGCAGATACGGGGTGAAAACGACAATCCGACCATCGGACTGATTCTCTGCTCCGAACGTAACGCAGCCGTCGCCCGGTATTCGCAACTGGCCAGCAGCCCGCAGCTATTCGCCAGCCAGTACAGCCTGATCCTGCCCAGCGAAGCGGATTTGCGCGCCGAACTGGAGCGCGACCGGGCTTTGCTGGAAGCGGCGCGTGAAAATGCTGGAGAAGCAGAATGACGCAACTCGACGTTCTTACCGCGCAATCGGCCAGCAATGAGCCGGAGCGCTTTCAGGCGGACATCATCGCCCATCTGGGCAATGCCCTGTTGCGCGAACCGCCGCCGCCCTGTTTGCTGCGGGCGCCTACCGGCTCGGGTAAGACGTTCATGCTGGCGCGGGTGCTGGCCGACGTGAGCGCCGAGCGCGGTGCGATCTGGTTCTGGTTTGTGCCTTTCGTCAATCTGGTGGCGCAAACGCTGGATGCGCTGGTCAGTAACGCCAACGATCTGAGTCCGCAGCTTTTGTCGCACGGGCGCAATCAGGAGGCGGCCGCCGGGCAGGTGCTGATTTCGACCGTGCAGGCCGTAGCCAAAGCGCAATGGCGCACCAAGAGCTACAACGCCGATGGCGACGACGACACGCGCACGCTGGCCGAGCTGGTGGCGCGCGCCCGCGCGCAAAATCTGCGCATCGGCATGGTGGTCGACGAGGCGCATATCGCGCTGGATAAAACGACCGAGTTCGGCAAGTTCGCGCAGTGGTTGCAGCCGGACTACCTGATTATGGCGACGGCGACACCGAAGGATCAGCGCCTGCTCGACTTTCTGGCGAGTGCCGGGAAGTCGGAGTTCGAGTCTTTCACCGTCAGCCGCGACGAGGTGGTGGCGGCGCGCCTGAACAAGCGTTACATCGAGGCCATCGTTTACGACTTGCGGCTGAACGTGCAGTCGGTCGCCGACCTGAAGCGCACGGTGCTGCGGCAGGCGTGGAAGCGTAACCTGAAGCTGAAACGGCAACTGGCCGAGGCCGGGATCGCCCTGACGCCCCTGCTGCTGGTGCAGGTGGCGAACGGCGAGAAGACGGTTGAGGAAGCCGAGCAGGATCTGGTGCGTCTGTGCGGCGTGCCTCCGGGTGCTATCGGCAAGCATTCCGCCGACGAGCCAGACCCGGTACTGATGGCGGCGATTGCCAACGATGCGAGCAAGGAAGTGTTGATCTTCAAGCAGTCGGCTGGCACGGGTTTTGATGCGCCACGCGCCTTTGTGCTGGCCTCGACCAAGAGCGTCAACGACCCGGACTTCGCCATGCAGTTCATCGGCCGGGTGATGCGCGTGGCGCGGCCGATTCGTGCCCATTTTCCGCGCACCGCCAATATTCCGGCCGATCTCGATACGGCCTTCGTTTACCTCGCCAACGCCGAGTCGCAAAGTGGTTTCGAGGCGGCGGTGTTGGCGACCAGCCAGATCAAGAATCAGCTCGAAGGGCAAACCGAAAAGCTGGTGACGCGGCAGACCGTTTCCGGCGCGGTGGTTATCACCAATCGCGCCACGCAGCAGTCTCCGCTGACCTACGATTTGCCTTTGCCCCGGCGCGATACGACTATGGTTTCCGAGGCGATTGATCCGGCGGCGGCGCTGGTGGTGCACAGTCGGCAATCGGAGCTTTTCGCCAGCGGCGACGATGGCGAATTGGATGAACTGCTACCAGAAAGACCGATGGCCGCCATCAAGGCAAAAGCCGTCGCGCCAGCACTGCCGAAAAACGAGGAAGAGCTGATTGCGGCCTTGAGCGAACGCGGCTTGCGGGCGTATCGCCGGACGACGCTGGCGCGCAATCTGCCGCGTGCGTTGAAGCGGGAAAAACGCCCCGAGATGGCCGACATGAGCGCGCTGTCCCGCAATGTCGCGGCCAAGCTGGCCATCGACAACAAGCTTTCAGCAGACGCCATCAAGATTGCCTTGAACCGGCTCCGGGAAACTGAAACCCACACCGAGCTGACGACGCACACGACGCACGATGAGACGGTGCAGATCGTCACCGACCGCAATGCACTCGCCCGCGAAGCCTTGCACGCCCTGCGCCGCTTGCCGCAAGTCGAGGAAGAGGATTGCCGGATCATCGTCGACGTGCTGGCGCAGCGTATGGCGCAACCCGTGCGCGGGGCGTTCGACGATTTTGACGGCGACGGGCTGCCGGACGA
>JACQYA010000100.1 GCA_016208425.1 Betaproteobacteria bacterium
CACTAAATATGGTGTTCCGGGAAAGCCCATCAAAACCGCCCCGCGACGGACGTGCGTCCTTGTCCCGCTGGGCTTGGCGAGAATCGCCGCACCCGCGTTGCCGCAATTTCGCCGATTTCTAAACCCACTACCCATAGTGTCCTTGGGCGTCAACCGGATAGGCATGCTTTAATCCCTTCACCGCACTGCCAACCGGAGTCCCACATGCCCGCCGTCGTCCTCTACCGACCGGAAATTCCGCCCAACACGGGCAACGTCATCCGTCTGTGCGCCAATACCGGCGCCGAGTTGCATCTGGTCGAACCGCTCGGTTTCGGCTGGGAAGACAAGGCGCTAAAACGTGCCGGGCTGGATTATCACGAACACGCGCGCGTCCTCAGACACCCCGGCTGGGTCGCCTGCAAAGCCGCGCTGGCCGGTCGCCGGTTGTTCGCGGTAACGACGAAGGGCTGCGTACGGTACGACACCCCGGCTTTCCTGGAAAACGACGTATTGGTTTTCGGGAGTGAGACAAGCGGCCTGCCGCCCGAGATCATGGCCGAATTTCCCGACGCCTACCGCTTGCGCCTGCCCATGTTGCCCGGGCAGCGCAGCCTGAACCTGTCGAATGCGGTGGCCGTGACCGTGTTCGAAGCCTGGCGTCAACAGGGCTTCGCCGGAGCGGTATAGCGCCGCGATTTACGCTATTTCCATCTTCGGGTCGCGGCTGAGCAGCCTTTCCACCGCGCTCGCCGCCGGCTCGTCGCGGTGCAGGATGGCGTCTACGGCTTGTGTGATCGGCATATCGATGCCGAGCCTGTCGGCCAAGCCGGCGACTTCGCGGGCCGTGCTCACGCCTTCGGCGACGTGACCGAGCTCGGCGAGTATCTGCGACAGGGAATTGCCGGCGGCCAGAGCCAGCCCCACCCGCCGGTTGCGCGAGAGGTCTCCGGTGCAGGTGAGTATCAGGTCGCCCATGCCGGCCAGACCCATGAAGGTCTGCGGCTTGCCGCCGAGCGCGGTTCCGAGGCGGGCGATTTCGGACAGGCCGCGGGTAATCAGCGCGGCGCGGGCGTTAAGCCCGAGACCGAGGCCGTCGCAAATGCCGGTGGCGATGGCCATCACGTTCTTCACCGCGCCGCCGACCTCGACGCCGGGCAGATCGTCGTTGGCGTAGATGCGCAGACGGTGACTATGCAAATCGAGTGCCGTTTGGTGCCCGAAACCGGGATGGCTGGCGGCCAGCGTGACCGCCGTCGGCAAGCCCCGAGCGACTTCTTCGGCAAAGCTGGGGCCGGACAGGGCGCCGCACAGCGCCTGCGCGCCAAGCTCTTCGCCGACGATCTGGTGCGGCAATTTGGCGCTGCCGGCTTCCAGCCCTTTGCACACCCAGATCAGCGGCTTGACGAGACCCGAGTCGCGCAACTGGCGGAGCGTCGGGCGCAGGCCGGCAAGCGGCGTCGCGATCACGAGAAGGTCGGCGTCAGCCACCGCCGCACCGAAGCCGGCGCCCACCCGCAAGGCGTCGGGCAGGCGGTGTCCGGGGAGAAAACGGCGGTTTTCACGCTCGTCGCGCATCGTTTGCGCGACATCGTCTTCCCGCGTCCACAAAGTAACGCGATGCTTGGCGCTAAAGGCGATGGCCAGCGCCGTTCCCCAGGCTCCTGCGGCAACGACGGTGAGGTTCAAAGGCCCCAGACCTGGTTCGAGCGGACGAAGCCGGATTGCCCGTCACGGTGCCGCACCTTGATCCAGCCGCCCGGCAGCGCGTCCAGATAGTCGAGCAAAACGCCTTTTTCGGCCTCGAATACCAGCGGTGCCGCCGCGTCGGCGTTCTGCCGCACTTCAGCGCGGCCGGCGTTGACGATCAGCGTGCGACGGTCGGCGAGGTACTTCTTTTCGATCCACGCCAGCCCGCCGTCGGCATCGCGCACCTTGGCCCAGCCTTCCAGTCCGACGACGACTTCGACCGGCGTGTTGCGCTTGATGACGAAAAGCCTCGCGCCCTTCTGCGAAGGCGCATCGTAAAGCACTGCGGCCTCGTCGACCGTCCGGGTTTCGATGGCCGGTGCCGGCAGCGCGAAACCGGCGAACGATAGCAGGAGCGCGAGCCGCTTCACGTCGCCCCCTTATTGGATCGGAACCTCGTGCGGCGCGCCGGCCATCTGCGCCTGCTGCTGTTCGAGGTTGGCGACGTACATCGCCTCGAAATTGACCGGTTGCAGCACGACCGGCGCAAACCCCGCGCGGGTGACGGCGTCGGAGACGACTTCGCGGGCATACGGGAAGAGAATGTTCGGACAGGCGATCGACAGCAGCGGCTCGATATTTTCGTCGGGGACGTTCTGGATACGGAAAATGCCCCCCTGGCCGACTTCGACCAGAAAGACGGTCTTGTCTTCGATTGTCGCCGTGATGGTCACCGTCAGCACGACCTCGAAAGCGCCGTCACCCAGACCTTGCGCGCTGTTCTGCATCTGGATGTTGACGCTCGGGGATTCGCGTTCGAGATAGATCTGTGGCGCGTTCGGCACTTCGACCGAGAGATCCTTGACGTAAAGCTTTTCGATGGAAAATACCGGTTCAACTTGTTCGCTCATGATGGTTTCTTATCTGGTTGGTGAATCGTTAAGTAAAGCGGCCTGCGCGATCATCGGGCGCTGCCGCCGGCAAGCAGCGGGATCAGTTGCCCTGCCTGATCCAGCGCAATGAGGTCGTCGCATCCGCCAACGTGGGTGTCGCCAATAAAGATTTGCGGCACGCTGCGGCGGCGGGTTATTTCCACCATTTCGGTGCGCCGCGCGGCATCGAGGTCGATACGCACTTTTTCGATCTCGGTCACACCACGGGCGCGCAGCAACTGCTCGGCGCGGATGCAGTACGGACAAACGGCGGTCGAATACATCAGGACGCGCGCGGTGGCGCTCATTTTTTCGATCCCTTTTTGAGCGGCAGCCCGGCCTGCGCCCAATCGCCGACGCCGCCGCTCAGATTGTTCACGTTGGCGAAACCGAGCCTGGACAGCTGCGAGCAGGCGCTGGAGGAACGGGCGCCCGATCGGCACACGAGTATCAGCGGGCGATCCTTGAATTTCTCGATCTCACCGACCCGGCTTTCGAGCTGTGAGGCCGGAATATTGCGCGAATCGGGCAAGTGGCCGTCGACGTACTCGCCCGGCTCGCGCACGTCGATCACCAGCGCATCCTCGCGGTTTATGAGCAGGGTTGCCTGTGTTGGCGTCAGCCCGGTTCCCGCGCCCTGCCGGCGCACCGAATCGAATAAAAGCATGGCGCCGCTGAACACGGCGATGACCACAATGTAAATATTTTGCTGAATAAATTCCACGCGAAACTCCAGAAAACACGAAGAGCAGGACTTACGGGAAAACGGTCTGGAGCGTTTGCCGCACGACCGGAAAACAGGCTAATCGCAAAAAACCTCGCGCATCAAACCGACCAGCTGCAAAGTACGCTTGTCTCCCACCCGATAGAACACGCGGTTAGCGTCTTTGCGGGTGAGCAACACGCCCTTCTCGCGAAGAATCGCCAGATGCTGGGAAATATTGCTTTGCGAGGTGCCGACCGCGTCGACGATCTCCTGCACACAAGCTTCCTGATCGCCGATGACACAAAGAATTTTCAGGCGCAGCGGATGCGATATCGACTTGAGTGCACGCGCGGCCATCTCGATGTCTTCCTGCCGGTCGATGATGCTCATTTGAGTAGTCACGGTGCTTAAGACTCGTTTAGTACGGGGAATCATTATAAAATATTTCGTTGCTCCGAAGTGGATTGACTGATTCCGCGCGACGGCGACCAGGCCACGAATATCGGGTTGAAGCAGAGCACCACCCCCGATTTGCAAGCGCCCCGACCCGACGGTTCAGACCCTGCCCATACTCGCCGGTCACGGCGGGTTCCTTATGCGCCCGAAGCAAGGAAGTTCGCTTGAATGGCCCGACAGATCCTGCCCGCCGGTTATGCTGAAAACCCGAAGAGGTGGCCGGCGCGCGCTTTGCTGGGCGCGCTGCTGGCGCTGTTGCCTTTGCACGGCCAGGGCGCGAAGCAAGGGCGCCCCGCTTCGCCGGCAACGGCGGAAGTCGCCGAGAAGCAGAGCGACCTCAAGGATTTGCGCGCGCAGATCGAAGCGCTGCGCAAAGACATGGCCAGCGCCGAAAGCACCCGTGCCGATGCGGCCGACCAACTGAAAGATGCCGAACGCGAAATTTCGATAACGCAGCGCGAACTGCACAACCTGGCAAAGGCGCGCGGCGAACTGCGGTCGACGGTGAAAGATCTGGGCGCGCAATCGCGCGACCTGGAATCCCGTTTGGGAGACCAGCAAAGCCAGCTCGAACAGTTGCTGGTCCGCCAGTACCTGCAAGGCAACCCGGATGCTTTGCGCTTGCTTTTGAGCGGCAACGACCCCAACCAAGTGGCGCGCGACCTGTATTATCTGGCGGCCATCGGGCGGGCGCGCAGCCGCTTGTTGCGCGAGGTCGAAAGCACGCTGCACCGCAAACAGACGCTCGCCGCCCGCACCGGCGAACGCGCCGAACAACTGGCCGGCGTCGAAGCCCGCCAGAAGCAAGAGCACGACAAATTGCTGGCGCAACGCGAGCAGCGCAAGGCGATGCTGGAGAAGATCTCGGCAAAAATCGCAGCCCAACGCAAGGAAATCGGAAGCCTGGAGCGCGACGAAAAGCGTCTTTCCCTGCTTATCGAGCGCCTGGCCCGGATCATTGCCGAAAAGCCGGCGCCGCGCTCCGAGGCGCCGCGCAAAGAAATGGTGAAACCCGCCAAGAAAAGGTCTGCCGGGGGCTCCGGTGATGCCGAGGACGCCGGCGAGCGGCGGCCGGCGACCGAAATCGCCAGCGAACACACGCCGGAAGCGCTACCCGCCGGCAACTTCGCCCAGCTCAAAGGGAAATTGCGCCTGCCCGTGCGCGGGACGGTGGGCAACCGCTTCGGCGCGGCGCGCCAGGAAGGCAGTACCTGGAAAGGCCTGTTCATCCGCGCCGCGCCAGGCAGTGAAGTCAAAACCATCGCCGGGGGGCGCGTCGTTTTCGCCGAGTGGATGCGCGGCTTCGGCAACCTCCTCATCGTCGACCACGGCAGCGGTTATCTGACAATCTATGGCAACAACGATTCCCTGCTGAAACAGGTGGGCGACGCGGTGCGCGGCGGCGAAACCATCGCCTCGGCGGGCAACAGCGGCGGCAACCCGGAATCCGGTTTATACTTTGAACTACGTCATCAAGGGCAGCCGCTCGACCCGCTGAAATGGGTCAACATCAGATGATGGCGGCAATGGAGCGAAACCGATGGGTAAGTGGAAACAGGCCGGGTTGGTGTGCGCCGGATTGGTGGGCGGCATTCTCATCAGCATACAGTTTTCGGCCATGGCCGAGAAGGATACGCGCGCGGTGCTTCCGGTCGAGGAACTGCGCACCTTCGCGGAAGTGTTCACCGCCATCAAACAGGGTTACGTCGAACCGGTTGAAGACAAGAAACTGATCACGCACGCGATCAGCGGCATGCTGTCCAATCTCGACCCGCACTCGACCTATCTCGACGCCGATGCTTTCAAGGATCTGCAAGTCGGCACGCAGGGCGAATTCGGCGGTCTGGGCATCGAAGTCGGCATGGAAGAGGGGCTGGTCAAGGTCGTCTCGCCGATCGAGGATACGCCCGCCGACCGCGCTGGCGTCAAGTCCGGCGACCTGATCTTCAAGCTCGACGAGACGCTGGTCAAGGGTCTGACGCTTTCCGAGGCGGTCAAGCGCATGCGCGGCAAGCCGAAAACGCAGATCAAGCTGACCATCCTGCGCAAAGGCGAAACCAAACCGCTGGAAATCACGCTGACCCGCGAAATCATCAAGGTGCAGAGCGTCAAATCCAAGCTTGTCGAGGAAGGCTACGGCTACCTGCGCGTCACCTCGTTCCAGGAAAATACTGCCGCCTCGGTGGTCAAGCATCTCAACGACCTTTACAAACCCGGCCCGCTCAAGGGGCTGGTGCTCGATCTGCGCAACGATCCGGGCGGCCTGCTGAACGGCGCGATCGGCGTTTCGGCCGCCTTCCTGCCGCCGAAGACGCTGGTTACCTCGACCGACGGCCGCACCGCCGACGCCAAGCACCAGTTCTACGCCGCCCCGGAAGATTACCTGCGCGGCAGCAAGGAAGACTACATCAAGAGCCTGCCTCCCGAGGCGCGCAAAGTCGCGATGGTCGTGCTGGTCAACGGCGGGTCTGCTTCGGCGTCGGAAATTGTCGCCGGCGCGTTGCAGGATCACAAGCGCGCGCTCGTGCTGGGAACGCCGACTTTCGGCAAGGGGTCGGTGCAAACCGTCCTGCCGCTGCCCGGCAACACCGCCATCAAGCTGACCACGGCGCGTTATTACACGCCTTCCGGCCGCTCGATTCAGGCCAAGGGTATCGTCCCCGACATCGCCGTCGAGGAAAGCGCCAACGGCGATTCGGCGCAGCGCTTGCGCGAAGCTGATCTCGAACGCCATTTGTCGAACGACAAGGATCCCGCCGCGCCCGCCAAGGAAGCACCGGTCAAGCCGCAGAGCAAGGCGCCGCCGGCCAAGCCGAAAGCCGCCAACGGCAAGGAGGACGCCGACGAAGCGCCAGAACCGCCGAGCCGCGAACTGGCGTCGAAGAAGGACTACCAACTGGGTCAGGCGCTCAATTTGCTCAAGGGGCTGCAAATCATGCAGAACCGGCAGTAAGGCCGGGCCGCAGGAATTTTCACCGCATAAGGAGGGGAGGGGACATGAAACGACCGGTGGTTGCACCCCACAAGCCGGCGCCGATCCGCAAGGACAGGACTATCCTGTTTTCCAAATTCCCGCCCGGCCAGGTGCCGGAGGCGTCCGATTATCTGACCAGGCTGGATAGCGTGGAGGTCGAGCGGCGCGACGAGCGCAAAGGGGCGCTCGGGGTCGCCTACGATCTGCGCCAGCACTCGCTGCACGAGCTGGAGGGCAGTCTTGAAGACAAGGGCTACCACCTCGACAACACGCTGATGAGCAAGATGATGCGGGCGCTGATCTACTATGTCGAGGAAACCCAGCTCCACAATCTGGAGGCGCCGCACAAGCCTTTGAAGAGCACGCAAAGCGAAGTGGGCTACACGCACGCCTGGGAGCGTCATCCGCACGGCGATCACGACGACACGCCGCCGGAGTGGCGCGAGTACAAGTAGCGGCCTCCACGGCATGGACGATGCGCAACTGCTGCGCTACAGCCGGCATATCCTGCTCGACCAGATCGGCATAGAAGGCCAAGAACGGATTGTCGGCGCGCACGCGCTGGTCGTCGGCGCCGGCGGCCTTGGCTCCCCCGCCGCTCTCTATCTCGCCTCCGCCGGCGTGGGAAAAATCACGCTGGCCGATGGCGATACGGTAGACCTCACCAATCTGCAAAGGCAGATCCTGCACACGCAGGATCGTATCGGCGAACCGAAAGCGGTCTCGGGACGTAGCGCGCTGTCGAAAATCAACCCCGAAGTGCTTGTCGAGGCAATACCCGAGCGACTCTCCGGTGGGCGGCTGGATGCCTTGGTTGCCAGCGTCGATGTCGTCCTCGATTGCTGCGACAACTTTTCGACCCGCCACGCAGTCAATCGCGCCTGCGTCAAATTTCGCAAGCCGCTGGTTTCCGGTGCCGCGATCCGCTTTGATGGACAGCTTTCGGTGTTCGACGCGCGGCGGGAAGATACCCCCTGCTACCACTGCCTGTTTCCCGAAGGGGAAGATGTCGATGAAATGCGCTGCGCGGTGATGGGAGTATTTGCACCGCTGACCGGCATCATCGGCGCCATGCAGGCCGCCGAAGCGCTCAAACTGATAAGCGGCGCGGGAGAACCGGCAGTGGGTCGCCTGCTGTTGCTGGATGGGCTGGCGATGGAATGGCGCAGCGTGAAATTCGGCAAGGATCCGCAGTGCGCAGTTTGCGGCGCTAGCTGAAACGGGCGAGCAGGCGCAGGTCGGCGCCGACCATGCGCGCGTCGCGTATCGTCAACGGGCGTTTTCCGGCGAGCGAATCCAGTGGCGGCAGATCGAACATCCCGCGCGCCGCATCGCCGATCAGACAGGGCGCGAGATAGAGCAGCAGTTCGTCGACCAGCCCCGCCGCCAGCAGCGATCCGTTGAGTTTGAACCCCGTTTCGGCGTGCACTTCGTTGATGCCGCGCCGCCCGAGTTCGAGCATCAGCGCGGCCAGATCGACCTTGCCGCCAGAGCCGGGCAGAACGACAACCTCCGCGCCCGCTCGACGCAGCCGCTCTATCTTCTCCGCGCTTGCGGTCGCCGCCGCCAGCAGAGCGTTCCCGTCGCGCAATATCTTCGCTTCGAGCGGCGTATCGAGCCGGCTATCGACGATGACTTTCAGCGGCTGGCGGCTGGTGGGCACACCGCGTACATCGAGTTGCGGGTCGTCGCCGCGCACCGTGCCAATGCCGGTCAGGATGGCGCAGGCGCGGGCGCGCCAGCGATGTCCGTCCTGGCGCGCCGCCGGGCCGGTAATCCACTGGCTGACGCCGTTGTCCAGCGCCGTCTTGCCGTCCAGGCTGGCCGCCAGCTTCATGCGCAGCCATGGGCGACCCCGGGTCATGCGCGAAACAAAACCGGCGTTGAGTTCCAGCGCCCCGGCCTCCAGCAACCCGCACTCGGCCGCGATGCCCGCCGCCCGCAAGCGCGCCAGCCCTTCGCCGCCCACCTGCGGATTGGGGTCACGCATCGCCGCGACGACGCGGGTCACCCCCGCAGAAATCAGCGCGTCACTACACGGGGGGGTGCGGCCGTAATGGCAGCACGGTTCGAGCGTGACGTAGGCGGTTGCGCCGCGTGCATCGTCGCTGGCAGCCTGGACGGCGTGTACTTCGGCATGAGGTTCGCCGGCACGCTCGTGCCAGCCTTCGCCGACCACCCGCCCTTCGTTGACGATGACACAGCCAACGCGGGGATTGGGCGCGGTGGAGTACAGCCCGCGTTCGGCCAGACGCAACGCGCGCGCCATGAAGTCGTGGTCGGCGGCGCTAAACACAGGGTTTTACGGGAAATTAGCGGCTTTGCCGCTGGGCGGGACGCGACACTTCCCGGATCAGTTCGGAGAACTCGTCGACGTCCTCGAAGTTGCGGTAGACCGATGCGAAACGCACGTAGGCGACTTTGTCCAGCTTCTTCAGCTCGCGCATCACCATCTCGCCGATCTTTTCCGAGGGCACCTCGCGTTCGCCCAGGCTCAACAGCTTTTCCTCGATGCGGGCGATGGCCGCGTCGACAATTTCGGTGCCTACCGGCCGCTTGCGCAGCGACAGCCAGAGGCTGGCCGAAAGTATTTCGCGGTCGAAATCGACGCGCGAGCGGTTTTTCTTGACCACCTGCGGCAGGCGGATCTCGGCGCGCTCGTAAGTTGTGAAGCGCTTATCGCACTTCAGACAGCGCCGTCTGCGGCGGACGATGTCGCCGTCGTCGTTGATGCGCGTATCGGCGACGGCCGTTTCATCGGCGCCGCAAAACGGGCACTTCATGGTTCGTTATCCAAGATTATGCGCCGTAGACCGGGAATTTCTTGCACAGTACGGCGGCTTCGGCGCGCACGCGGGCGAGCACCGCTTCGTCCTGCGGCGCGTCGAGTACGTCGGCGATCAGATGCGCGACCTGTTCCGCCTCGATCTCGGTAAAACCGCGGGTCGTCATGGCCGGTGAGCCGATGCGGATGCCGGAAGTCACCATCGGTTTTTGCGGGTCGTTCGGGATCGAATTCTTGTTCACGGTGATATGGGCTTTGCCCAAGGCGGCTTCGGCTTCCTTGCCCGTAATGTTTTTGGCGCGCAGATCGACCAGGAAAACGTGCGATTCGGTACGCCCCGAAACAATGCGCAGGCCGCGTTCCTCGGCGAGAACACGCGACAGCACGCGGGCGTTGGCGACGACCTGCTCCTGGTAGTTGCGGAATTCGGGCGTCGCCGCTTCCTTGAAGGCCACCGCCTTGGCGGCGATCACATGCATCAGCGGGCCGCCTTGCAGGCCGGGGAAGATCGCCGAGTTGATCGCTTTTTCGTGCTCGGCCTTCATCAGGATCACGCCGCCGCGCGGGCCGCGCAGCGTCTTGTGCGTCGTCGAGGTGACCACATCGGCGTGCGGCACCGGGTTGGGGTAGCAGCCGGCGGCGATCAGGCCGGCATAGTGCGCCATGTCCACCCAGAAAATCGCGCCGATTTCCTTTGCGACTTTGGCGAACCGCTCGAAGTCGATGTGGAGGGAATAAGCCGATGCGCCCGCGATGATGATTTTCGGCTTGTGCTCGCGGGCCAGCGCTTCCATCTTGTCGTAATCGATCGCTTCGTGGGCGTCCAGGCCGTAGGCGACGACGTTGAACCACTTGCCCGACATGTTGAGCGGCATGCCGTGCGTCAGATGGCCGCCTTCGGCCAGACTCATGCCCATGATCGTGTCGCCCGGTTTGGCGAAGGCCATCAGAACCGCCTGGTTGGCTTGCGAACCGGAGTTGGGCTGAACGTTGGCGGCGTAGTTGTGTTCGTTCGCGCCGAACAGCTTTTTCAGCCGGTCGATCGCCAGTTGTTCGGAAACATCGACGTGCTCGCAGCCGCCGTAGTAGCGCCTGCCGGGATAGCCTTCGGCATACTTGTTGGTCAGTTGCGACCCCTGGGCAGCCATTACCGCATGGCTGACATAGTTTTCGGAGGCGATCAGCTCGATATGTTCTTCCTGACGGCGATTTTCGTTTTCTATCGTCTGCCAGAGTTCGGGGTCAACCTTCGCCAGAGTATCTTTAGCGGAAAACATCGTATGCCTCACAAGCCTTTGAAAAGGGGGGGAATTGTAGCACGCCGCGCGGGCGTCGGACGGGTGCGGGAAGGCCGCAAAGCCGATTTCGTCGAGCGTACCCGATAGATGCCACGTCTCGCCCCAAACTTCCAACCCCCAGGTGTTGCGGCTGGCGGTCAGCCAATTGATACCGGCGTTCGGTACCAGAAAGTCGCGCGGCAGATCGAGCGGGGTGCCGCGCACGAAACGGTTGACGATGTCGAGCACGCCGCCATGCGTGACCAGCATGATCGTCTGCCCGGCGTGCGCGGCAGCGAGCCGTCGCAGGCAGGCTGTGACGCGGGCTTCCAGTTGGCGCAAGCTTTCGCCGTCGCCCGGAATGGCGAAGTCCGGGTCGCGACGCGCGAACAGCTCGTAGTCCGCCGGGTGTCGCGCGTGCGCTTCGTCGTAGGTCAGCCCCTCGAAGATGCCGTAGCGCCGTTCGCGCAGGCCGATCTCTGGAATGGGCGTCAGTCCCGCTGCGCGGGCGATGGGCTCGGCGGTCTGCCAGGCGCGCAGGAGGTCGCTGCTGTAGAGCGCCGCCACCGATAGGCGCGAAAGCCAGCGCGCCGCCGCGTCGGCCTGCGCCAGACCCCCCGTGTTGAGCGCGATGTCGACATGCCCCTGAATGCGCTTCTGCGCGTTCCAGGCGGTTTCTCCGTGTCGGACAAGGCAGATCTTGGTGGTTCCCATCATTGCGGCACTTTTTGGGCGGTTGCGGCCGAACGGCGTTGTCTTTTACTTGACGGCCGGATACATTATCCGGCGAACACGAAAAGAACATTGGCCGCCAAGCGGAAGGCCAAGATTTTAAGCCATCCTCGGAGGAATATATCTGTGAACGCCTTACTCAAGCTCTCGAAAATAATCGATGCGCTCACCGAGCGCGTCGGCAAGAGCATTATCTGGCTGGTGCTGGTCGTCACTCTGATCAGCTCCGGCAATGCGATCATGCGCTATACCCTCAACTACAGCTCGAACGCTTTCCTCGAGATCCAGTGGTATCTGTTCGCCATGATTTTTCTGTTCGGCGCAGGTTATACGCTGATGAAGAACGAGCATGTGCGCATCGACCTGATCTCGGGAAGGTTGTCCAAGCGCTGGCAAACGTGGATAGATATTTTCGGCATCGTCTTTTTCCTGATGCCGATGGCTGTCGCAATGATGGTGATGTCGTGGCCGATCTTCCTCCTCGCGCTGCACAATAACGAGCAGTCGAGCAACGCCGGTGGCCTGACGATCTGGCCGGTGCGCCTGATGGTGCCGATCGGCTTTTTTCTGCTCGTGCTGCAAGGTGTTTCGGAACTGGTCAAGCGCATCGGCTTTCTGCGCGGCCGGTGTCCCGACCCGACCGAGAAGCTGCACGCGCTGACTCCCGAAGAAGAGCTCGCGCTCGCCATCAAGGCGCAGAAGGGAGAAATGCGATGACCGAGTTTCTTATCAACAACATGGCGCCGATCATCTTTGCGTCGATGGTCATGTTTCTGCTCGTCGGGTTCCCGGTTGCCTTCGCGCTGGCCGCCAACGGCGTGTTCTTCGGCATCATCGGCATCGAGCTCGGCCTGCTCGGCCCGCAGCTCTTCCAGGCGCTGCCCGACCGCATTTTTGGCGTGATGGCCAACGACACTTTGCTGGCGATCCCTTTCTTTACCTTCATGGGTTTGATCCTTGAACGTTCGGGGATGGCCGAGGATCTGCTCGATACGATCGGGCAGCTTTTCGGGCCGTTGCGCGGCGGTTTGGCGTTCGCCGTCATCTTCGTCGGCGCGCTGCTGGCGGCGACCACCGGCGTGGTCGCCGCTTCGGTCATCTCGATGGGTCTGATCTCGCTGCCCATCATGCTGCGCTACGGCTACGACAAGCGGCTCGCTTCGGGCGTCATCGCCGCTTCCGGGACGCTGGCGCAAATCATACCGCCGTCGCTGGTACTGATTATCATGGCCGACCAGTTGGGCAAGTCGGTCGGCGACATGTACGCCGGCGCGTTTATCCCCGGCTTCGTGCTGACCGGCCTCTACGTGTTTTACATCGTGCTGGTCGCCGTTTTCAAGCCGGAATGGGTGCCGGCCTTGCCGCTCGAAGCGCGTTCGCTGCGCGGCGTCAAGCTCTTGTTGCGCGTACTGACCACGCTGGTGCCGCCGCTATTCCTGATCTTCCTCGTGCTCGGCACGATCTTTCTCGGCATCGCCACGCCGACCGAGGGCGGTGCGATGGGCGCCACCGGGGCGCTGGTCATGGCGCTGGCACGCAAGCGTTTGTCGTGGAAACTGCTCAAGCAGGCGATGGAAAGCACGGCAAAATTGACCACTTTCGTCGTCTTCATTCTCGTCGGCGCCCGCGTTTTTTCGCTCACCTTCTATGGCGTCGACGGCCATAAATGGGTGGAGCATCTGTTGAGCGATCTGCCGGGAGGGCAGCTCGGTTTCCTGATCGTGGTCAACGTGCTGGTATTTTTTCTCGCCTTCTTTCTCGATTTTTTTGAACTGTCGTTCATTGTTATACCGCTGCTCGGGCCGGTTGCGGACAAGCTGGGCATCGATCTGATCTGGTTCGGGGTGTTGCTCGGCGTCAACATGCAGACATCCTTCATGCACCCGCCTTTCGGATTCGCGCTCTTTTATTTGCGTTCGGTTGCCCCGCCGGCGATCAAGACGACCGATATTTACTGGGGTGCGATTCCCTTCGTCGGTATCCAGATCGTCATGATCGCCCTGGTCATCGCCTTTCCGCAAATGGTGACGATCGGTCTGGACAAGGAGATGAAGGTCGATCTGGACAACGTGCAGATCGAAATGCAGGGTTCCGATTACGGCAGCCCGGCGTTCCCGGCCGGGCTCGACAACCCGCCCGAAAGCTCGCCAAGCGCGGAAGACGCGATGAACAAAGCCATCGTGACCCCGCTAAAAGAGCCGCCGAAGTAATTGCCCAGCGACACGGAACAACAAAAACGGGGGCGTGGCCCCCGTTGTTATCGCGGTGAAACGGAGCGCCGTCCGGCCTCCGCCGCGAGCAGTTAACGCTTGCTGTACATGAAGTTGGAGTACGAACCTTCGGCGACGCGGAACCATAGGTTCTGGTCGTCCATGAACTTCTTGTAGTCGTCGTAGACCTTCTTGAAGTCAGCATTTTCTGCCGAAATTTCGCTGTAGACCTCCTGGGCTGCCTTGTAGCAAGCTTCCATGACATCCTTGGGGAAGGGGCGAAGTAGCGTGCCCGAAGCATGCAACTGCTTGAGTGCTGTCGGGTTTTTTGCATCGTACTTGGCCATCATGTCGACGTGCGCGTCGGCGCAGGCGATCTCCAGAATCGCTTGGTATTCCTTGGGTAGTTCGGCCCATTTTTTGCTGTTGATGTACACCGAGATCTGCGGGCCGCCTTCCCACCACCCCGGGTAGTAGTAATACTTGGCGACCTTGTTGAAGCCGAGCTTCTGGTCGTCGTACGGCCCGACCCATTCGGCCGCGTCGATGGTGCCTTTTTCCAGCGCCGGATAAATGTCGCTGCCCGGAATCTGCTGCGGTACCGCGCCGAGCTTGGACAGCACCTTGCCGGCCAGGCCGGCGATGCGCATTTTCAGCCCCTTCAGGTCGGCCACGGATTTGATTTCCTTGCGGTACCAGCCGCCCATCTGCACGCCGGTATTGCCGCAAGGGATCGCCACGATGTTCGATTTGGCGAAAAATTCTCCCATCAGCTTGCTGCCGTTGCCGTGCCTCATCCAAGCGTCGGTCTGGCGGTTATTCAGGCCGAACGGGACGGCGGTATCGAAAGCGTAAGTCGGGTTCTTGCCGAAAAAATAGTACGAGCAGGTGTGCCCCATCTCGACGGTAGCATCCTTGACCGCGTCGTGGACGCCGGGGCCGGGAACGATTTCGCCGGATGCGAACACTTGGATCTGAAACTTGCCGCCCGTCGCCTCGGCCACGCGCCTGGCCATCACTTCGGCGCCGCCGTAGATCGTATCCAGGCTCTTCGGGAAACTGGAAGCCAGCCGCCATTTGACGGTCGGGGCATTCTGGGCAAGCGCGGGCATTGCGGCGGTAGCGGCGGCAAGGCCGAACCCCGCTTTTTTCAAAAAAGAACGTCTTTCCATGAATTGTCTCCTCTGAGGGTTTAACTGCGGACAGCCAGCCGATTATAGCGAATGCAAACGAAGATGGAATGAGGGGCAGATACCTTTTTTCGCGTTCTGGAGCCGCCGGTCGAACCCATGGCCGGCAGGCGGACAACATGAAACGAACACCTCCCGGAAGCCCCGTCATTCCGGGCTTACCGAAAAGCCCCGCCCGCCGCTTGGGCGGTTTTCGCGGGCGACCCTATACGACGTTTGCCGCCAGCAAGCGGTCGATGTCGGCCGCGTCGTATCCCGCTTCGCCCAGGATCTCGGCGCTGTGCGCTCCCGGCAGCGGGGCGGGGCGTTCGACGGCAAACTGCCAGCCCGACAACTTGACCGGCGGAGCGTATTGCCGAAAACCGGCAGACCGGGCGGTCATGCCGCGCGCGACGAACTGCGGGTGCGCCAGCGCTTCGCCAACACTGAGAACGGGCGTTACGCAACAATCGGCCTCCGCGAACAGCTCGCGCCAGTAGACCTGCGGTCGGCTGGCGAACAGCGCCTCCAAGCCGTTGCGCAGGCCGGTCGCCGCATCGCCGCGCGCGCCGCGCCGCGCTATCCACTCGGGATGTCCTACCGTTTCGCAGAAGATGCGCCAGAACTTCTCTTCGAGCGGTGCGACCGCCATGTAGCGGCCGTCTGCCGTGGCGTAGACGCCATAGCCCGCTTCGCCTCCGGTCAGCGTGTCGGTGCCGCGCGGCGGAACCGCCCCGTCGCTTTCCAGCGCAAACAGCGGAAAGAGGTTGTGGGCGAGCACCGCATCGCTCATCGCCACGTCGACGAAGCGACCCTGCCCGCACCGTTGCGCGTCGAACAAAGCGGCCAGAATGCCCATCGCCGCGCTCATTGCACCGCCGAGCAGATCGCCAATCTGCAGGTTGGGGATTGCCGGCCGTCCGCCGGCAACGCCGATCTGGTCGAGCACGCCGGCAAGCGCGATATAGTTGAGGTCGTGGCCGGCGGCCATCGCCAGCGGGCCGTTTTGCCCATAACCGGTGATCGCGCAGTAGACGATTTGCGGATTCGTTGCGCGCAACGTTTGATAGCCGATACCGAGCCTGTCGGTAACGCCGGGACGAAAGCTTTCGACGACGACATCGGCGGTGCGCGCCAGGCGAAGAAAAATTTCCCGCCCTTCCGGCCGCTTCAAATCCAGGCGAAGCCCCCGTTTGTTGCGGTTGACCGCGCGATAGAACAGGCTGACGCCTTCCGGGCCGTCGCCCATCGTCCGCGCGTAGTCCCCCGCCCCATGATCCTCGATCTTGACGACGTCGGCGCCCATATCCGCGAGATGTAGCGTCGCCACCGGACCGGGTAGCAGGCGGCTCAGGTCGAGCACGCGCACGCCCCGTAGCGGTCCGCCGGTCAAGGCTGCGCCCCGCAACGTGCGAGCCAGGAGGCGTCCATATCGACGCCCCCTCCTTTCTTGAGCGCGGTATTGAGGAAATGGCCGCGAAAGAGCCAGCCGGATGCTCCGTGCTGGTGCGACCACGGTGTCTCCCATGCTTCGGCGACCAGCGTGACGCGCACCACGTCGACTTCGCGTGCTTCCGCGGCTTTTTCTACGCAAGGCGCCGCCGCCGCAGCGCGCGCCCAGTCGTCGCGCGTGTAGGCGCTCGGCGCTTTGCCGGCGCGCGGGCAGACACCGGCCAAGCGCCGCTCGTGCCGGATCTCGGAAATCCACCCTTTCAACCAGTAAGTCGGCGTGGTGACGACGAATCCCGTTCCGCCTTCGCGGAAAATGGCGCACGCGCCGATTTGCGGGAAGTCTGATGAAACGGCGCGTTCCGCCGAAACGGGCGACACCGCCGCGATTCCGATGACCAGCAACAAGCCGCGACCGTTCATTCCACGCTCAATCGAACTTGCGGATATCTTCGATGACCTTGCCGTCGTTCGGCAAAGACCCCGTTGCGCGGAGCGATACCCCGCCACGCAATTTGGCGATGTCGCGGATGCTGGCGACCACGGCGGCGGCCAGCTCCCCCGCTTCGCCGGCGGAAACCGATGTCTCGCAGTGCAAGGTCATGTTGTCCTGCCCGCCGGCGTTGTCGACGACCAGCCGCGCGCGCCCGATCTCCCTGTGCCGCGCGACAATCGCCGCAACTTGGGCCGGATGCACGAACATGCCCTTGACCTTGGTCGTCTGGTCGGCCCGCCCCATCCATCCCTTGATCCGCGCGTTGGTGCGCCCGCAGGGGCTGGCTCCGGGGAGCACGGCCGAAAGATCGCCGGTCGCGAAACGGATCAGCGGGTAATCGGGGTTGAAAGTGGTGACCAGCACCTCGCCGACTTCGCCGTCGGCCACCGGGTCGCCGGTTCCCGGGCGAACGATTTCGAGCAGGATCTCTTCTTCGACGACCAGCCCGTCTTCGGCCGGCGTTTCGTAGGCGATGACGCCGAGGTCGGCCGTCGCATACGCCTGGCGAACCCCGATGCCGCGATCCACAAACTGCTTGCGCAGCGAGGCGGGCAATGCCTCGCCGGAAACCACGGCCTTTTTCAGCGAAGACACATCGGCGCCCAGCGCGTCCGCCTTGTCCAGAATGATGCGCAGAAACGAGGGGGTGCCGACGTAGGCCGCCGGCCTGAGGTCGGTAATCGCCTGCACCTGCATCTCGGTCTGGCCGATACCGGCCGGAAAAACCGGGCAGCCCAATTTGTGCGCCGCGCCTTCGAGCATGAAACCGGCCGGTGTGAAATGGTACGAAAAGGTGTTGTGCACCAGATCGCCCGCTGCAAAACCGGCCGCGAACAACACCCGCCCAAAACGCCACCAATCCTGAGCGCGGCCTTCGGGATCGTAGATCGGGCCGGGCGAAGCAAACACGCGCGCGAGACCGGACAGCGGCGTCGCGGTCAGTCCGCCAAAAGGCGGTGCCGCTTTTTGCAGCGCTATCAGGTCGCTCTTGCGCGTCACCGGCAACCCGGACAGCGCGGCGCGCGAATGGATGGCGCCGGCGTCGATGCCTGCGAACAAACTGCCGAAGTAAGCGGAATTCCGCTTTGCGTGCGCCACCTGACGCGGCAGGCGATCCATCAGCCAGGCCTCGCGCTCTGCCGGCAGGCGGGTTTCCAGGGAGTCGAAATATTTCATGTCAGGGCAAAGTGCTTTGAAATTCGCCATTCCGGGCCGAACCCGGAATCCGGTAGTGCACCTCTGGATTCCCGTTTTCACGGGAATGACGGAATGGGTTAATGCGAGCAAGCGCCCGGACAACGCCACCTTGCCGGGCACTCTGCCGCCTAAGAAAGCCAGCGTTTGCGGCGACGATAGTGCTTGACGTCGCGGAAGCTCTTGCGGCCGGCCGTCGACAGACCGAGGTAGAACTCTTTGACGTCTTCGTTGGTGCCCAGCTCCCTGGCGTCGCCTTCCATCACGACGCGGCCGTTTTCGAGGATGTAGCCGAAATCGGCGTAGCGCAAGGCGACCATCGTGTTTTGCTCGGCCAGCAAGAAACTGACTTGTTCGCTGCCGTTGAGATCTTTGACGATCTCGAAGATCTCTTCGACGATTTGCGGCGCCAGACCCATCGACGGCTCGTCGAGCAGGATCATTTCCGGCTTCGCCATCAACGCCCGCCCGATGGCGCACATCTGCTGTTCGCCGCCGGAGGTATAACCGGCCTGCGTCATGCGTCGCTGCTTCAGGCGCGGGAAGTAGTGGTAGACCTTTTCCAGGCCGCGCTTCAGCTCGCCGCGCGAAATGCTCCGCGTATAGGCGCCGGCCAGCAGATTTTCTTCCAGCGATAGGTGCGCGAAACAGTGCCTGCCCTCCATGACCTGGATGACGCCGCGCTTGACCAGATCGTTCGGCGTCATCTGGTCGATGCGGATGCCCTTGAAGTCGACGTTGCCCTTCGTGACATCGCCGCGCTCGGCATGCAGCAGGTTGGATATGGTCTTCAGCGTCGTCGATTTGCCGGCGCCGTTGGCGCCCAACAACGCGACGATCTTGCCTTTGGGCACCTCCAGGGAAACGCCTTTGAGCACCAGAATCACATGGTCGTAGATGACCTCGATGTTGTTCACGGAGAGATAGCGCTCCTCTGGCGGAGCGTGAGGGTCGGTAGTCGTCATGCCGGGCTTCCCGAAAAATGCCGGCGGAGGCAAAAACCCCCGCCGGCCGGGTGAATTGCGGTCAAACGCGCTGAAAGACCTGCCGGAGCAAGATCAATCAGATCAGCCTTCCTTGCTGCAGTCGCGCGGAGTGATGTTCTTCTCTTTGGCGTATTTCGCCGCGGACTCCTCGATCATCGGCCGCACCATCTCGCTGTCCGCGTCGATCCAGTCGGAGGCGGACTTCCACTGCCTGCCGTCCCACTGCTGGTATTTGACCTTGCCCGATCCCTCGTGATCGGAGCAGGTGATTTTCATATCGGGCATGAAGCCCTCGGCACCCAGCTCCTTGAGCCGCTTGGCGTCGATGTTCAGGTGCTCCAGCCCCCAGCGCATCTCTTCGCCGGAAAGCGGCTTTTTGCCGAACTTGGCCTGCGCGGTGCGGATCGCCTCGACCGTGATGATGCCGTGCACGACGCCCCGGTTATAGTAGATCGAACCGACCCGCGACTTGTCTTCCATGTTGCCCTTGTTCGCCTTGTAGACCTTGTCCTGGATCGCCTTGACCACCGGGAAGTTCTGCCCGGCGACGTTGAAGCCGGCGGCCGTGTACCCCTTGGCCGCATCGCCGGCCGGGATGGTATCCTCCTCGGCGCCGGACCACCAGACGCCGACCATCTTCTCGCGCGGGAAGCCGGTCTTGGCGGCGGCTTTCAGCGCTGTCGGGTTCATCACGCCCCAGCCCCAGAGAATGACCCAGTCCGGCTTTTCTTGCCGGATCTTCAACCACTGCGACTGCTGCTCGTTGCCCGGGTGTGCCACGGCGAGCGGCACGAAGGTGAAGCCGTATTTTTGCGCCTGCTTTTCCAGAACGGCGATGCCCTCCTTGCCGAACGCCGAGTCGTGGTAGAGGTAGGCGATTTTCTTGCCTTTCAGCTTGTCGGGTCCGCCTTCCTTCGATCCGATGTACTTGACCATCGTCGTCGCCTGGCTCCAGTAGGTCGTAATCATCGGGAAGACCCACGGGAACACCCGCCCGTCCGCCGCATCGGTACGCCCGTAGCCGATGGTAACCATCGGGATCTTGTCGGCGGCAACCTTGTCGAGCACCGAGTAGGTGATGCCGGTGGATAGCGGCTGGAACACCGTGTTGCCGGTGCTGCCCTTCTTCTTCATGCGCTCGTAGCATTCGACACCGCGCGCGTTGTTGTATTCGGTCTCGCACTCTTCCCAAGTCAGTTTGACGCCGTTGATGCCTCCGTCGCGCTCGTTGACGAGCGACATGTAATCGATCCAGCCGCCGTAGATACCGGAACCGCCGGCGGCGTAAGCGCCGACGCGGTAGCTCGGCAAGCCGATGAACTGCTCGTTGGCTTGCGCCAGCGCGTCGGCCGCGACGCTTCCGAGCAGGCCGGCGGCGATCAGGGTGTGGGTCAGGGTTTTGCTCATCTTCATCATTGTCTCCTCCAAGAGGTTGTTGTATCCATGCGAAATACTCCGGCGCGATGTTGCTCGGCTCCTTAGTGCGGGAACGGCCACAAACGCAACTTCTCCTTGGCGATCTGCCATAGTCTCGCCAGACCGTGCGGTTCCACGATCAGGAAGAAAATGATCAGACCGCCGAAGACGATCAACTGCAGGTTGGAACTGATACTTGGCGGCAAAATGCCGTGCAGCCACTCCTGCACCATCACATCCAGCGCGATCGGCAACAGAACGATGAATGCCGCGCCGAGAAATGCGCCGACAATCGAACCGACCCCGCCGATGATAATCATGAACAGGATTTTGAACGACAGATCGAGGTTGAAGCCTTCCGGTTCGACCGTGCCGATATAGGCGTAGGCATACAGCGCACCGGCCACGCCACAGTAGAACGAGCTGACGGCGAAGGCAAGCAGCTTGGTGTGCATGATGCGGATGCCGATCACCTCGGCCGCCACGTCCATGTCGCGCACCGCCATCCAGGCGCGGCCGACCGAGCTGCGCACCATGTTCTTGGCCGCCAGGGCGAGCAGCGCGACGATGGTCAACACCAGCAGATACTTGGACTCGGGCGAGAGGAAACGGAAGCCGAAGATCTGTATCTCTTGCGCGGTGATGACGCCCGACGACGAATAGTTGGAAAACCAGCCGAACTTGGTCAGCGCCCAGACGATGAAAAACTGTGCCGCCAGCGTTGCGACCGCCAGATAGAAGCCCTTGATGCGCAAGCTCGGCAAACCGAACGCGATGCCGATGGCCGCCGCCGACAGGCCGCCGAAAACGAAAGCGACGAGAATCGGCAACCCGTCGATACGCAGCATGAAGTTGTAGCTGGCAAACGCGCCGACCGCCATGAACGCCGCCGAACCGAGCGACAGCTGTCCGGCGTAACCGGTGAGGATATTCAGGCCGAGCGCCGCCAGCGAAAAAATCAGGAAGGGAATCAGGATCGCCTTGATCCAGTACTCGCTGAAAACCGCCGGCACGACAAGAAAAGCGAGGACGAGAATCAGCAGCATGCCGATACGATCCTGCGCGATCGGGAAGATTTGCTGGTCGGCTACGTAGCTCGTTTTGAACTGGCCGGCTTCACGGTAGAACATGGGGGGCTTCTCCTTAAACGCGGTCGATGTGCTTCTCGCCGAACAGACCTTCCGGCCGGATCAGCAGGAAAGCCAAGGCCATCACGTAAGGGAACCACGAGTCGATGCCGCCTCCGACATATTCCCCGAGATAAACTTCGGCGAGCTTTTCGGTCGAGCCGATAATCAGGCCGCCGACAATGGCGCCGGGGATCGACGTAAACCCGCCGAGAATCAGCACCGGCAACGCCTTCAACGCGGTGAAGGTGAGCGAGAAGGAAACGCCGTTGCGCGCCCCCCAGATCAGCCCGGCGACCAGCGCGACAAAACCTGCCACCGCCCACACGATGCGCCAGATATTTTGTAGCGGAATGCCGATCGACAGCGCGGCCTGGTGGTCGTCGGCTACCGCGCGCAGCGCGCGGCCGATGCGGGTGTGCTGGAAAAACAGGGCGAGCAGCGCCACCAGCAACGCGGCCACGCCGGAGCCGAAAAGGTCGAACTTGGAGACGCCGATATTGGCCGCATCCATCAGCCATTCGATGGGTTCGTCCTGGATGCCGAGTTCGAGGCCGCGCACGCTGGCGCCCCAGACGCCCTGCGCCAGACCCTCGATGACATAAGTCAGGCCGATGGTCGCCATGAACAGCGTGATCGGCGGCTGGTTGACCAGCGGCCGCAAGACGATGCGTTCGGTGAGCGCGCCAAGCAAGACCATCACGCCGAAGGCGAGCACGAACGCCAGCCAGAAAGGTACGCCGTGTTCGAGAATGCCGACGAAGGTCAGCGCGGCGGCGAACACCATCGCCCCCTGCGCGAAATTGAAAACGCCCGACGCTTTGTAGATAAGCACGAAACCGAGCGCGACGAAGGAGTACATGACCCCCGACAGCAACCCGCCGATCAGCACTTCGAGAAAGAACTGCATGCCTGTCTCCTCCGTTCCTGGTAGGCGGTCACGGTGAATTTGCGGGATAACTTCGCGCCGGATAATTTCGTCGTTGCGGCGAAAGCCGGAATCCGGTGGCGCGCGCCTGGATTTCGGGTCAAGCCCGGAAGGGCGGGGTCTCTGGAAAGAGTTGGTTTCATTTTGACCGCCGGCTAGTGCGCCACGCCGAGATAGGCGGAGATCACTTCCGGGTTGCCGCGCACTTCGTCGGGCGTCCCGTCGCCGATCTTCCTGCCGTAATCGAGCACCACCACGCGATCCGAAATATCCATCACGACGCCCATATCGTGCTCGATGAGCACGATGGTCGTGCCGAACTGGTCGTTGACATCGAGGATGAAGCGGCACATGTCCTGCTTCTCTTCGACGTTCATGCCGGCCATCGGTTCGTCGAGGAGCAGCATCGACGGCTCGGCGGCCAGTGCGCGCGCCAGCTCGACACGCTTTTGCAAACCATAGGGCAGCCGCCCGACCGGCGTCTTGCGGATGTGCTGGATTTCCAGAAAATCGATGATCTCCTCGACTTTCTTCCGGTGCAAGATTTCCTCTCGCCCGGCGCGCCCGATACGGATCGCCTGCTCCAGGAAATTGGCCTTCATCTTGGTGATGCGTCCGGTCATCACGTTGTCGAGCACCGTCATGCCCTTGAACAGCGCGATGTTCTGGAAAGTGCGGGCGATGCCCTGCATGGCCGCCCTATGCGGCTCCATTTTGCGGCGCTCTTCACCGCGAAAATTGATGCGGCCTTCCTGCGGGTGATAAACGCCGTTGATGACGTTGAGCATCGAGCTCTTGCCGGCGCCGTTCGGGCCGATGATGGCGCGCACCTCATGTTCGCGCACATCGAACGAAATGCCGGTCAGCGCTTTCACCCCCCCGAAACGCAAGGAAATGTTTTGCAGCTCGAGGATCACGTCGCCGATTTTTCTTCCACTCATGCTGGCTCCCGCATTGGACAAGCGCTAGACGCTCAGGCGGCCAGACGCCCGGCCGGATAGGTCTTCACGTCGCGGATCTGTAGATCGGCGGCCACCTTGCCGGTACGACCGTCTTCAAACTTGACCTGCGTTTCGATGAACTGGCTCTTCCTGCCGGCGTAAAGCGCCTCGATCAGCAGCGCGTACTTTTCGGCGACGAAACCGCGCCGCACCTTGCGCGTGCGCGTCAGCTCGTCGTCGTCGGGATCGAGCTCCTTGTGCAGGATCAGGAAACGGTGTACCTGCGAATCGGCCAGCGTGTCCTCGGAGACCAGTTCCGCGTTAACTTTTTCGACGCATTCCTGGATCAGCCCGTAAACTTCCTGCTTGGCGGCGAGATCGGTGTAACCCGAATAGGCGATACCGCGCCGTTCCGCCCAGTTGCCGACAGCGCCGATGTCGATGTTGATGAAGGCGCAAACCCTGTCTCGCCTGTCGCCGAAGACGACCGCTTCCTTGACGTGCTGGAAGAACTTGAGCTTGTTCTCGATATAGTTTGGCGCGTACATCGCCCCGTTGGCCAGCTTGCCGACATCCTTGGCGCGGTCGATGATCTTCAGGTGCCCGTCATCGTCGAAAAACCCCGCGTCGCCGGTCATAAAGTAACCGTCGGCATCGATTGCCTCGGCGGTCGCATCCGGGCGCTTGTAGTAGCCCTTGAGCAGCATCGGGCCTTTGACGAGAATCTCGCCGTTCCCGGAAATCTTCACTTCGACGCCGGGCGCAGGCTTACCGACGCTATCGAACTTGATTTCGCCGTCCGGCTGCAGGCAAACATAGGCGCAGGTCTCGGTCTGCCCGTAGAGCTGTTTCAGGTTGATGCCGATCGAGCGATAGAAACGGAAGAGATCCGGGCCGATCGCCGCGCCCGCCGTATAGGCGACGCGGATGCGGCTCATCCCGAGAACGTTCTTCAGCGGCCCGTAAATAAAAAAGTTTCCGAGCGTATAGAGCAAACGGTCGGCAAACGATACCGGCTTTCCGTCGAGAATCTCCGCTCCGCTACGTCGCGCAACCGCCATGAAATAGCGGAACATCCTTTGTTTCAGCGCGCTGGCGTCTTCCATGCGGATCATGACCTGCGTCAGCAGGTTCTCGAACACGCGCGGCGGGGCAAAGTAATAGGTCGGGCCGATTTCGCGCAGATCGGTCATCACCGTCTCGCCGGATTCCGGGCAGTTGATCGTGAAGCCGGCCAGCATCGCCTGCGCGAAGGAAAACAGGTGGTCGCCCACCCACGCCATCGGCAGGTACGAAAGAATGTCTTCGTCGGCGGTCAGCCGGTCGAACTCGACGCCGCCGCGCGCGGCGCTGATGAAGGCGTTGTGCGTCAGGCAGACCCCCTTCGGCTTGCCCGTCGTTCCCGAGGTGTACAGCATCACGCCAATGTCGTCGGCCGCGCCCAGCGCGATCTCGTCGGCCAGGAAATCCGGATGGTTCTGGTTATGGATGCGCCCCATCGCCATCAGCTCCCGGATGTCGTGGATGAAGGGCTGGTTGTAGTGGCGCATGCCGCGCGGATCGTCGTAGACGACGTGCGCGAGTTGCGGCATCTGTTCCTGCAATTCAAGCAGCTTGTCGACCTGCTCCTGGTCTTCGACGAGCGCGAAGCGGATGCCGGCATCCTGCAGCACGAAGAGCATCTCGTTGGCCACCGCGTCCTGGTAGAGCGGCACCGGCACGCCGCCCAGGCACTGTACGGCGGCCATCGTCATGTACAGGCGCGGGCGGTTGTCGCCGATGACCGCCAGGTTGTCGCCGCGTTTGAAACCGAGTTCGGCCAAGCCGCAAGCCAGCGCGCCGACGTGCCCGGCAACCTCGCCCCACGTCCACGTTTGCCAGATGCCGAGATCCTTCTCACGCATCGCGGGCCGGTCTCCGCGCACCTGGGCGTGGTAAGACAGCAGGCGAGGAAAGGTATCCAGCGCTCTGGAAGAAGCCATCTCCGGCATTTTGTCTCCTCCGGTTCATCCGCACGCCATCGCCGGCCGGCAGATGCTTGCTATCCCGACTTCGCAAGCGGACGCGAAGTGCAGAATGACACAGAATCATTATTGGCGCCTAGTCTATACGCAGCCCGGCTCTATAATTGTCGCGCACCTGACAATTGGCGACGAATTAACCGCAGAATCGACCAACAAATTGACCGCCAGCCGGCAAAATATATGCAGTCTCTGAACGCGATGTTGCAGGCCTTGGGTTGGGCGAAGGAGCTGTCGGAAGACGGGCTTGAGCGCGTCAAGGCGGGCATCGTCGTGCGCAACGTTCCGGCCGGAGCGTTCGTTTGCATGAAAGGCGAGCCGGTCGACCACTGGATGGGCGTTGTCGAAGGACTGGTCAAGATGGCCTGCAACCGGCGCACCGGCAAGACCACCACATTTACCGGTGTGCCGGCCGGAGGCTGGTTCGGCGAGGGTTCGCTGCTCAAAAACGAGCCGCGAAAATACGATGTAATCGCGCTGCGCGACTCGAAAGTCGCCTTCATGAACCGCGGCACCTTCCAGTGGCTGCTCGACCACAGCATCCCGTTCAACCGTTTTCTGATCGTCCAGCTCAATGAGCGTCTCGGCCAGTTTATCGGCATGATGGAACACGAGCGCATGCTGGATGTCGACGCCCGGCTCGCGCGCTGTCTGGCGGCCTTGTTCAACCCCGTTCTCTATCCCGGCATCAGCCGCGAGCTGCAAATCTCGCAGGAAGAAATCGGTTTTCTCGCCGGCGTCTCGCGGCAGCGGGTCAACCGGTCTTTGCGAAAACTGGAGGATGCCGGGCTGCTGCGCATCGATTATGGCAGCATCACCATCGTCGACCTTGCCGGCCTGCGCTGTTTCGGCGAATAGACGGTTCCGCCCGCGCGTCAGTCGCCGCGTTTGTAGCCGAGCCGGAAGCCGCCCCAATTCTTGCCCTTGACGTCGATCGGAACCGAGAGGTCATAGAGGATTTCGCCGGTATCGCGCATGTAGGTCTGCAAGAGAAAGCGCTTCGTGTTCCTGGCGGCGCGAATTCCGGTGCGGTCGCCAAAAATGCGTTTCGTGCGATTGCCGACCAAGTCCTTGTTGTAGTCGCCGGTCAGGGTTTGCGCGAACTTTCTGTTGTGCGTCGGGAAGTAACCGTTTCCGTCCACGGCTCCGGCGTAGGCGACCTGCGGGTTCGAGGACAAAATGGGTTCCTGGATCGACGGGAATTCCTTGTCGGTCAGCGAGTCGTAGGCCGTATGAAATTTCGGTGGATTGGTGTTCGGGATCTGCTGGTAGCCGGTATCGAAAACTTGGCTCACGGATAGCGTACCGTCGTCGATGGCCTTCTCCAGCAGCACCCCGATCCGGTCTCCGGCGCTTCTTGCCACTTCGTACATCTGCGCGTGAAGCGAGCGTTGGTCGATTTCGGACAGATTTTCGTGCAGCGATTCGCCGATCTCGGACAAGTCCAGCATCCGTTGCGACAAGCGCGCGATGGTGTTGGCGATTGGTCTGGTCGGCGATCTCCTTGACGATGATGGAAATACGTTTATGCCTATGAACCATTTTCAGTTTTTCCTGCCGAACGTAATGGGATCAACGAGATAAGGGGTTGAATCATGAAAACGACCACGACGAACCTGGTAGATTGGCAGAAACGGTTTGGAACTGAGGAGGGTTGTGCCGA
>JACQYA010000106.1 GCA_016208425.1 Betaproteobacteria bacterium
CAGCACCATGCCGCGCGGGTGACGCCACCGGACAAGGCGGGCGAATGGTTGCCTTGGGTACATATCGCCATCGGCAACCTCAAGGCTTTCTTGCTGGGAACTTATCACGGCGTATCGTCCAAATATTTGCAAGAGTATCTAAATGAATTCTGCTACCGCTTCAACCGCAGGCATTGGGAGTCCGAATTGCCGTTCCGCCTTCTCGACGCTTGCCTGACGCATACTCAAGTTAAACTGAAAACTGTATAGAGGCATAATCCTTAATGGCCGCCCTGGCTGTGGGCATGCCGGGAACGGGCCGCGCATTGACCCACGCTCCGGCACAGGTTCTGCGCGTCGGATTGACGCCGGCCTTCGTCCACGACCAGCACTCCTTGATGGCGGACTGGCGCAATTACCTCGAATCCCGGCTCCAAACCCCGGTGGAGTTCGTACAGCGCAACAGCTACCGGGAAACCATGGATCTGTTGCATCAGGAGCGGCTCGATTTCGCGTGGCTTTGCGACTACCCCTTCCTCTACCTCAAGGATCTCGTGCGCCTGCTGGCGATACCGCTCAACCACGGACGCCCCTACTATCGTTCCTACCTGATCGTCGGCTCCGGCGATTCGAAGAGCAAAAGCATGGCCGACCTGAAAGGCGCCGTATTCGCCTACGCCGATCCCTATTCGAATACCGGCTACCTGGCGCCGCGCTATCGCCTACGCGAAATGGGGCACGACCCGGCCAGCTTCTTCCGCAAGACCTTTTTTACCTGGTCGCACCGCAAGTTGATCGAGGCGGTGGCCAAAGGCTACGCCGACGGTGGCGCGGTCGACAGTTTCGTCTTCGAATCGCTCGAAAAGGTAAAGCCCGATATTGTCAGGCGTACGCGCATCGTCGAACGGTCTGTCGAGTATGGATTCCCCCCATTTGCCGCCCATCGCTCGGTTTCGGCCACCGACTTTCTGCGCATGCAAAAAGCGCTGCTGGGAATGTCTGGCGACCCGGCCGGCCGGACGCTGCTTGAGCGGCTGAACATCGACGGCTTCATCGTCGGCGACCGGCGCATGTACGACGGTGTGGAGATGATGATGCGCGCCTTCGGAGAGCATTGAGGCGCATCGTGAAACGACTGCTCGATCTCAGCCTGCGTCACAAGATCCCGCTCTGGGGCAGCGGCCTGATCGTCGCGGCAACGCTGGCGGTATCGGTCGGACTGATGGCGCGCGCCTTCGCCGACCTCAAGGGCGACGTCATCATCAGCTCGCAGGGGCTGGGCCGGACGCTGGCCAAGACGCTGTTTCCCGTGCTGCTGCACGACGACTTGTGGCGGGCGATAGAACTGGTCGAAGCGCCGCTGCATGGTTCCACCCACGCCGATCCCTTGCAGGCCGAAGCAATTTTTGTCGTCGACCCAAAGATGCGGGTACTCGTTTCCAGCACGCCGCGCACGATGCCCTTGCTCGCGGAACTCGACAGCTTCGATCCCGACGATCGCCAGCTGGCTGCCGCGTTGCGCGATGCCGATACCAGCGTTTCCCACGCATTCGAGTTCGGCCATTCCGATTATCTCCATGTCACGACACCGGTCGCCGAAGAGGGCAGCCTGATCGGCACGCTGGTCATCACCCATTCCAAGCATGTATTTCTGCCGCGCTTTTTCGGCATTGCGCTCGGCGGCGCCGGCATGGGTGCGCTGGTGCTGGCGATCCTGCTACCGCTCAACTGGTACTGGGGGCGGCACATGGCCCAACCGCTCGTCCAGTTATCGCGCGGCATGGACGAAATGGTGCGAGGTGTCCCGTCCGAGATCAACCCCGACCTTTACGGGCATAACGACGAACTCGGGCAACTCTTCGACGCCTACCGCGAAGCATCGGCGGAGATCCGCCAGAAGGCCGCGCTGGAACGCGAGGTGCTGCAATCGGAACGCCTCGCGGCGGTCGGCCGTCTGGCCGCCGGCATCGCGCACGAAGTCAACAACCCGCTGGCCGGCATGCTGATGGCGCTGGACAACCTCAAGCGACGCAGCGCCGGCGACCCCCCTCTCGACCCTCTCCTGGAACGCACTCTGGCCTTCCTTGAGCGCGGCTTGCAACATGTCTCGGAGACCGTCGGCGCCTTGCTGCTGGAAGCGCGCGTGCAATTGCGCCCGCTGACGCCGCACGACTTCGAGGACTTGCGCACGCTGCTCGAGCCGCAACTGGCAAACAAGTCGTTGCGCTTTGACTGGGCTGTGCGCGTACCCGACAGTATCGCGGTCGCCGCCAGCCTGGTGCGCCAGATCCTCATCAACCTGCTGCTCAACGCGGTACAGGCCACCCCGGCCGGCGGCGGAGTCCGGCTTGCGGCAAACATGCGGGACGATACCCTGTCGTTGCAGGTGTCCAACGACGGCGAGCCGCCACCGGCGCACATACTCGCCCACATCTTCGAACCGTTTGTCAGCGGGCGCGAAGGCGGGCATGGCCTCGGGCTGTGGGTGGCTTATCAGACCGTGCAGCAGCTCGGCGGCCACATCGCCATCGACAGCGCCGATGGCCGGGTGGTTTTCCGTGTCCGGTTACCTGTCGTGGAGACCCCGTGAAACCGAGAATCTGCCTGATCGAAGACGATATCTTCATGGGCACGCCGCTGGTCGAGCGCCTCGAAATGGACGGCTACGCCTGCGACTGGTTCCAGACCGGACGCGCCGCGATGCAGGCGTTACGCACGGCGGCCTACCAACTGGCGATCAGCGACATCCACCTCCCCGATATCGCGGGCGACACGCTGTTCAAGGAACTGTTGGCCGACGGGTTACCTTTGCCGCCCTTCCTGTTCATTACCGGTTTCGGCGCCATCGACCAGGCGGTGAACCTGCTCAAATTGGGCGCCGAAGACTACATGACCAAGCCCTTCGACATCGGCCAGTTGATGGCGAAGATCGAGGCGCTTTGTTTGCGGCGCTTGCCGCAAACCCAGGAAAACCACCTCGGCATCTCGGCGATTATGCGCACCATCGAACTGCTGTTGCCCAAGCTCGCGGCAAGCCGCAGCCCGGTGCTGATAACGGGGGAAACAGGCGTCGGCAAGGAGGAAGTGGCGCGCCGTTTACACCGCGTCGCCGACCCCGCAGGCAAGGCGCCGTTCATTGCCGTCAACTGCGGGGCCATCCCGGAAAATCTGCTGGAATCCGAGCTGTTCGGTCACGAAAAAGGCGCTTTCACCGGCGCGGTCCGCGCGCGTAGCGGCGTCTTCGAGCAAGCCGACGGCGGCACGCTCTTCCTCGACGAAATCGGGGAAATGCCGCCTTCGATGCAGGTCAAGCTGCTGCGCGCCATCCAGGAACGCGCCGTGCTGCCGGTCGGCGGCAACCGCCAAAAGCCGGTAGACATCCGCCTGGTCTGCGCCACCCATCGCGACCTCAAGGCGATGGTCGAAAACAACGAGTTCCGCGAGGATCTCTACTACCGCATCCACGTTATCCATCTCCCCGTGCCGCCGTTACGCGAAAGGCGCGAAGACATCCTCTGGCTGGCCGAACGCTTTCTGGCCGAACTCGACGGCAAATCGGAAAAGCCGTTTACGATTTCCGCGCGGGCCGCGGACGCGCTGGTCAACTATCCCTGGCCCGGCAACATCCGCCAACTGCGGCATTGCCTGGAACGCGCCAGCGTGCTCGCGCCGGGCGCCTGCTTTGAAACCGAGTCCATTTTCGGCGCCGACGGCGAACTGGCCCGCGCCGCCGCCGGCCCGCCGGAACGGCAGCCGCTCGAAGGCTACCTGCAAGCCTGCGAGCGCGACTACATCCGCCGCGTGCTCGAAGAATGCGGCGGCCGCATCATGGAAACGGCCAACATGCTCGGCATCAGCCGAAAGAATTTGTGGCAGAAAATGCGCAAGCTGGAGATACGCGCCGGGGACGTCGAGGAGGGTAATCACGGCTAGCGGCAGGGGTTTGAAGCGCTGTGGAACGGCTGTGCATTTTGTTTTCTGACCCCGGCGATATTTTTACAGCCGCAGGGCGGAATCCGTCGTTTTCGCCCTGCTCCTTGATTTGCGAAGCAGACCGGTAGCCACCTCAGTCTGTCGCAACTCCTACTGCAACCCGCACTGCTCCAACATGCCACTTTGCGGTATCTTCCACCGCCTGTTCGATCGCCATTCCAGATTCGACCCGCTCCATGATCTGGCGCTGCAGGATGGCGCCCAGCATCTCGACGTTGCCGGCCATCATCGGTTCGACTTCGCGCAGGAACTGTACGGTGGGCGGATCGTAAGCGTAGGCACTCAGGAATTTTTCCAGATCCTTGTGCGTCGCCAGCGCGTAACACAGGTCGTAGATCAGATTGAAACTGCGGGTCAGCGTTTCGCCGGTCGCACCGAGATTCAGCCGGATCTCTTCGACCAGATCGCGCCTGAAGTCGGCCAGGCCATATTCAGCGCGCGCCTTGACCACATCTTCTGCGGAAAACTCCCATTCCATGCCCTTCTCCCCGGCAAATCATTCAATACGTTCAGCCAAAAATAGCCGAAAAAGCATCCTCGTCGTCGCGGCAAACGGTACAGGTTTTCTCCGGCGATGGCGACATGAAATGGCGGTCGCAGCGCGAGCAACGTTGCTTGTTCAGGTTGAGCAGGACACGCGCCGGCTGCTCGGAGCGCGCATCGAAAGAGGCTGCGGCATCGAGCACGCGCGGCTGGCAGACTTCCAGGCAGGCTTCGCAGGCGACGCAGCGGTCGATCTGGAAAGTGAGCGCCCAGTCGCCGGGGTTTTCCTCAATCTGTAACGCGCCGGTTGGACAAACGCGGAAACACGCTTCGCAAACGGTGCAGCCGGGATGTAGCGCGAGTTGCATCAGCGGCAGCATTTCGTGAATGCGCACCTTGAAAGGCCGATCTTCCTTTTGCTTGCAGACGATTTGCAGCAGTTCGCGCTGCTCGGTGAGCGCATAGGGGCCGGCGCGAATCGCTTTCTCCGGCACCGGCGCCGGTTCGCCGGGCAGCGTGGTCGCACGCACCACTTCGCCCACCCCGCGCACGATCAGCCGGCGGAACAGATGCCGCCGCGAAGAGGCAAAGCCATCGCCCAGGCCTCCTCCGGTTGTCGGGCCGCCTGCCATAACCGGCATTACCCAGTGGCTTGCGGCGCCTTCAGCCGCCTCGTGCAAGGCGCCAAGCGCTTCCAGATTGAGGTTCAGTTGCGCTGCGCCTTTCGACCCGTGCGCGCATTCTGTGCAATGCGCGCTGCCGTGCAGCGTCACCGGAATGCGGCGCTTGGCGAGATAGGCCAGCGTAACGCCATCGACCGCGCCCAGGCAGGGAACCCGCGCGTCGGCGCTCGCCCCCGAAGGCGCGCAGGCGAGGCTCCAGGTCGGCCGCTTGATCGCCTCGCGGAGCAGGGCTATCGGTTTGAACGAATCGCTCGACCAGGCGCCGGTATGGCAGGCGCCAACGCACAGGGCGCAGTTCTGGCAGCGCGCCGGATCGAGCGTAGCGCCTTCGTCCGATAGCGCGATCGCAGCGTGCGGGCAGGCGTCGGCGCAACGGCGACACTCGCTGTAACGATAGCGGTAGCGGGTGCACCGGTTGGCGCGAAAATCCGGCGCGGCAATGCTCACTTGTGACTACTGCCTGGAGCACTGCGCAACTGCTGTAAAGGCGTGCCGGTTTCGCAGGTGTTATGAGGAATCACGAAATTGATGCCGCCGAGCGCAGAACTCTTGGGCGCGTTTGCCATCAGATCGGCGAGAACAGCCTCCCAGGCTGCCACACCGCCCTTGACCGCGAGAATGCTTTTACCGGGATGGGCGGCGGCCAGAGTCTTGCCGATCTGCATGGCTGCGCTATCGCTGTCGGCCACGACGACAACCGAAGCAGTGGGGTTGATCGTCATTTCGGCGCGATAGGGCAGCGCATCGTTCAGCGGATGCTCACGACGCTTGTCTTCCGACCGGCCATCGATGACACAACAAGGCAGCCGGCTCTTTAAGACAATCGCCAGTTGCTCCTTGCTGCGCAAGGTCGCCTCGGCATTCGCTGCCGCTGAACCGAGCAGCGCCAGCGCGAGCAGAACGGCGTGCAGAATAGTCTTCATACGCTTTCTCGCAGGACAGATTCTTCGGGATCGGCTTCGTTGAGGCTCGGCAACAGCGCCTCGCGCCGACGGTACAGTGCTGTCGGCAAGGCAATTTGCCGGGCCTGCCCGTAGGCAATCCAGCCGGCGAACGCGATGTCAGGCTCGCCCTCACCCAGCGGGGCGATCCAGAGTTTTTCGCCGAAATCTTCCACCAGGCCGGCGCACAGGTTGAGATCGGTATCGTCGCGCATGTCGACACGCAACAAGACCGTTTGCGCGCCGCGCGCGAGCATCTCGCCGATCCACCATGAAGCGAGCGTGCCGCTGCCGCTGCCATCGGCGCGCAGAATTTCCCAGGCCGGTTCGCAGCGCGACGGCGTCACGACCCGGAAATCGGCGTTGGAAACCGTCTCGAACGACCAGTCGACGGCCATTCTTTGTACCGGCACGTAGAGGCCGACACGCTGGCCACCGTATTTTGCAGCCAGTCGTTCCACCACCGCGCTGTCGGCCAGAGCCACCTCGCCGAGCAGCGCCTGGGCGGCTCCGGCATCGAGCAGAGCGGTCGCCCGCAACTCCGAGCCATCGCGCAGCACGACGCTGACGCCGTCTGCCGCTGGCCCGTCCAGCGCGGGCGAGTCGAAGACAAACGCTGCGAACGCAGCCAACGGTACGGGCGCCGGCACATCGCCATGCAATTCATCGGGCGATTCCGCCAGGCGCCGCAGGGTAATCGTCATGGGGCGCTTCGTTGATATTCAAACTTCGGGAAGACAAAAGGATACAGCGGGCAAGGATCATCCGGGGCCAGCCCGACCAGCAGCGGGCGCAAATCCTGCAGCGTAGCGATGATCGGATCGATTCCGACACCGAGATAACGCGGGCGGTAGCGGGAAAGCGCGATCAGCGCGTCGTCGATCATCAGCAGCGCGCCGTCCTGGTTGCGGTTCTGCGTGAAGAACAGCGCCAGCGTCGCAAAAGCCAGCGCTTGCAGAAACTCCGCTTCCGGGTCTTTCTGGCCGAGCACGCTGTTGCGCACCAGGCGCGACCAGCGTTCATTGAACCAGTCGTGCAGGATGCCCAGCTCGTTATTGTTCCACAGAGACGCGACTTCGCTCCAGTCGAGTTCGGAAAGCACCTGCCGGTCGGGCGGCAGGATGGGCTGTGAATGCAGGTCGAGCAGCATGATTCTCCTCAGACGCGCAGGTCGTGCAGGGGCTGTATCGCGCCAATCCGGGCGCCGGCCGCGCCCCCCTCCGGCCGACCCGGCGCGCAACCGCCGCAGACCGGCTCGTCCGGGTTGAACTCGACCTTGATCTCGCTCTTTGGAACGACGGCGCGGCCTTGGTCGAGGTCTTCCAGACGCTTCAAGTTCATCGCGACAATTTCCTCGTCGGCAAAGCCACCGAGAAAGCGCGCCATTTCGCGGTAGAAGGAATGCTGGGCGGCGCGTTCGATCAACCGGCAATAGCCGCGCACCCAGCGCCCGAGATGCAGCGTCCAGAAGCGTTTGATCTCCTTTTCCAGGCGCTTGTAGCCCGGCAGATCGTCGCCTTCGAGCGCGGCGGCGCTGCGTTCCAGCAATTCGGCGACGAACATGAGTTCCACGCCGAGGTGATCGGAAAAAATCTCGAAACGTCCCTTGCCGAGCGTGAAACCCATCGCCCGATAGACCTGCTCGGTCTGGAAACACGGTTCCTGCTTGTAGCGTCCAGTCAGGCGCACCGACTCGAACGGCGGAAAGCCGCCCGACGAGGCGAACAAGGTGGTGTACTCGCAGGCCAGCGCTTCGGCGAGCGCCGTTTCGTCGCTTTCGAGGAAATCGGCGTCGAAGGCAATCCCGGCATCGGCCAACGAACGAAGCGACGCCTCCCCGCGTATGGCCGCAAGAAATCCGGCGCCCGGCTCTTCGACAAACACGCCGCCGAGCAAGCGATAGAGCTTGGATCGCGCCCGACATTCCTCGATGATCTCGGGGAAATCCGGGGTGGAAATTTCAGGCCGCGCGCTCCGAGGCGCGTTATCCTCGAAGGCCAACAGGGTTTTCAGCATGATGGCTCCAAAAAAATTCCGGCCCGCCGGGAAAATGCGGGCCGGGAATCCCTCCTCAGGGTACTTGAAACCGCGAAACGGTCAATGCCCGCCACCCGCCTTGTGCTTGACGCTTTCCGGGCCGCCCCAGGCGGCCATCTCGGGGTGCATTTTGCGGTGCAGATCACCGGTGTAGGCGTAGCGCATCGTTTCCTTGAAGGCGGCGACATGCTTTTCCCAGTTGCCTTCGCTGTCGCCGTACTTGTCGTTCGGGCCGGCCTTGCTGACCTTGACCACGGTGTCGTACCAGCCCTGCGAACCGCCGATCGGGTCGGCCACCACCGGAATGATGTTGTTCGGATGCACGCCCTTGTCGTCCCACCAGACGTTGTTTAGATCGGGATCGTCCTGACCGTGGCTGGCATCGCTCTTCTTGTCCTTCAACTTGAGCGTCGCCAAACGACCGTATTCCCAATGCCCAAAGCCGGTCGGGATCGACACCACCTTGGGATGGATGCCCTCGGTGACGTAGGCCTTGGTCACCAGGTGGCCGACCGAACTTTCGACGCGCACCAGATCGCCGGTCTTGACGCCCAGCTTGGCGGCTGTTTCCGGGTTCATCCACGCCGGGTTGCTGTGCGCGATCTCGGCCAGCCATTTCACGGCGGCCGTGCGCGACTGCTTGTGCACGTTGAGCTTGAAGGTGGAAAGGATCAGCTCGTCGTCCTTCATCGCTTCATGCCACGGGATGCGCTTGAAGGTCGGCATCGGGTTGAAGCCGTATTCGGCCCACTGGTCGACGCGCACGTTAATCACGCGGTTGCCGGTCGGGAAGCCGACGTAGTTTTTGCCGTTACGCTTGACGCCGATGGCCTTGCCGTTCTTGCTGATCGTGCCGTTTTTGTCGACAACCGCCCCGGTCATGTCGGCGGCGGACAGCTCCTTCATGTACAGCCCGTATTCGGCCTTGATCTCGCGCCCGGTCTTGTCGGAGACCTTGCCGGTTTTCGGATTGAGCGTGCCGTAGATCGGCCAGACGCCGTGTTTCTTCAGGAAATTCAGGCCACCGGCTTCCTTCAGACCTGGAACATTGTCGAAGTGGTGGCGCATGTAGTCTTCGCCATCCTTGAAGTTCCAGAACTGCTTCATGCCGCGTTTGCCGTCCGGGTCCAGCTTGTGGATGATGTCGCGCAGCAGGACGCGGTTTTCGCGCGATTCGCCGAGCGACTTGTGCACCGGCTGTCGGATACCCAGCCACGGCCACAGCGAGTTCGGCATCGATTCCGGTTCCCAGCGCTCCAGATAGGGGCAGTCGGGCAGGATCAGATCGGCGAGCGCCGTTTCCTCGCCCATGAAGGGACTCATGGAAACCAGGTAGGGAATCAGTTTCTCGTCCTTGAACAGTTTGCCCCACACCGCCATCGAACCGGGATTGGTGTAAACCGGGTTGTCCTGGTAGGTGAAGTAAACGTTGATCTTCTGCTTGCCCTCGGCAATCCAGAACGGTACCAGATGGCTGACCTTGTGCGCGGCCAGCGGGTAGTCGGGTGGATGCGACAGGTAGGAACCCTTGGCCGGCTTGCCCGGTTCCGGCATCGGCTGCGGCCAGCCCATGCCGCGCGGCAGGCAGTAGCCGCCCTTCTTCTCGATGTTGCCGGTCATGATCGGCAGCATCATGCACGCCTTCTCGTTATACGAGCCATAGAGGTGCTTGGCCGGGCCGCGATAGGTGAACAGCGTGGCCGGCTTGGTGGTGGCGAACTCCGTTGCAATGCGCTCTATGGTTTCGACCGGCACGCCGGAAATCTTCGACGCCCATTCCGGCGTGTATTGCTTGTAATGCGCCTTCAGCTCGCCGACCGTGACGTTGGTCCAGTGGTCGATGAAATCCGAGTCCTGCAAGTCGTCGCGCAGGATGACGTGGCCCATCGCCAGAGCCACCGCGCCGTCGGTGCCGGGGAAGACCGGAACCCACTCGTCGGAAAAGCCCGCCGTGTTCGACAGCCGCACGTCGAAGGTGACGATCTTCATCTGGTTGTCGACCCGGCCTTCGGTGATGCGCTGCGAGAGCGGATTGTGGAAGTAGGCGGCTTCCAGCACGTTGGAGCCGAAGTTGAGGACGTATTTGGCGTTGGCGAAGTCCGGCGTTTCGATGTCCGGCCCCCAGGTCGGCTCCATACCGACTTTTTTCGACGATTCGCAGACCGAGGTGTGGTTGACGACGGTGGCCGAACCGAGCGTTTTCATGAAGCGATCCAGCGTGCCGCCGGTACGGTTGCGGCCGTATTTCATCATCACCGTGTTGGGATCTTCCTTGAGCGCCGCATTGAGTTTCTGCGCCAACTCCTCCAGCGCCTCGTCCCAGGTGATGCGTTTCCACTTGCCCTCGCCGCGAGCGCCAACCCGCTTAAGCGGATACAGGATGCGGTCCGGGTCGTAGCTGGTCCACATGCCAGAATTTCCCTTGGCGCACAGGCGGCCACGGGTGGAAACGTGCTCCGGGTTGCCTTCGAGCTTGACCACCCGGTCGTTCTCGACATAGGCGATGGCGCCGTCCTGGATGTTGCAGACGTGGCAGTTGATCGGAATCGCCTTGCGCTCGGCGCCGCCGACCGGGGCGAAATCC
>JACQYA010000107.1 GCA_016208425.1 Betaproteobacteria bacterium
ACCGCTTTAATCGGCGCTTCCGGCTCGACACCTTGCCACTACGGCTTTTGATCGCTGCCATTGCCTGCCCTCCCCACACAGAATCCTGGCTCAGGGGGCAAACTGAAGAATCTTGCTAATCAGGTTGATAAATCGTCGGTTGTCATGTGCGATGCCACCCCACACGCCTTTGCGCCCCGGCAGCCGTGGCTCAAGCAGAACCCACGCCGCATCAGAGATATCATGTCGTTGATAAGCGTCGGCCATTCGCGTGCACCACAGTTTATAAAAAAATCACTTTAACATGTCTCGTGACGACACTATCTAGGAGCAGCATAAGGATCGGCACTATGTTCGCCGCTTTTCCGCACGGCCTGCCGCCCGCGCAAATTGCCTGCGGGCTTGTCGCTGCGTGCACCCAACCGATCCAGTCGCTCAACCTGCCCACGGAGCCGTAGTTTCCCCCGGTGTAACCGTCCGAGGTTGCGGAGCAGTTCGCGTTGCCCGTATCGGGAAACAGGACATAGACGAACGTGCGCGGGGAGTCGCATTCTTGCCTTGTGTTTATACGGGAGTCCCGTATAATGCAGTACATGCGCACCGTGATCGAAACTCCGACATTCCAGAAGCAGGCCGAGAAAATCTGGTCAGAAGCCGAGCGGCTGGAGTTCATCGACTGGATTGCGGGCAACCCGATGGCTGGCGATGTGATCCCCGGCGCTGACGGGGCGCGCAAGGTGCGATGGAGCCGCGCAGGCTCAGGCAAGTCCGGCGGGGCGCGGGTGATCTACTTCAACCTGACCGAAGAGGAAGTCGTGTTGCTGGTGGCGGTGTATGCCAAGGCGGAGCGAAGCAACATGAGTCCTTCTGAAATCAGAAAGGTGGTGTGATATGGGCAAGAAAATCGACATTGAAACCGTTGCCAAGGCCATCGAGGCCGATGCCGGCGAGGCACTTCCAGATCTGCGGCAGGCGCTCAAGGAGGCGCAGGTGGGTGCGGGGCGCGTCACAACGACCGATCAGATACTGGTGCGCCAGGCGCGGGAGAAATCCGGCTTGACGCAGGTCGCGTTCGCCGAGCGGATCGCCACGCCGGTCGCCACGTTGCGCGACTGGGAGCAGGGGCGCTTCACGCCCCCAGGTGCCGTGGCCTGCCTGCTGCGCCTGATCGTCAGGCATCCAGAGCTGACACGCGAGTTGACTGCCTGACCACGCAGCGGAAAACGGCGGGAATCGGACAACCCCGCCGCGCTACCCTCGTGCCATCGTCTATGACTGTGGCGCGACATGTCCATTTCCAACGCACCGAAATAACTCCGTAAGCCGCTACAAATATGGTTCCGGGCTGTGCGGGCGCTTGAGTTGGCGCGGCATAGCCTGAGGGGAGGCGTTCAAATGGGCAAGCAGGCCGGCGCGCCGCCGGCCGCAGATAGCGAACCTGCTTGGTTGCAAAGTTCGCAGAAGGGTTTGCTCGGCCGCATCGAAGAAGTTCGGGCTTTCGACGCCGTGGGCATCCGGGCCGGGCAGGAACGCCAAGCGGCGCCGATTGCAACCCGGCAGGATTTCGCGCAAACCAGCCGCGCTGCAAATCGTCTGCTTCAGCGGGGACAACCCCGCGCGTACCCTGCCTGTCCCCGTGTTCCACCTTGCGGTGGCGCCCGAAGAAAACCGCATCGCTGACGGTCGCCCCAACCCGCGGCACGCGGGAGAATTTGTCATACACCTTGACGCCCGCCGCAAGCTCCGGTGATAGACCTGCCCAAACACGTCAGGCGCCGGGCAAAACCGCCGCGCACGACCGTCCGGCCGCCGATGCGGCGCATACTTCACGCGCCCGGCCACGCAACGGTTCGGCAAACTCCGGAGAGTCAAAAATCCGGCTTAGGCTAAAAACCCCTGGAAAGCCGCACGGATATTTGCTCTTCGGGCAGTACCGCTGCAGATCGAGCGTTGGTGCGGCTTGCGGGTGTGGTGTCGGCGGATTTGAAAGCGCGCCCACCGGGCGTGCTCCGGTTGACTCCGGGCAGGATTCCGTGCTCCATTCAACAGTTGTACCGTTCCGGGGTTAAACCGTGCGTACCTTCTTCTTTCTTGTCGCGCTGCTCGTTTCGCAAAGCGCTCACGCCCAAACCTCGACGGTTACCGTCGAGGTCGACGTTGCTCAGGTGGGCGCCCCCGTCCGCGATCTATTCGGAGTCAACAGGAAGCCGACGTTCAGCGCGCAAACGCCGGGGCTGGCCTGGAATGCGGCGTCGCTCTACCCGGCGTTCGGCGTTTCGCAGGTTCGGCTGCATGACGCGAACCTCGATTTGTGTACGACTTACACGGCGGCCAGCAAACTCAATGCAGGGGTCAGCCCGGCGGCGAACGTGGCGGGCTGCACGCTGGCGGGGAGCGGAGGGGCACCGCATTTCAAGTGGACGCCAACCTCGTCAGCCGACGCCGACCTGAACAATCCGGCCAACTACGATTTCACCTCGGTCGATGAAGCGCTGGGCGGCGCTATCGCGGCCGGGGCAGCCGTCTACCTGCGGCTGGGTGAGAGCTATAACGGCCCCAACGATACCGGCGACCCGGTGGCCTGGGCGAAGGTGGCGACCAATATCTACAAGCATGTGCTCGGCCGGTTCAAGCCGAGCGCCGGAATCGCCGTCGATCCGGCGTTTGTCGAAGTCTTCAACGAACCGGATGGCGGTTTCTGGCGCGGCGACACGACGGCCTTCAACACGCTGTTTGTCGAGACGGTGCAGCGCGTGCGGGCGGCTGCGGCGGCGGCGGGCAAAACGGTGCACATCGGCGGGCCGGGATTCACGCGCAGCATCCTGACCAGCAGCGCCCAGGCCGGTAATCCGGCAAACGGTTTCATCGCCGCCGTCGGGGCGTCGAACCTCGATTTCTACTCGGCCCATCATTACGGCAGTTGTTCGACGGCCACGCTGGCTGCGTCGGCAACGTTCCTGCGCGCGCTGCGTTCGCTGGTCAACAGCCAGGGCGGCAGCGCCAAGCCGCTGCATATCACCGAATGGAATATCGGCCTCGGGTCGCAGTGCGGCAACGCCTTCTTCGCAGAACAGCGCACGCAGTCCTTTGCCGGCGGCGTACTGACGCTGATGCAAGACCCGGAGCAGAACATCGAAGCCGCCCACTTCTACGCGGCGGTTCCCCTGATGGCGCTGTTCGATTCCACCAGCTTGGCGGGCGCCATGCGCATCAACCCTTCGGCCTGGGCTTTTTTCGCGCATTCCCGGCTGCGCGGCGGCAACGCGCTCGGCACCCGGGTATGTTCGTCGGCAAACGCCTGCGTGGCCGGTTACGCGGCGGAGTCCCAGCCGGTGATGGCCCTGGCCGCCAAGTCGGACGGCAAGCAAAATATCGTCATCACGAACGACGGCAGCGCGGCTGTCGACTACACGCTACGCTTGAAAGGGCTGGCTCAGGCGACGCTCAGCGCGACGATCAGCACACCGCCGAGCGGCGTCAGGGACGTTCCGGCAAACGGCAATCCGGCGACGGTGGACGCCGCTGCGCTCGCCGCGCTGCTCGCCTCGCCGACCCGGGATCTGCGCAGCAACCTGGCGGTCAGCGGCGGCCAGCTCGAACTGCTCGCGACGATCCCGGCCCACAGCGTGCAGTGGGTGGAGGTTCAATCGCCGGTCTCGGCCGCCACCGCGATCGAGTACTACCACGCGGGCTTCGGCCACTACTTCATCACGGCGTCGCCGGAAGAGGCCGACCTGATCGACAGCGGGGTATTGCAGGGATGGTCGAGAACCGGGGAGACGTTCAAGGTATACACGCTGAACACGCCGGGCGCGGCGAATGTCTGCCGTTTCTTCACCACCAGTTTCGCGCCGAAGAGCTCGCACTTCTACACGCCGTCCGCCACCGAGTGCGCATCGGTGAAGGGCAATCCGAACTGGCAGTACGAAGGTTTGGTATTTTCGGTCGCGCCGGCCGCGAGCAGTTCCTGCCCCACCGGCACGGTGCCGATTTACCGGCTGTACAACAACGGACAAAGCGGCGCGCCGAACCATCGCTACACGGCCAGCCCGGCCATCGTTTCGACGATGGCCGCACAGGGTTGGGCAAACGAGGGGGTGTCAATGTGCTCGCCGCTATGAGAGGCCGTCTTCGTGCTGAGGTTGCACGCAAAAGCCGGCAGCGGATAACTCGGTTCCGGCGCCCGGCCACCAAGTTTGATAATGTCCGCGAAGTGCGGTGCTCCCGGAAACACCTCGCCGCTTAATGTCTGAGGTGTTGAACGAATCCAGGAGCACCAACGAGCTGTCGTAACGCCCGCATCGCGACCGCCCGGCGATTACGGAGGGTGCGGGGCTTCTGGAAATAACGGGGTTGATCGTGTCGGCTCGTAACGCCAACCCGGAACACGTCATTCGGAGAATTATGCGGCCGGTTGCCCCCCAATCGAAATGATGGCTACACTGAGCGCGACGCCCCTTAAACGTGTAGCCTGACGAGCCGCCGGACACCATGAATTTGCATTTAGGCGCAACGGATCGAATGGCAGGGACTGTTATCAACCCGCTTTGCGGGCGGTTGAAGTGATGCGTTTCGCCTCGCTCGGCAGCGGCAGCTTGGGCAACGCGCTGCTTGTCGAGGCCGGCGACACCCGGGTTCTGCTCGATTGCGGCTTCGCCGCGAAAACAACCACCGAGCGGCTGGGGCGCTTGGGGGTTTCGCCCGAGCAGATTGACGCGATTGTCGTCACGCACGAGCATGGCGACCATGTGGCCGGCGCTTTCAGGTTCGCGCGCCGCTACAGTCTCGCCGTCTATCTGACCCACGGCACACACGCAGCCTTGGTGCGCGGTCGCCCGCCGATGCCGGCGTGCCGGCTGATCGACAGCCATACCGCGTTCGCCATCGGCAACCTCGAAATACAGCCCTTTCCGGTACCACACGACGCCCGCGAGCCGGTTCAGTATGTGTTTTTCGACGGTCAGCGCCGCCTCGGCGTGCTGACGGATACGGGAACGATCACGCCGCACATCGTCGACCTCTTGCGCCGATGCGATGCGCTGATGCTCGAATGCAATCACGACCCGGCGTTGCTCGCCGCATCCGACTACCCGAGCAGCCTGAAAAAACGGATATCGGGACGCCTCGGCCATCTCGACAACGATACGGCCGCGTCGCTGCTGCGGCAGATCGACACCAGCCGCTTGCAGCATCTCGTCGCGGCGCATCTGAGCCAGCAAAACAACCGGCCGCGTCTCGCCGTCGCCGCGTTGACCGCCGTCCTCGGCTGCGGCGACGAGTGGATCGGCATCGCGTGCCAGGAACACGGGTTCGGCTGGCGCCAGCTATTCTGAAGACCGGACGAAAAAAAGCCGGCCCGCAGGCCGGCTTTTTCCGGTTGCCGAAGCCCTGTTACTTCTTGGCTTCCATGCCGGCGGGCGCCGGGGCGGCAGCCTCGGCCGGCTTGGCGGCTTCCATGCCAGCGGGCGCCGGGGCGGCGGCTTCGGCCGGCTTGGCGGCTTCCATGCCTGCCGGGGCGGCGGGAGCAGCAGCGGGCGCCGGAGCGGCAGCGGGAGCAGCGGGCGGGGTCGCCGGCTTGCCACATGCGGAAACGGCCAGAGCGATCAGAGCAGCAACGAGGAGAGAATTTTTCATACGTGATCCCTTATCGATAAAAGATGGTTACAACGTGCCAAAAAAATTTGGGTTTGACCGGCGTGCACGTCGATCAACTCTGAATTCTAGCACCATTTCTGTCGTGTGGAGAGACGCTTTTTTCCCACGCGGCATTAGGCCGATATTTCCCGAACCGTCCATCGTCGCACCGACCATAACGCCCTTCCCGGAGGTTTGAATCGGAGCTTGCCCGGGCTTGTGCACCCTGCGTGAGCACAAACGCGGCATTGTTCGGCCACGGCTCCCGCCCCGCCAAACGTGCCCGAACCCTCAATTTGTGCCCGCGCAGGGTATACAATGGCGCGTTTTTTGCGCGGGGACGCAGCATGCCTACCGGAACCATCGAATCGCTGGATCACGAAGCGCGCGGCATCGCCCGCCTGGACGGCAAGACCATTTTTGTAGAGGGCGCCTTGCCGGGCGAAGAGGTCGAGTACGCCAGCTTTCGCCGCAAACCGAGCTACGAACTGGCGCATACGCTGCGGGTGTTGAAAGCTTCCGGCGCCCGGGTTGCGCCGCGCTGCCCGCATTTCGGCGTGTGCGGCGGGTGCAGCATGCAGCACCTCGATCCGGCGGCGCAGGTCGCCGCCAAGCAGCGCGTGCTCGAAAACAACCTCTGGCATTTGGGCAAGATCCGGGCCGAACAGCTCTATCCGCCGATTTATGGCGCGCCGTGGGGCTACCGCTACCGGGCGCGCCTGTCGGTGCGTCTGGTGCAAAAAAAGGGTGGGATGCTGGTCGGCTTCCACGAAAAGAAAAGCAGTTTCATCGCCGACATGCGGCGCTGCGAGATCCTTCCACCGCATGTTTCGGCCTTGCTGATGCCGCTGCGCCGCTTGATCGGCGCACTCTCGATCAATGACCAGTTGCCGCAGATCGAAGTCGCGGTCGGCGAGCGCGCGACGGTTCTCGTGTTGCGCATTCTGGTGGCGCCGACGCCGGCCGACGAAACACTGCTGCGGGAATTTGCCGACGCCCACGGCATCGTTTTCTTCCTGCAACCGAAAGGGCCGGCGACCGCCTACCTGTTCCACCCGCCAGACGCCCCGGCGCTGTCGTACCGCCTGCCCGAGTTCGCTATCGAACACTACTTCTCGCCGACCGAGTTCACGCAGGTCAACCCCGCCGTCAACCGCGTTCTCGTGCGCCGCGCCATCGGCCTGCTGGCGCCGAAAGCGGGCGAACACATCGCCGACATGTTCTGCGGCCTGGGCAATTTCACGCTGCCGATCGCGCGTTCCGGCGCTTCGGTGGCCGGCATTGAGGGCAGCGCCGAGCTGGTTCGCCGCGCGGCCGATAATGCCGCCGCCAACGGGCTGGCAGACCGCGTCGAGTACGGCGTCGCCAACCTGTTCGAGGCGACGCCGGAATCGCTGGCCGCGCTCGGCCGCTTCGACAAGATGCTGATCGACCCGCCGCGCGAAGGCGCGCTCGAACTGGTCAAGGCGCTCGACGACGATCCGGGCAGCAGCCCGAAGCGTATCGTCTACGTGTCGTGCAGCCCGGCGACGCTGGCCCGCGATGCGGCCATCCTCGTCAACTCGAAAGGCTACCGGTTTCGCGGCGCCGGTGTCGTCAATATGTTCCCGAACACCTCGCACGTCGAGTCGATTGCGCTGTTCGAGCGCTGAATCTCCCTACCGTTACAAATAGCCCAGACTGCGCGGCAGCCAGAGCGCCAGTTCCGGCACAAACGTGACTAGGAACATGGTGCCGGCCATCGCCGCCAGCATCCACAGCGCCCAAGGAATCGTCGACTCCATCGAGACGCCGGCCATGCGGCAGGTGACCATCAGATTGACGCCGAGCGGCGGGTGAAACTGCCCGAGCGCCATGTTCATCGTGATGACGACGCCGAACCAGACCAGATCCCAGTGGAAATGCAGCGCGATCGGCACCAGTAGCGGCAGGAAGATGAAATAGATCGAAATCGCGTCGAGAAACATGCCGGCGATCAGCAGCAGCACCTGGATGCTGACCAGCATCGCGATCTCCGGCAGCCCGGCGCCGAGCATGGCGCCCGCCAGACGGTCGAACGTCCCCAGCGTGTTGCTGGCCCACGCAAAAACGCTGGCCAGCGCGACGACGGTCAGGATGACCGAAGAAATCTCCGCCGATTCGACCAGCACGTGATAAATGTCGCGCCAGCCCAGGCTACGATAAACCACCTTGCCGACGACAAAGCCGTAGAAAACCGCGACGACGGCCGCTTCGGTCGGCGTAAAAAAGCCGCTGCGCATGCCGCCGAGTATGATGACCGGCGCCGCCAGCCCCCAGCCGGCGTCCTTCAGGCTTTGCCAGAACGGCGGACGCGGCCCGGCGGGCCGCGACTCGAAACCGTGACGCACCGACAGCCACCAGGCGACGAGGATCAGCGTCAGTCCGGAGAGAATGCCGGGGATCATGCCGGCGGCAAAGAGCGCCGGCACCGGCGCCTGCGGCACGAGCAGGCTGTAGATGACGAAGGCGATGGACGGCGGAATCAGGATGTCGGTCGACCCGGCCGCGGCGATCAGCGCCGCCGTGAATTGCCGGGGATACCCCGCTTTGAGCATCGACGGCAGCATCACCGCGCCGACCGCCGCCGAATCGGCGGGGCCGGAACCGGAAATGCCGCCGAGGATCATCGCCACGATGATGGCGACGATGGCCAGGCTGCCGCGCCGCTGGCCGACGACGGCCGAGGCGAAACGCACGATGGTCGCGGCGACGCCGGCGCGCTCGAAGATCAGCCCGGCGATGACGAACACCGGGATCGCCATCAACGGGTATTTGGCGATGCCGGTATACACATTGGTCGGCAGCGACATCATGCCCAGCCCGCTGGCGGCGACCACCGCCGTACCGGCCAGCCCCATCGCCACGGCAAGCGGCACACCGGCAAACATCAGCGCGGCGAACAGGCCGAACAGCAGCCAGTCCATCAGCGCTCCGCTCCGCGCAGCACGCCGATCAGGCGCAGCACGATCAGCAGCGACAGCGCCGGCAACCAGACCGAATACCACCACTGCGGCACGCCGAGCGACGGCGACGTCACCTCGTAGCGAAAATCGTCCCACGCCATGCGCGCGCCGTACCAGGCGAGCAGCGCGAACATGAACAGCGAGCAGCCCGCCGCCAGGCGCCCGGCCGCCTGCCGCAACGCGGGTTTGCGCTCGACGAACCAGACGATGGCGATGTGGTGGCGGGTAGCGAAGGCGTGCGATGCGCCGACCAGCGTCATCACGACCATCAGCCCGACAGAAATCTCCTCGGTAAAGGCGAACGACCAGTCGGTGAAATAGCGCACCAGCACGTTGGCCATCGTCAGCACGCACAGCGCGCCCATCGAAACGGCCATCAACAGCCGCTCGATGGCGGCCAGCGCCCGCCCGCCACCGCCTTCGTTGCCGTCGGTCACGGGATCACCGCCCGGCGATGGCGGCTTCGGCTTTCTTGACCAGATCGGCGCCTATCGTCTTCGACCATTTTTCGTAAACCGGCCGTGTCGCCCGCACGAAGGCCGTGCGCTGCTCGGGGGTGAGCGCCGTCACCGAGACGCCGGCGGCTTCGATCTGCTTGAGCACCGCGTTGTCGCTGCCGGCGATGCCCTTGCGCGCTTTTTCGACGTTCTCCCGGCCGGCTTCCAGCGCCGCCTGGCGCACCGCGTCGCGGTCGGCCGGCGTCCAGCTCGCCCAGACTTCCTTGTTGACGACGAAGATCAGCGGGTCGGCAACGTAGTGCCAGAGTGTCAGATGCTTCTGCCCGACCGTAGCCAGCTTGGCGGCGACGAATACCGACAGCGGGTTTTCCTGCCCGTCGACGGCGCCGGAAGCCAGCGCCGGCTGCGCGTCGGCCCAGCTCATCTGCGTCGGGTTGGCGCCGAGCGCGCTGAACGTTTCGTTGAACAGCGGCGAACCGACGACGCGGAACTTCAGCCCCTTCATGTCCGCCGGCGAAGCCACCGCGCGCTTGGAGTTCGACATCTCGCGGAAGCCGTTCTCGCCCCAGGCCAGCGGCACCACGTCGCGCTGTCCGAGCACGCCGAACAAGTGCTTGCCGACTTCGCCCTGCGTCAGGGCGTCGATGGCCTGGTAGTCGGGCATCAGGAAGGGCAGCTAAAAGAGGTTCAGTTCCCTGATCTGCGGCGACCAGTTGATCGTCGACCCGATCGCCAGATCGATCACGCCCTGGCGGATCGCCGTGAACTCGCGCGTCTGGTCGCCGCCGACCAGCGACGTGCCGGGATACAGCTTGATGTTGACGCGGCCCTGCGTCTTCTCCTTGACCAGCGCCGCCCAGCGCTCGCCGGCCTGCCCCCAGGGAAAGGCGGTGCCGAGAACGGTCGATAGCCGGTATTCGGCCCGGTAGGACTGCGCCTCGGCCGCCCCGACGGCAATCAGCATGCAGGCCGCCGTGGCGGCCAGGAAGGTTCTGCGCAGCATGTCGTTCTCCTCGGTTGGGGTATAAATGTTTGAAGCGGCGATTATCGGCCGGCGGACGGTGACAGATCAACCGCCGCCGGCAACCGTTAAGCGAGCAGCAGCAGCACCGTCGCCAGCCAGCCGGAAAACGCGGCGATCAGATGCGCATCGCGCAGCAACACGGCCGCCGGATCGCCGCCGCCGCCGCGCCGATGCAGCAGGAACAGATAGCGGAAGATGCCATAGACGACAAACGGCACCGAGTAGATCAGGTTCGTCGTGCCGTGCATCGCCAGCGTTTCCGCGCTGACCGTGTACAGGCTGTAACTGACGATGGTGCCGGTGGCTGAAATCCCGATCAGCTTGTCGAGCAGCGCCGGATCGTAGTCGTCGAGCACCTTGCGGTGCGCGCCGCCCCTGCCCTCCATCGCGTTCAGCTCGGCGCGCCGCTTGGCGAAGCCCAGGAACAACGTCAGCATCAGCCCGCACAGCAGCAGCCAGTGCGACGGCACGATCCCGACGCCCAGCGTCCCGGCCAGAATGCGCAGCATGAAGCCGGCCGAGATGATGAACACGTCGAGCAGCACGACGTGCTTCAGCCCCATCGAATAGGCGACGTTGAGAAAAGCGTACACCACGAGGATCGCCAGCACCGAAACCGATACCGCCTGCGCCAACACCAGCGCCGAGACCATGCACGCGCCGGCAAGCAGCAGCGCCTGCGTGACGCTCACCGTCCCGGCGGCGAGCGGGCGATGGCACTTCTCGGGGTGCTCCCGATCCCGCTCGCGGTCGGCCAGATCGTTGAGCACGTAGACCGCCGATGCCGCCAGCGCAAAGGCGGCAGCGGCGAGAAAAACATTCTGCACGAGCAGCGCGTTGTGCCAGGCGTGCCCGAACAGCAGCCCGACGAAGACGAAGCCGCTCTTCACCCACTGGTGCGGGCGCAGGAGTTTGAGATAGGGTTTCAGGCCGTTCAAAATCTATATCGCCACATGGTATTCCCGAAATCCTTCGATCAACTCCTTGAAGGAGCTTGGTTTGTATTGCTCAAAGCTTTCCTGGTCTACATACACGAAATCGAATTTAGCATTCGCTTGCGCCTGGTTGATGTCTGCGCACCATTGCCGCAATCGCTGCATTTTCAGCGGACTGTCCAAATCTGCCAGCCCCTTGGTTTCGACGATAAAAACCTCCTTGTCCGACAGCTTCACCATAAAGTCAGGGGTGTAGTTGGAAATATCCCCGTCAGCGTTCACATAGTCCAGCTTGAAATGTACCGCCAGGTAGTTCTTGGCATAGGAAACCACGTCATCGCAGCCTTCGAGAAAACCGGCGAACAGCAATTCGAAATGGCTGTCACCGATGATTTTATTGAAGATGCTTTTCTTCGGAACCAGGTAGCCTTGATCCTTCGCCACGAAGGGGCGGGTCTGCCTCAGCTTGATGAAGTCGCGGATTTCCGCATCGCCCTTGTCCCGCACGGTCAGCGCGTTGATAGCTTTTTTGAAAGTCTCGACCAGCGTCTTGGTGACAGCCAGTTCCGATAGATTGCGCAGGGTGTTGGGGGTTTCCAGTTCCACCTGCTGGTCGAACAGTTCATCCCGCACAAACGCCTTGATCTTGCCATAAAGCACATCGTAGCCACTAATCAGGCGCAAGTCCTTCATCACCGTTTGCGCGAAATAGCCGATGACGCTGCGGTAATCGGCAATGCCTGCCGTATCCAGAATGGTGGTGTGGGTCACTTCGCCAGAGGTGATGTCCTTGAACACGATTTCCCGCTGCTCTTCCTCGCTGAACAACTGGTAGGCCACCCTTCCAGTGCCCGGCGTACCCACATCCAGATCGGCCAGATTCTTGTATTCGCGGTAAACGCGCGGCGTCATCACCGGGATTTCTATATCCAGCGCCTCGATGTCCTTCTTCTCGTTTTCCTTGTCGACCTCCACCACCAGCGACGTTTTTGGCCCGGTGCCTTCGCCCATGGGTTTGCGCTCCAGCACCACGCCCTCGGCCTGGATGGATTCCACAAAATCCATGAAGGCGTCAGTGCCGACGACGCTTACGTATTCCTCCACGCCGCCGGGGTACATCTTGCGCAAACCACGTCCCAGCGTCTGCTCCGGCAGGATGTTGCTCTGGGCAGCATAGGCGCGCAAGCCCACGATGGTGGTCACGTTGCGCACGTCCCAGCCTTCTTTCAGCATCAGCACGGAAACAATAGCCTTGTAGGGATTGTCCAGGCTGTCGATGTCGTTGGCCTGCTGACGCAGCTTTTCCAGTTCTTCCTTGTTCTTGCCGCTTGCCGCTTCGGAAATCTCGCCGTTGTTCTTGGTGTGAATGACCAGTACTGCACCCTTAAGGTCGGGATAGTTGCCTCCCAGAAATTCGGCTACGTCGTCACAATTCCTGGTGTCGTCGGTCATCACGAACAGAATGGCCTTCTTGCCCAGCTTCTCGTGCTCGGCATACGTCTTGCGCCATTCCACCACGCCCAGGTTGATGTAGTCGGCGTATTTTTCGATGAACTTGGCGCTCTGGCGCTCCACCAGCTTGGCGCGGCTGGCGGGGTCAGGAACCACCGGATGCTTGACCACGTTTTGCGAGATGGCCTCCACCAGCGGGTAATCGGCCACAGCCTGCACGAATATTGCGCCGTTGTTGTGCTTGGGCGTGGCCGTCACGTCGATTTGCAGGGACAGTGCGTCGCCTTTCTGCCTGAGGCGGTTATGGATATCCTCGATGGATTTGAACCACGCCAGACGGCTGTCGTGAATATGGTGCGCCTCGTCGTTCAACACCATCAGTTCGTCGATGTCGCGCACGATCATGCCCAAGTCCACCTTGGAATCCGTGGTCGCGCCCGTGGGACGTTTGCCCAGAAAATAATCCATCGTATCTTCATCGTCAGGCGATGGCGGAATGTCTTCGCCCGAATAGACGCGATGGATGTTGGTCAGGAAAATATTGCCGACGGGGTGGGTAATGCGCACCTCGTCCTGCACATGCAGCGTGAGCTGGAAATCGTCCCGCCAGTTGTGCCCGTCCACGCCGTTATCCGGCAAAACCGGATCTTCAAAAAAGATGCGCAGCCCCTGGAAATCCTTATAGATACGATCCAGCACGATGATGTTGGGCGCAATCACCAGGAAATTGCGCGAAAGCGTGGATTCCGGCTCGTACAGCTTGTGAAAATAGCTCCACGCCAGCACCAGGCTCATCACCTTGGTTTTGCCCGCACCGGTCGCCATTTTCACCACGAAGCGCCGCCAACTCTCGTCGAACATGCCGGTAGACACCGAGCCAGAATGGTCGAAGCGCATCAGGTCGTACTTGTCATTCACCCCCACCGCGTCAACCAGATAAATGATGGTTTCCAGCGCCTCGCGCTGGGCGAAAAAATATTGAAACTCAGCGATGGAGCCATCGGATTTCGGCATCAGGTGTGGCGTCTTGAACCACCAGTTGAGAAGGCTGCGGCTGGTTTCCGTAGCTTTTGCGTAGCCGCTTTCGCGCCATGCCTTGACCTGCTTGCGCAACTCCGGCACCAGTGGCGGCAGCAGTTTTTCAAAACTGGGCGCGCGCAAGGCTTCATCCGCCGGAAACCAGCGAATGGACGGGTCAAGGATAGCGTGGGGTGAGGAAGGGAAATCTTTATGCAGAGCCATCAGCTTTTCCCAGTGCGCAAAGCTTCTCAACAAAGTAACGTGCGCTTGGGCAATTGGGATGATTCCCGGCACGCCTTACGTCAAATCCATTTTTTCGGATAAATTTTTTCGCAAAACTTGGCTTGCTACTTCCAGGGCCACGCCCCATGTCGATGCCAATTTGTTTTAGCCGATCCCACGGCATGCCTTCCATGGTTTCCGGCAAGTCCTCAAGAAAAACTTTATCTCCAGTCCAGCTTCTCATTGCCTCGGTATCTGCAAGAAACCAGGATTCAATGGCTTTGCGAGCGATGACCACCAAGTCAATCCCGTTGTTGCCAATAATAGTCTTGCGCTTCTCGACGCAGGGGGCACATTGGTCTGGGTCAAGGTCTGCAAGCACAACGACCTTGTCCGGATTGGCTTGAATCCTCAACTTGTCAACGTAATCCTTGATCTTGCGGTTACACATATTTCCGTTGCCACCGGCATGGACTACAGGATCGACAACCTTAAGATTGCATTCGTCGCGCAACCAGTTCCTGAATGCCTTACTTTGAGGCAAGAATTCATCAGAATCACCTTCAGCCACAAATCCGACCGTCACCATGGCACCCCCCCATCCAGAAGGTTGGAAAGCCATGCCTCATCAATGTTTAGCGGAGCAAGATTTTCCTGGGTAAGTCTTCCTGAATCGGCACGTTTCATTCTTGTTCGGCCATCTTTTTTATCTACCAGCACCAACTCCTCCAGCCTCAACTCACGGACAACCGACTCGCTATGGGTGGTCAACCAGACTGGATTTTCGGGTGAAGCTTGCTCCCGTATTAACTCAATCATTTCACGAATTGCCTTGGGATGAAGCCCTCTCTCCGGCTCCTCAATCAATGTAACTCCATGGCCAGACGCCGAATCGAGTACCGCCACCAGCAAGCAGAGCGCGTAAATCGTGCCATCTGAAACCATGTGTGCCGGAAACCGCCTTCTTGTACCCTGCTCCTTGAACAGGAGGGCGGTTTTGCTATCAAGCTGCTGTTGCTCTGTTTGAATATTCTCGACTCCGGGCACGATCATTTCCATCCAGTCGAGAATGATTTCACGTGCCTGTTTATTACGCTCCATGCGGCTCAAAACACTCGCCAGGTTATGCCCCTTGCGATCCAGCTCTGTGGGGTCGCGGTCGGACTGGCTAGGCTCTTTCGCGCCAATTGGGTCAATTCGATATAACCTCAGATTTCTAAGCAATTCGGCAAGAGGCATCTGGAAGAACAGCAACAAAGCCGAATAGGTTTCTGGAAATTGCTCTATTCCCCTTTCCTCACTCCCTTTAATGATGGGCTTCTCACCTTTATCCCTAACAAGTAAAGGGCTTCCATTTACAGTCAAACGCTCTTCAATTTTTGGGAAAGTATCGAGGTCATGAATGCTTAATGCATAGCTAAAAGTCGAGTTTCCCATTTTATCCGGATCTCGGTTATCCGGCAGTTCACATTCAATTTCAAAGCTGAATTTCCTGGAATATTCGGCTCTTCTTTTTTCCGAATGGATATTTCCGAATCCACCATATGACCGGAGCGCCAAATCAATTCCACTTCGCACAAAAATACTGACGAAATCCAATGCGTCGAAAAAATTACTTTTTCCTGAACCATTTGGCCCGGCAAATACGGAAAATGGGCCAAGATTGTTCAGTTCCAGCGAGTCGATGCTCTTGAAGTTGGTGATTTTCAGTGTCTTGATGGATTTATTAGTCATACGCTCACCTCCACAATCGTCATCGTGTCATTGCCAAAAATATCCACCACTTTCACCGCAATCTTGCGCCGTCCCGGCATGACTTCCTGTGCCACACTTGTCAGTTCCAACGCGCGGTCTTTTTTAGTGCGGAAAGACTGCCATTCGTTCTCGAACACATAGTCGCCACTCCAGACCTCTTCGGATTCGCCGGTTTCCGCATTCTGCACGCGGATAATCTCCCGCTTGCTCTCGAAATCGAAGTCCACCGACCAGTAGTCAATCCAGTCCGTCCATGCCTTAGTCAGCACTTCACGGGTGACGATGCCGTCCTTGTCCTTGCTCACCTTCACGATTTGGCCGCGTTCCACCACGATCTTGCTGGCCTTGTCTTTCAGGCTGGCCTCGGCGGCAGCGATGGAGCCTTGGGAATAGAACACCGAAAAATCAGTCAGCTCCACCGCCACGCTGTTTTTCTTGACGTGAGGCTTCACCTCGATGAACGACACATCGTGGAACACCACCTGGTTCTTTTCCACCGCGCGCTTGTCGAACACGTCCGCCGGAATGTACTTGGGCGCAATGTCGATGCCCTTGGCTTTCGCCTCGTCCAGCACATTGGGGAACAAGCCCATCTCGAACTCGAAGCCCAAAATATCCACCTTGGTGATGTGCTTCTTGCGGCATTCCAGAATCGCCTCTTCGACAAACAGGCGCGTCACCGGCATGTTGACCGGGCCTATCACCACCAGCCGCCCGGCCTTCTTGCCGTGGAAGGTCTGAAAGCCATCGGTCTTTTCGGCGCGATAGGCGCGCAGGATCAGATCGAGGAAGGCCGCTTCCTTTTCCTCCAGTTGTTTCTGCTTTTCTACTTCGCGCAAGTTGGGGTTCACGCCGATGTAGTGCTGGCGCTCGTATCGGCCCAAGTTGAGGATTTCAAAGGCACGGTAGGGCTTGTCATCGGCCTTCAACTGGCGCTGCACCCCGATCAGGCGCTTGCGCGTGGTGTGGATGGCGAACTTGCCCAGGTCGGAGGTGATCCACTTGCGCCCCAGTTTTTCCGCCACGGCGGCGGTGGTGCCGGAGCCGCAGAAGAAGTCGGCGATCAGGTCGCCTTCGTTGCTGGAGGCTTTGATGATGCGTTCGATCAGGGCTTCGGGTTTTTGGGTGGGGTAGTCAACCCTTTGCGTAGCTGAAGCCTGTACTGCTGAAATATCGGTCCAAACCGTTCCAACAAGCGATCCTTTCGATTCGTCCAAATATAATTTAGTTGCTGGGCGCTTCGATTTATCGTTGGGATACCAAATTCGGCCAGCCTGATCCAATTCGGCCATTTTTTCGCGGGAATAGCGCCACCCGTTCTTCGGTGGCTGAAAGCCCAGCCACTCATAGATCATGTTCGGTCGAGGGTTTGGACTGTCAATTGGTCCAAGCCGATAGCGGCGGCCATCAGAGTCTTTGAATCTGTAGCGAACCTCAACATCCTCTTCGCTTTGTTCGATGAACTGGGGGTTCCAGATGAACGCCTCGCTTTTCGAATAGTGGAATATCGTGTCTGCAATGGCTGCCCATGATTTTGCATCGTTGTGTGTTCGCGTCCGACGCCAGGTAATCTCGTTCACAAAACGATCTGTACCGAAAACCTCATTCATTGCGATCCGTATAAACGCATTCACCCGCCAATCGCAATGCACATAAATACTCCCATCCTCCGCCAGCAAATCACGCATCAACACCAGTCGCTCGTAGATCATGGCGATGAAGGAATCCGCACCCTTACCCCAGGTGTCGCGGTAGGCCAGTTCTTCCAGCACGTTGGGTCTTTTCGTGAAGGTGTCGCCGCCGATTTCGATGTCCATGGAGAAATCCGCGCCGACGTCGAAGGGCGGGTCGATGTAGATCAGCTTGATACCGCCCTGTTTTTGAATTTCCTCGCGCAACGGGCCGTTTTTCAGGCTGGAGAGAATCAGCTTGTTGTCGCCCCAGATGAGCTTGTTAGTCCAGCCCTTGAGCTGGCGGCCTCGGGCATCGGTGTCGAACAGGCCGAGTTGCAGGGAGGTCGGTTTCTCCGAGCGCGGCTCGTCCACCTGCTCGATCACCTGGAACGGCAACACCACGTTGCACACTTCGTTGGTCTTGCCGTTCCACACCAACTCGACTTCGCGCTTGTCCTCGAACAGCAGAAAGCGGTATTTATCCGGCAACGACTTGCCCGCTGCCATAAAACGGATGATTTCCTGTTGTTCCTGTTCGGTCAGCTTGGCCATTTTTTTCCGCTATCCGTTCGCCTGCTCAAGACTGTCATCCTATATCGGCCTGCTAGTCGGTGAACATAAATCGGATGCGCTGGGGGAGTAGCCTTGCAGGCGATGGATGCTCCCCGTCGCAGGCAGAGCCGCACCCCCACCCAACGCTACGAATCAAACGCCGCCGTGCATCGCCCAGAATTTCGCCGGGGTCACGAGGGGGTAGCGCCCGACAATCGCCAGCAGGTCTTTGTCGCCAGTGATGAGGTAGTCGACGCCCGATGAATCGAGTGCTGCCCGCAACGTACCGAGCACGGGCTGGTCATCCACATCGCGCAAATCCGGTTCTAGGCCGGGGTGCGGCTCGATGATTTCAGCCTGTATCGACAGAATATCCACCAGATCGTCGATTTCCGCCGAGGTTAAACCGTGGCGGGGCGTCAAATGGGGGAGAACGCGCCGCAACTCGTCCAGAATATAAGCCGAAAGCAGTACGTCTACCGATCCGTGGCGCCATGCGGCAACGATTTTGCCCGGCACACTGGCCGGATAGGCAATCCCGGAAAGCAGCACGTTCGTATCGAGCACGACGCGCAAGGTGGTCACAGCGGATCAGCGCCCGGTGGGCGAAGATACTGTCTGCGCCCGCGCACGCTCCAGCGCGACGGCCGCATCGATCTCGACAAGCCCGTCCGTCTCCGCGATACCTGCATAGCCGGTCTCGATGCGCTGGCAGAGTGCATCGAAGCGGGCCTGCATGCGGCGAATGCGCTCGAAAAAGCGCGCATCGACCAGTGCGGCAACGGGTTTGCCATCTTTGTTGATGACCACGCTGTCGTGCCGGTACTGCACCTGGTTCAGCATTTCGCCGAGGTTCTGCCGGAAACTGACGGCACTGATTTCGGTAATCATGAATTCTCAATCGATATGATCGTATCGGTCATTATGATTTCTGGGCGACGGGCGGTCAACGTCCTTCCGAAAAATACCGTTCGTAGAACGCGCAACCCCGTTGCGGCAACCACGCGGGAATGCGGTAGAAGCGCTCGCGTATTTTGCGCAACACGCGCTCATGATACACATCGTATCCAAACCCTTGGCCGAGAACGAGATAGAAGCGCGCGCCGCGCAACTCGAAGTCCCGCAATTCGATCTGCCGAAAATACGGCGCGTAATCGGCTTCCTGCGGTTCGGTCTTTCGGAGAATCAGCACGTTGCCGCCGTCCTGCGCACGCCAGTCGGTGTTGAAATCGTCCTGGCGGGCGTGGAAGGAGCCTTCGCCGAACACGGCGAACGGGCGTTGCGCGTGGTAGGCGAGCGTCGCAGCCGACGAGTAGCTGTCCATCGCAAACGTGTAAGTCGCCGCGTAGGGCTGCAATTTCGCGAGCAACTCGTCGGCGCGCACGGTGAGCACGATGCTGTCGTAAAGACGGGTCTTGTCCCAGGCCTGCATCGGCAGCATCGAAACGATCAAAATAGATGCCATGTGCAGCCCGGCAAAACCCGCCGACCCTTTGACCAGCCGCCCCAGTGCCGCCAGCGGCAAGGCGATGGCGGCCAGCACGGCGAGGAAGGGGACAAACGAAACCAGCCAGTGCAAACCGACCGATTTGACCAGCGACAGCGCGGCAAAAAGGCCGAACGGCAACGCCGCCAGCCAGAACGCGCTGTTCGCCTCGATACTGCCGCCGACCGCTTGCCGCACCTCGCCGCGATGCCGCCAGAGCGCCAGCAGCAGCCACGGGGTCGCCAGATAGGCGAGCGAGGCCAGGTAGAGCAACGGGTTTTGCCACGACAGCCCGGCGGCGTCGTGGCGGTTGACGAAGTTGAAGAGGATGTTAGTCCAGCAGTGCCCGCTGTTCCACCACAGGTTATAGATCGGCGCCGGCAAGGCGGCGAGCAGCAACACGGCAAAACCCGCCCAACGCCCCGCATCGCGCCGGGCAAACAGCACATGCGCGAGATAGGCGATGCCGGGCAGCGCGGCGAAGTATTTTCCGAGAAAAGCCAGGCCGAGCAAAGCGCCGGCGGCGGCGTACCAGAGGAGGGACGGCCGGCGTTGCGCGGCGACATAGGCCAGCGCCGACAACATCGTCAACAGGATCACCGGCGTATCGGTGGTAATCAGCACGTTCCACACGTCGGCCGGCGCGAGCAGTACCAGCCAGGCGGCGGCGCGGGCGCGCCCGGCGCCGTGCGGCCGCACCAGCCACCACGCGCCGCCGGCCAAGATCAACGGCAGCACCAGCGCCGGCAGGCGCAGCACCCATTCGGCGCGGGAAACGGCGAGCAGCGCCGCGAGCCACCAGCCGACCATCGGCGGATGATCGTAGTAGCCGCCGGCCGGATGCTCGCCCCAGAGGACGAAATACGCCTCGTCGCCGGTCATCGGCAGGACGGCGGAAAACCACAGGCGGAACAGAAGAAGCGCGGATACGCCGACCCACATCAGAGCATCCCGAGAAAGGCGAAGCGCTTTCAACGCCGAATGCGCAGCGAAATTACGGCGCCGCTTCGACCAGCCGCCGGTCGCGCACGCCCTGCGCCAAGATCTCCAGCACGGTCAGCGTGTCGTCCCAGCCGATGCAGGCGTCGGTAACGCTCTTGCCGTGTTCGAGCGCCTTGCCCGGCACCAGATCCTGACGTCCTTCGACCAGATGCGACTCGACCATCACGCCGATGATGCGCTCTTCGCCGGCGGCGAGCTGCGCGGCGGTATCCTTGGCGACCTCGATCTGCCGCTTGAACTGCTTGCTGCTGTTGGCGTGCGAAAAATCGACCATGAGCCGCGCGGCAAGGCCGGCGGCGGAAATTTCCTTGCACGCCGCGTCGACATGCGCCGCATCGTAGTTGGGCTGCTTGCCGCCGCGCAGGATGACATGGCAATCCTCGTTGCCGGCCGTCGACACGATAGCCGAGTGCCCGGCCTTGGTCACCGACAGGAAATGGTGTGGCGACTGCGCGGCACGGATCGCATCGATCGCGATGCGCACGTTGCCGTCGGTTCCGTTCTTGAATCCGACCGGACACGACAGCCCGGAAGCCAGCTCGCGGTGCACCTGCGACTCGGTGGTGCGCGCGCCGATGGCACCCCAGGCGATCAGGTCGGCCGTGTATTGCGGCGTGATGGTGTCGAGAAACTCGGTCGCGCAGGGCAAGCCCATATCGTTGATTTCGAGCAGCAAACCGCGCGCCAGGCGCACGCCCTCGTTAATGCGGAACGTATTGTCCAGGCGCGGATCGTTGATCAGCCCCTTCCATCCCACCGTCGTGCGCGGCTTCTCGAAGTAAACGCGCATCGCGATCAGCAGTTCGCCCTCGAAGCGGGCGGTTTCCTTGTGCAGTTTCTTCGCGTATTCGAGCGCCGTCTCGACATCGTGGATCGAGCACGGCCCGACCACCACCAGCAGCCGGTCGTCGGCGCCGTGCAGGATGCGGTGTATGCCCTGACGCGCGTTGTACGTCGTCTGCGCGGCGCGCACGCCGACCGGAAACTCGCGGAAAACATGCGCCGGCGGCACCAGCTCCTTGATCTCCTTGATGCGAACGTCGTCGGTATTCGGCTTGCTTTGCAGCGTCATGATGCGTCCTCTGGCGGGCAGGGTTCAAAAGGGGAACGATTTTACGCGAAAGGGCGCGGGGATGGTGCACTGCGGTATCCGCGCGCCGCGCGCCGATATGGCGTATCGCTTTCCCGAGAACTGGCGCATAATGCCTACGTCTTTCCGAGGAAACGCGCCTTGAACCCATCGAGCCATCAAATAGGAAATTGCCTTTTGAATGCCACAGATCATCTTTCGAGTTGCCATTCCCGGCTCGTCGCCGGAACATGTCAATTATCCAGTTCGCGGATGTAGCTCTATCTTTTCTGCCTATCACGATGAGCAATATCGCACACACCCGTAAAAACGGAGACCCGCAAACGCTCAGCGAGCATCTTCTTGGCGTCGCATTGCTGGCAAGCGGCAATGCGGCCAAGCTCGACTTGGCTTTGGTCGGCGAACTGCTTGGAATTTTGCATGACTTGGGAAAATACAGTACCGAGTTCCAGTCCTACCTCAAATCGGCCGTCGGCCTGCTGAACCAGGACGAAGACGAAGACTACGTCGACGCCGCTCAAAAGAAGGGAAAGGTCGATCATTCGAGCGCCGGGGCGCAGTTGATCTGGAAGGAGCTTTCAGGGCAAGGCGGTTTGGCGGGACTGGTCGGGCAAATACTGGCTTTATGTATTGCCTCGCATCACTCCGGTCTGATCGATTGCCTGGCGGCCGATGGTGAAGATTCGTTCTCGCGTCGGATGAGCAAGAGCTCCCGGCGCACACACCTTGATGAAGTTATCGATGCCGCTGACAAAGCGATCCTGGATCGGGCCGATGCCATCCTCAAGGATCAAGCCTTGATCAAAGGCCTGCAAGCACGCCTCGCAAAAATTAGTGCTGCACAGGCCGGCCACAACATTATCGTGCAACAACAGTTTGGCTTACTCGTTCGCTTCCTGTTCAGTTGCCTGATTGATGCCGACCGTCTGGATACCGCCACCTTTGAGAAACCGCGAGCCAACCGAAACCGGATGCACGGGGACTACGAAGATTGGCAAACTCTGGCCGCACGCCTGGAAAGCTACTTGGCGATGCTGACGCCAAGCCAGCCAATTGACGGGCTGCGCGCCGACATTTCCCGCCACTGCCTCGATGCGGCAACACGCGAGGCTGGCATCTACAAGCTGTCGGTTCCTACCGGTGGCGGCAAAACCCTCGCCAGCCTTCGCTTTGCCCTTCATCACGCCGCGCATCACAAAATGGATCGCGTGATTTACGTCATTCCCTTTACGTCGATCATCGACCAAAACGCCAAGGTCGTTCGCAGCATTCTCGAACCAGCCGACAGCCCGGAAACTCACGGTCGAATCGTGCTTGAGCACCATGGCAACCTGACCCCGGAGGTGCAGGGTTGGCGCGAAAAAATGCTCACTGAAAACTGGGATGCGCCAGTGATTTACACTACCAATGTGCAATTGCTGGAAGCCTTGTTCGGTGCCGGCACGCGCGGCGCAAGGCGGATGCACCAACTGGCAAATGCCGTTATCGTCTTCGACGAAATTCAGACCTTGCCGATCAACTGCGTCCATCTGTTCAACAACGCGATCAAATTCCTGACCGGGCAATGCGGGAGCACCGTGGTCTTGTGTACCGCAACTCAGCCATTGCTCGACAAGGTAGACCCGCAAAAAGGGGCGTTACGCATTCCCGAGGGAAGCGAATTGATGCCCGACGTGAAGGGGCTGTTTGACCAACTGAAACGGATAGAGCTGGTCTATGACCGCAAACCCGGTGGCTGGACGAACGAAGAAATAGCCACGCTCGCCAAAAGCGAAGCTTACCGGGCGGGAAGCTGTCTCGTAATCGTCAATACGAAGGCATCCGCGCAAGCGCTATACGAACTCTGCCAGGTCGAGGCCAAAACGCCTGTCTACCACTTGAGTACCAGCATGTGCCCGGCGCATCGCAAGGAAGTTCTTAGTGACATTTGCCACCGGCTAAAGCACTCGGAACCAACCCTGTGTATCAGCACACAGCTAATCGAAGCTGGCGTCGACGTCGATTTTGGCGCTGTGATTCGCTTTGTTGCCGGTCTTGATTCAATTGCCCAAGCTGCTGGACGCTGCAATCGCAACGGCGGTCAGAAAGAGGGTAACGTCCGAGTCGCCGGCATTGTTCATGTTGTGAATCCAAAAGACGAGAACCTGGGACAGCTGGAGGCCATTTCCATAGGGCGCGACAAGACCGAGCGTGTTCTGGCCGATTACGACGCCGATCCGGCCAAATACGGCAATGACCGCATCGGCCCGGAAATGATGGCCTGGTACTACGAAAACTACTTCTTTGCCCGCGCCGACCAGATGGATTACCCGGTAAGCGGCGATGCCGTTGGGCGCGCTGACACCCTGCTTAACATGTTGTCAGGCAACTCCCACGCAACCGTCGACTTTGCCAACCGCCATTCGGGCCAGGCGCAACTTCACCTGCGCCAATCTTTCATGACGGCCGCCAAAGCCTTCAAAGCCATCGACGCGCCAACACGCGGGGTGATAGTTCCCTATGGCAGTAAAGGTAGAGAACTCGTGAACGATCTGTGTGCCGCGTTCGAGGTTGAAAAGCAATACGACCTGCTCAAGCGAGCACAGCAATACACAGTGAATGTCTTTCCCAATATTTTGAGCAAGCTTGAGAAAGCCGGCGCCATCCATCCGATCCAGGACGGCACGCAAATCTTTCACCTTGAACCACGCTACTACAGCCCGGAATTCGGGCTGCTCACTGAACCCGTTGGAAAAATGGAGGTGCTCTATTGTGGCCAATCCCAATCGCAACACAATTGAATTCAAGGTGTGTGCACGCCACGCCCTTTTTACCGACCCTCTAACCAAAGTGGGGGGCGAGAAGTGCTCGTATCACGTCCCGACCTATGAAGCACTGAAAGGCATCGCCAAATCGATTTACTGGAAACCGACTTTCACCTGGATCATCGATGCCGTGCGCGTTATCAACCCCATTCGGACGCAAACCAAGGGAACGAAACCTTTGTTCTTCCACAAGGCTGGCAACGATCTTGCCATCTACACCTTCCTCGCCGACGTCGACTACCAGGTGCAGGCACATTTCGAGTGGAACCTTCATCGCCCGGAATTGGTGGACGACCGAAATCCGGCCAAACACAACGATATTGCCCAGCGCATGCTGGATCGTGGCGGACGGCAAGACATATTTCTCGGTACGCGCGATTGCCAGGGCTACGTCGAGCCCTGTGAATTCGGCTCGGGCGCAGGTCATTACGATGGTGCCGGGGAACTGGCCTATGGTCTGATGTTTCACGGCTTCGATTACCCGGACGAAACCGGCGAAGCCAAACTCCACGCACGTTTCTGGAAGCAAACGATGAGGGATGGCGTTATTCGCTTCGACCGCCCCGAGACTTGCACGGTGCGCAAGTTCGTCCGGGAGATGACGGCAAAGGCCTTCGTCAGGGACAAGAACCTGCTTGGCGTTGAGTCCGAGGCGGCAATTCTGGAGGCAAGCAATGGCCTGGATTGAAAAGCTTTATGCAACGTATGAGGCGTGCAAGGGCCACGAACCACAAGGCGCGCAGCCCTTGATGCCAATCAGTCACACACCACAACAGATTCATATTGAAATCACCATTGACGAACACGGCAGTTTCAAGGGTGCCAAGACCACTCAAAAAGAGGAAACCTTCATTCCTGCGACAGAAAAGTCGGCGAATCGGACGGCCGGGGAGGCGGCACATTCTCTCTGCGACAAAGTTCAATATTGCGCGGCCGACTACGTGAAGCATGGCGGAACAAAACCCCCATATTTCGCCAGTTACGAGAAACTTCTTTCCGAATGGTGCGATTCAGATTTCTCGCATGCGAAAGCGCGGGCTGTTCTCGCTTATGTACAAAAAGCTCAAGTAGTCGCCGATCTGGTGCGAGAGAAGATTCTTTACCTCGGGGAGGACGGCAAGTTGCTGACCAAATGGCCCGCCGAAACCGACACGCCGGACGTTTTTCGCCTGCTGACGGCGAAGGATGGCGAGCGAGATCAGGGCGATGCTTTCATTCGCTGGCAAGTCCAGTGCACCAACGATCCAAATTCTGCGGTTTGGTTGGACACTTCATTGCAGCAGGCATGGATTGATTTTGAGTCGTCGAGCAAGGCTACCAAGGGACTATGCATGGTGACCGGCGAGGAAAATACTGCTCTGGCTTTGAGCCACCCAAAGCGGATACGCCATGCTGGCGATGGCGCAAAGATTGTCAGCGCCAATGACAAACAGGGCTACACCTTCCGAGGAAGATTTACCGATCAGGACGGTCAACAAGCTTGCGGCGTCAGCTCTGAAGTTACGCAGAAAGCCCACAGCGCTTTGCGCTGGCTCATCAACCGTCAGTCGTATCACGACAAAGCAACTGGACAAGTATTTGTGACTTGGGCGGTGGCCGGCAAACCGGTTCCCGATCCATTCCAGGACACGCTGTCATTGATCCTCGGCATCGAAGTACCGGAACTGTCCGCTGACGCCGTACCACAAACGCTCTCCGGCGATGCTGGGCAAGCATTTGCACTGCGACTTAAAAGTGCCATTGCCGGCTACCGCGCCAAACTTGATCCAACCGACGACATCGTAATCATGGGCCTTGATTCGGCAACACCCGGCCGCATGGCGATCAGCTATTACCGGGAGTTGGAGGGCTCCGAGTTTCTTGACCGTATCGAACACTGGCATACGCAGTACGCCTGGCCACAGAATCTAGGCAAGAACTTGAAGTTCGTCGGTGCGCCGGCGCCACGCGACATTGCCGAAGCGGCTTTCGGCCGACGACTCGACGATAAGTTGCGCAAGAGCACGGTCGAGCGCCTGTTGCCGTGCATTGTCGATGGGCAGCAGCTGCCACGCGATCTGGTTTTCTCGACGGCACGCCGCGCAACCAATCGCGTCGGACTCGACCACTGGGAATGGGAAAAGTGCCTTGGCATCGCATGCGCCCTTTTCAGGGGCTACTCAACATCACAAGGGGAGGAATATCAAATGGCGTTGGAAGAAGAAAGAGCGACCCGCGACTATCTGTACGGACGGCTTCTGGCCGTCGCCGACAGCATCGAAGGATTTGCCCTGACCAAAGCTGAAACGAATCGGGATACGACGGCAGCACGCTTGATGCAACGTTTTGCCGACCGCCCGTTCTCGACGTGGCGGAACATCGAACTGGCGTTGACGCCTTATAAATCTCGCCTGAAATCATCCGAGAAAGGGGCGGGATTTCTCTGGAAACGCGAAAAGCTGCTGGATGAGATTCAGTGCCGCTTCCAGAGCGACGATTTCACCGACGACCACGCTTTGTCTGCCGAATTTCTACTCGGCTTCCATTGCCAACGAATGGCCTTGCGCGCGGGCACGCCTGCCGCAAACGACGAAAAAATATCGAACGACTGAACTCTGGAGAACTCAAAAATGACCACCCTGCAAAACAAGATCGACTTCGCCATCATTTTTAACGTCACGCACGCCAACCCCAATGGCGATCCGCTTAACAGCAATCGCCCGCGCACCGATTACGGCGGTTTCGGCGAAATGACCGATGTCTGTATCAAACGCAAGATTCGCGATCGCTTGGTCGAAGCCAAGCAGAGCATTTTTGTTCAGTCTGCAGACCGCAAGGTCGATAACGAAACAAGCCTGAAAAATCGCGCCGAATCGGAGGTGAATGGTATCGGGAAGGCACCGTTTGGCAGCAAGGCCAACAAAGACGAAACCGCTAAACTGGCCTGCGCAAAATGGTTCGATGTGCGCGCCTTCGGACAGGTCTTCGCGTTCGGGAAAACTGACGATGCGAATGGCGTGTCGATCCCGATTCGTGGGCCGGTAACGGTTCAATCTGCTTTCAGCGTGGAGCCGGTCAGCGTCACCAGCACCCAGATCACCAAGAGCGTGAACGGGGAAGGCGACGGCAGCAAGCGTGGTTCCGACACCATGGGCATGAAGCATCGCGTCGACCATGGCATCTACGTTTGCTTTGGCAGCATGAACCCGCAGTTGGCCGAGCGAACCGGGTTTTCCGACGAAGACGCAGAAGTACTGAAAGCAATCTTTCCACGCTTGTTCGAAAATGATGCGTCGTCGGCTCGCCCTGAAGGCAGCATGGCGGTGAGCAAGGTCTTCTGGTGGAAACACAATTGCAAGTCGGGGCAATTTTCGTCGGCCAGAGTTCACCAGACGTTGAGCGTGCTGCCCGATGGCTCCTTTAATCTGGCTTCGCTGGATGCACTGATTCCTGAGACCATTGAAGGTTTTTGATCGACTGGCCGTGACACCCAACGCAATTACGCACTTCCCACAACTTCGGCGCATACCCGATACGCTTCGACGGGCAGGAGGTTGGATCGGGTCGGAAAATTTCGGCTGCGCCCGGAGTTACCTTGACAAGGAGGCATTGAAATGGAATGGAGAAATCGCATCGTGACCACGCCGGACACTCTGTTCGGCAAACCACGCATCAAGGACACGCGGATTTCTGTTGAGTTACTGCTTGATCGCCTTGCAGATGGCTGGTCGGTGGACGATATCGTCTCTGCCTACCCGCACATCACGCGGGATGACATTCAGGCGGCGCTGGCGTTTGTCGCGGAAATTTATCGGGAGGAAAGCTTCGTGGCAGTCGGCAAGGCAGGACATGGCCAAACTGCTGCTTGACGAGAATTTCCCCGCGCCCGCCGCGCGCCTTCTGGGGGTATCCGGGCTGGACGTGCTGGCGGTTCGCGATGCCTGTCCCGGTTGGGTAGACGAGGAAGTGCTGGCGCTCGCGGTGGCCGAGCAGCGTTGGATCATCACTTTTGATCGTGACTATGGGGATCTGGTTTTCAAGATGAACTTCACCCCGCCGCCTGCGATTGTGTTGCTGCGTGAACCGCACTATCGCCCGGCGGAACCGGCGAACTGGGTGTTGTCTCTTCTCGTTCAGCCGGAAATCTACCTTGGTCGGTTCGTTGTGTTCACTCGCGACAAGGTGCGCGCAAGACCGATGCTGAAGGCTCTCTAATTGCCGGCACTCGACACGGATTCGATTCCCCTCTCCGCGCTCCAGCACTGGTGCTATTGCCCGCGCCAGTGCTTGCTGATCCACGCCGAGCAGGCTTTCGCCGAAAACGTGCACACCTTGCGCGGGCAGGCGGTACATGCACGGGTGGACGATCCTGGCGCGGAAACGCGAGCCGGCGTTCGTGCCGCCCGCGCCGTGCCGCTGTGGTGCGACCGGCTGGGTTTGGTCGGCAAGGCCGATGTCGTCGAGTTTCTCGCCGACGGAACGCCTTACCCGGTCGAGTACAAGCACGGCCGCAAAGGAAAAACCGGAAAAAGCGTGCACGACGATCTGCAACTGGCGGCGCAGGCGCTTTGTCTGGAGGAAATGACCGGCAAAGCGGTTAATCTCGGCGCCATCTATCACGCCACCTCGCACCGCCGCCGCGAAGTCGCCATCGGTGCAGCCCTGCGCCGGCAGGTCGAAGAAACCACCCGCGCAATCCGCTTGGCGCTGGCGTCTGGAAAATTGCCCGCACCACCCAACGACGAACGCTGCCGCGAATGCTCGCTCATCGACCTGTGCCAGCCCGCCCCGCTGGCGGCTCGCGAGCGCCAGCGCGCCCTCGCCGCCCAACTCTTCGACCCGGAAAACTGAGGTCTCCATGCAAACCCTGCTCAACACCCTCTACATCACCACGCCGCTTTCCTACCTGCATCTCGACAACGACACGGTGCGCGTCGAAGTCGAGCGCGAAACGCGGCTGCGCGTGCCGCTGCATCATCTCGGCGGGGTGGTGACCTTCGGCAATGTGCTCGTTTCCCCCGCGCTGATGCACCGCCTGGCGGATGAAGGGAAAAGCCTTGTCCTGCTCAACGAGCACGGCCGCTTCAAGGCGCGGCTCGAAGGGCCGGTTTCCGGCAACATCCTGCTGCGCCTGGCGCAGCATGCCCGCGCCGGCGATCCGGCGTTCGCTCTGGCGACGGCGCGCGCCTTCGTCGCCGGCAAGATCAAGAACACCCGGCAGGTGCTCTTGCGCGGCGCGCGCGAAGCCAAGGACGACGGGGAAAGCGCGCTCCTGACGCGCCGTGCCGACGACCTTGCCGCCGCCCTGCGCGCTCTGCCGGGGGCGGCCGATCTCGACACCCTGCGCGGCGTCGAGGGCGAAGCCGCGCGCCAGTATTTCGCGGGGCTGAACCTGGTGCTGCGCGCCGACGCCCGCGCCGCGTTCGCGATGGATGGCCGCAGCCGCCGGCCCCCGCGCGACCGCATGAACGCCCTGCTCTCCTTCCTCTACGCCATGCTGATGAACGACTGCCGCTCGGCAGTAGAAGCCGTGGGACTCGATCCGCAACTCGGGTTCCTGCATGCCGTGCGCCCCGGTCGCGCCGCTCTGGCGCTCGATCTCATGGAGGAGTTTCGGCCGCTGGCAGACCGTCTGGCACTGACGCTGGTCAATCGCGGCCAGCTGAATCGCGACGACTTTACCGAACACGATGGCGGCGCCATCACACTCGCCGAAAACGGACGCAAAACCGTGGTCATCGCCTGGCAGGAAAAGAAACACGAGGAGCTGGCGCACCCACTGCTGCAGCAACCGGTTGCCATCGGCCTCTTGCTCCTGCTGCAAGCGCGTTTTCTCGCACGCACCCTGCGCGGCGAGATGGAAAGCTACATTCCGTTTCTCGGACGCTGAAAGCCATGCTCATCATCGTCTGCTATGACGTAAACACCGAAACCAAAGCGGGGCGACGCCGGCTGAGACGAGTTGCCAAGGTCTGCGAAGGCACCGGCCAACGTGTGCAAAAATCGGTATTCGAGTGCAAGATCGACCTGGTACAACTCGAAGAACTGGAGCGGCGACTGGTGGCGGAGATCGACGCGGAGCAAGATTGTCTGCGCCTGTACCGCCTCGCCGAATCGCGCGGCTGCGAAGTCCGCGAGCATGGTCGTTTCCGGGTCATAGACTTCGATGCCCCGCTGCTTGCGTAGCCTGGAGACAACAATGCGCGAACCCCGGGCTTCCCTCTTTCCCCGCAACGTTCGCGCAGCTTGCATCCCACTGTTTTTGCCCACAAAATCGGCGTCGCAGCAAAAAACACCACATACGGTGCCCCGTTCGCGTTCTGGTTCGCGCAAAACGAATCAAAATTGCCGTATGTGTAAGGAGTTACACGCGAACGGATGCGCCTCCCGGCGACGGGGGGCGAGGATTGAAACATCAGCGCGTCGGCGCCCTTGATGCGCGCCATGGCGATGCGCCTCCCGGCGACGGGGGGCGAGGATTGAAACCGCGTCGCTCATGCCGTTCGCCATCGCAATTAAAGATGCGCCTCCCGGCGACGGGGGGCGAGGATTGAAACCGTCGTTGATATAACTACGCAACACAGCCTCCGCGATGCGCCTCCCGGCGACGGGGGGCGAGGATTGAAACGCCT
>JACQYA010000108.1 GCA_016208425.1 Betaproteobacteria bacterium
AGACGCTCCGGCGGGTCGCCTGCTGCGGAGAGGCTGGCGTAGCGGTTTTGAAGATCGAACAGGCTGTTTTGCATCAGGGCGGCATCCTGGAAAAGCGTTGATGAAACAAGGCCGATTATACCCGCATTACTATGCTATCTGACTGATATGTAACAATATGTCTTTGGCAATCCCGTTGGTCGGCCGCGATCGGCTTATGGGCGCCAACCCGGATTCGGGCTTTCGGTAGGGGGCTAACGAAAATCTGGGAGTTTATAGAAGTGCCCTTTACGAAAACGCTGATTTGTTCAGCGTGTCCCTAACCGGCCGAACCAGGAGAGCTTCTTCTGGAGTTCGATCACCGTGCCGACAATAATCAGCGCAGGGGACGCGATGCCTGCCGCGCTCACCGCGCCCGGCAGGCCGGCGAGGTCGGAGGTCAGCACCCGCTGGCGCGCCGTCGTGCCGTGCTGTACGACGGCCGCCGGGTAGTTCCCCGGCAGGCCGTGCGCGATCATCTGCCGGCAGATTTCCCCGATGCCGCCGATGCCCATGTAGAAGACGACCGTCTGGTTCGGCCGCGCTAGCGCCGGCCAGTCCAGGTTGACCGTGCCGTCCTTCAGGTGGCCGGTGGCGAAGGCGACCGTCTGCGCGTGGTCGCGATGCGTCAGCGGAATGCCGGCATACGCGGCACAACCGGCGGCGGCGGTGACGCCGGGAACGACCTCGAAAGGCACGCCGAACTCGAACAGCGTTTCGATTTCCTCGCCGCCACGCCCGAAAATGAAAGGGTCGCCACCTTTGAGCCGCACCACGTTCTTGCCTTCTCCGGCCAGACGCACGAGCAGCAGGTTGAGCTCTCCCTGCGGGACGGTATGGTTCGATCTTTCTTTGCCGACGTAGATTTTTTCGGCGCCGGGACGCGCCAGGTCGAGCACGCCGTCGGCGACCAGATGGTCGTAGACGATGGCGTCGGCCTCGCCGATCAGTCTTGCCGCGCGCAAGGTCAACAGATCCCGTTCCCCCGGCCCGCTGCCGACGAGATAGACTGTGCCGCTGTGTGTAAGATTTTGGGTCGGGTTCATCGCGCTCGGCTCATTTTGTCGAGGCGCAAGCATAAGCGTCGTTGTGTCCGAGTTCAATATCTTCACCATAAAGCAAGCATGGAAATGCGGGAATTAATGATCTGCGTCAAAGAATCGGGGGGCGAACCGGCGCAATCTTTCGCCCAGCTTTAGTGGCCTTTCGCCGAAGGCGGCAGGTTTGTTATCTAACGAGGAGAGGGAAACATGCAAAAGGGAATTCGTAACGCGCTCATGCTGGCCACGCTGCCGCTTGCCATCGGGTCGGCTTTCGGGCAAGTGACCTTGTCGGCGGAAACCAGAGCCGCCAGCAAGCTATTGAACCCGGGTAAAGCCGGCGCGCCTGCCGCTCCCGCCGCCCAAGCCGCCCCGGCCGGCCCGACCCTGTCGGCCGAAGCCAAAGCCGCCAGTGGAAAAATCTATTTCGAGCGTTGCGCCGGCTGTCACGGCATGTTGCGCAAAGGCGCCACCGGCAAGAACCTCGAGCCGGCGAACACGCAAAAGCTCGGCAGTTCCCGTCTTGAGAAGATCATGCAATACGGCACCGAAGGCGGCATGGTCAACTTCGACGACATTTTGACCAAGCAGCAGATTTCCGATATGGCGACCTATCTCCAGATGCCGGCCGAAGCCCCGCCGGAGTGGAGCCTGGCCGACATCAAGGGGAGCTGGAAGCTGCTCATCCCAGTCGACAAGCGTCCGACCAAGCAGATGAACAACGTCAACCTGAAGAACGTCTTCTCGGTCACGTTGCGCGATGCGGGCGAAGTGGCGCTGATCGACGGCGACAACAAGAAGATTTGGGCGGTTATCAAAACCGGCTACGCCGTTCACATTTCGCGCCTGTCGACGTCCGGCCGCTACGTGCACGTGATCGGCCGCGACGGCCGTTACGATCTGATCGACCTGTGGTCGGAAACGCCGACCACCGTCGCTACGCTGAAGGCCGGCTTCGAGGCGCGTTCGATCGAAACTTCCAAGTTCAAGGGCTACGAAGACAAGTACGCCGTGGTCGGCTCCTACTGGCCGCCGCAGTACACCATCCTCGACGGCCTGACGCTGGAGCCACTGAAGAACGTGTCGACCCGTGGCAACACCGTCGACGGCAACTACCACCCGGAGCCGCGCGTCGCTTCCATCGTCGCTTCCGAGATCAAGCCCGAGTGGGTTATCAACATCAAGGAAACCGGCATGATCCGCCTGGTTGACTATTCGGATCTCAAGAACCTGAAGGAAACGACGATCAACTCCGCCAAGTTCCTGCATGACGGTGGCTGGGATTCGTCGAAGCGCTATTTCCTGGTCGCCGCCAACGCCTCGAACAAGGTGGCCGTGGTCGACACCAAGGAAGGCAAGCTGGCCGCGCTGGTCGATACCGCCAAGATCCCGCACCCGGGTCGCGGCGCCAACTTTAATCATCCGAAGTTTGGTCCGGTGTGGGCGACTTCGCACCTCGGCGCCGACGTCATCAGCATTATCGGAACCGATCCGGCAGGTCATCCGCAGAATGCGTGGAAGGTTGTGCAGGAGATCAAGAACCACGGCGCCAACTCGCTGTTCGTGAAGACCCATCCGAAGTCCGCGAACCTGTGGGCCGACGCGCCGCTGAACCCCGATCCGAAGCTGGCCGGTTCCGTCACGGTGTACAAGATCGCCGATCTGGGCGGCGACGCCAAGCCGGAAGTGATCGACGTCGCCGCAGCCGCCAACCTGGGCAAGACCAAAGGCTTGCAGCGCGTGGTGCACGGCGAGTACAACGCGAACGGCGATGAGATCTGGTTCTCGGTTTGGACCGGCAACAAGACCGAGCCGTCGGCAATCGTCGTCATGGACGACAAGACGCGCACGGTCAAGACGGTCATCAAAGACCCGCGTCTCGTCACGCCGACCGGCAAGTTCAACGTCTATAACACGATGCACGATATCTACTAAGCAGTCGGTGGTTCGATGTTGATAAACCCGGGGGCTTCGGCCCCCAGGTTTTTTCCGTTTCTGGATAGCTTGTCGCACCAGGCGCGGGCGCTTGAGGCGACAAAGTGTTTGACTGTGCCAGGCGCTTGCCGGAAAATGTCGGGCGCTTCCGATGCGTGCAAGGCGGCTTGCGTACTCCCGCCGATATTGGAAAGGCGAACGTCCGTTCGCCTTTTTCACTTCTTGAACAACCTCGCGGATCTGTTCGCACCTATTTGCCGGCACTTCGCGATCAAAGAGCATTCGCCATGTTTGATGCAGTACGCAATAACCAGAGAATCGTCCAACTCTTTCTCGCCCTGATTACCCTTCCGTTCGCCTTCTGGGGGGTCGATTCCTACGTGCGTAACGCCAGCGTCGGCGCCGACTTTGCCAGCGTCGGCGACACCAAGATCAGCGCGCAGCAGTTCGACAAGGCATTTCGCGAGCAGCAGGATCGCATGCGTCAGCAGCTCGGCACCAACTTCCGGCCTGAGACGATGAATACGCCGGAAGCCCGGTTGGCCTTGCTCAATTCGCTGGTCGACCAGCGCCTGCTGTTGCTGGAAGCCGCCAAAGGCCGGCTCGGGGCGAGCGACGATTTGTTGCGCGAAATCATCGGCAAGATACCGGCGCTCCAGGAAAACGGTCAGTTCTCGATGGCGCGTTACCAGAACGCACTGGCTGCCCAGGGGATGACGCAGCCTCAGTTCGAATCGCAATTGCGCCAGGATTTGACCATGCAGCAACTCGTCGGTGCGCTCGGCGACACCGGCATCGTTTCCAACACGGCGGCCGAAGCGATGTTGCGCATCCAGGCCGAGGAGCGTCAGGTAGCCGAGCTGCGCATTGCGCCGGAACAGTTCGCCGACCAGCTCAGGATCGACGCCGCCGCCGCCCAGAAGCATTACGACGAGAACATCAAGCAGTTCGAGCTACCGGAACAGGCCAAGGCCGAATATGTCGTTCTGTCGCTGGAAACGCTGCTTGCGCAGACGACGGTCGGCGAAGCGGAGGTCAAGGCGTGGTATGACAGCCACCAGGAGCGCTACCAGCAAGCCGAGGAACGTCGCGCCAGCCATATCCTGCTGATGACCAACGCCAGCGCGCCGGAGGCTGAAAAGGCAAAAGCCAAGGCCAAGGCCGAAGAGGTGCTCAAGGAAATCGAACGCGCGCCGGGCAAGTTCGCCGAGCTTGCCAAAAAGGTTTCACAAGACCCCGGTTCGGCCGAGAAGGGCGGCGATCTGGGTTTCTTCGGTCGCGGCATGATGGTCAAAGCCTTTGAAGACACTGTCTTCAAGCAGAAGGAAGGCGAGGTCTCCGGTCTGGTGCAGTCGGAGTTCGGCTACCACATCATCAAACTGACCGGCATCAAGGGTGGCAAACAGCGCTCGATGGAAGAGGCGAGGCCGGAAATCGAGGGCGAACTGAAACGTCAGGCGGCGTCGCGCAAGTTTGCCGAGTCGGCCGAAGCGTTCAGCAACATGGTTTACGAGCAGTCGGACAGCCTCAATCCGGTCGCCGAAAAATTCAAGCTGAAGATCCAACAGTCCAACTGGCTGCCCAGGACGACAAACCCGCAGATCGTGGCGGCGCTTGGCACGCTCGGTAACGCCAAGGTTCTGGCTTCGCTGTTTTCCGACGATGCGGTGAAAAACAAGCGCAACACCGAAGCGGTCGAGGTTGCGCCGAACACGCTGTTGGCAGCGCGCGTGCTCGAACACCGGCCGGCGGCGGCAAAGCCCTTCGAGAGCGTAAAAGCCGACATCGAGGCCCGTCTCAAGGCACAGCAAGCGGCGGTGTTGGTCAAGCAGGCCGGCGAGGCGCAACTGGCGACGCTGCAAGCTGGCGAAGACAAGGCTAACTGGGCGCTGGTCAAGAATGTCTCGCGCCTGCAGGGTCGCCAGGTGCCACCGGCTGCCATGCAGGCCATTTTCAAGGCGGGCGTACAAAAGCTCCCGGCCTATGTCGGCGTCGACGTCGGCGGTAACTACATGCTCTACAAGATCATGAAAGTCAGCCAGCCGGAAAAAACGGACGACAACCAGCGCAAGGTATTGCAGCGCGAATACAGCACGATGGCGGCGCAGGAAGACTTTGGAGCCTACCTCGCTGCGCTGCGCGCGCGCTACAAGATCGAAATCAACAAATCGGCGCTCGAAACGAAGGAACGCCAGTAGCCGAAGTTCCGAGGGATGGGAGCGGCCTTGGCCGCGATCAACGCATGAATCGCGGCCAAGGGGGGAGCCGCTCCTACCCCTTGGTCATGGCGCCTGTTGGCGTTTTTCAGCCCCAGGCGGCCAGAAACTCCCGCCAGTGCGGCTTGTCCAGCTTGGCCAGTTCGCCGCGCACGAAGGCGATTTCGGCGTCGTATTCGGTGCGCGTCAGTTCGCCGCGCATCAGGCGGAAGCGGGTAGCGACCAGATAGGTATTGGCCACGTCGGTTTCGCAGTAGTCGCGAATCTCGGCGCTGCGGCCTGCCTGCCAGGCCTCCCATACCTTGCTGCCGTCCATCCCCAATTTGCCGGGAAAGCCGATCAGTTTGGCCAGGTCGTCGAGCGGGGCGCTGGCGCGCGGCTGATACATCGCCAGCAAGTCCATCAGATCGAGGTGCCGCGTATGGTAGCGGCTGATGTAGTTGTTCCACTTGAAGTCGCGGCTGTCGGCGTAATCGCCGTCGCCCAGATCCCAGTAGCGGGGTGCGGCGACGCCGTGGATCAGCCCACGATAATGCAAGACGGGCAGGTCGAAACCGCCGCCGTTCCAGGAAACGATCTGCGGCGTGAATTTCTCGATTCCGTCGAAAAAACGCTGGATGATTTCGTCTTCGCTTTGCTCGGGTTCGGCCAAGGACCAGACGCGAAAATCCTTGCCCGCCCGCAAGGCGCAGGAAATCACGGCGATGCGTTGCAGATGCAGCGGCAGAAAGTCGCTGCCGTTCTGCGCGCGCCGCTGCGCAAACGCCAGCTCGGCGACTTCGGCGTCGGACAAGGCCGGATCGAGTCCGTGCAGCCGGCGCAGCCCCGGTACATCGGGGATGGTTTCGATGTCGAAGACGAGAACCGGTTTCATCGTGTGCGGCCGTCAGGTTCAGGCAGGAAACACGCCGGTCGACAGGTAGCGGTCGCCGCGGTCGCAGACGATGCTGACGATAGTCGCGTTCTCCAGTTCGCCGGCCAGCCGTAAGGCCACTGCCAGCGATCCGCCGGATGAGATGCCGGCGAAGATGCCTTCCTCGCGCGCCATGCGACGGGTCATTTCCTCGGCGTCGGCCTGCGACACCGATTCGACGCGGTCGATGCACAAGCGGTCGAAAATCTTCGGCAGATAGGCTTCCGGCCACTTTCGGATGCCGGGAATCTGCGATCCGTCCTCGGGCTGGCAACCGACGATGCAAATGCCGGGATTCTGTTCCTTGAGGTAGCGCGAAACGCCCATGATCGTGCCGGTCGTTCCCATGCTGCTGACGAAATGGGTGATGCGCCCTTCCGTTTCGCGCCAGATCTCGGGGCCGGTGCCTTCGTAGTGCGCGAGCGGGTTGTCCGGGTTGGCGAACTGGTCGAGGATGGTGCCGCGTCCTTCCGCCCGCATCTTTTCGGCGACATCGCGCGCCAGTTCCATGCCGCCCGCTTTGGGCGTCAGCACCAGTTCGGCGCCGTAGGCGCGCATCGTCTGCCGGCGCTCGACGCTCTGGTTTTCCGGCATCACCAGGATCATGCGATAGCCGCCCATCGCCGCCGCCATCGCCAGCGCGATGCCGGTGTTGCCCGAGGTCGATTCGATCAGCGTGTCGCCTGGCTTGATATCACCGCGTTGCTCGGCGCGCGAAATCATCGACAATGCCGGTCGGTCTTTGACCGAACCGGCCGGATTGTTGCCTTCTAGCTTGGCGAGGATGACGTTGCCGCGCGCTGCGCAGGCTTCTCCGGGCAGGCGCTTCAAGCGCACCAGCGGCGTTTGCCCTACAGTGTCTTCGAGCGTCTTATACACGGGAATTCACCCCTTCAACCTTTTAACCATTCGACGTATTGCGAAACGCCTTCCGCGACGGTGGCGAACGGCGCGTCGTAACCCGCCGCGCGCAGCTTCGTGGAGTCGGCCTGCGTGAAGCTCTGGTATTTGCCGCGCAGTGCGTCCGGGAAGGGAATGTACTCGATCAGCCCCTGGCGGAGCAGTTCGGCGAGCGGCAGCGCGTCCAGCCCCTTCAGCTTGCGGCAGCCGTTGACGCTGGCTACCGCGACATCGTTGAAACTTTGCGCGCGGCCGGTTCCCAGGTTGAAAATGCCAGATTTCTCAGGATGGTCGAGGAAGAACATATTGACCTTGTTCACATCGCCGATATAGACGAAATCGCGCTGTTGTTCACCGTTGCCGTAACCGTCGCAGCCCTCGAACAACTTGACCTTGCCGTCGGCCTGAAACTGGTGGTAGTGGTGAAAGGCGACCGACGCCATGCGCCCCTTGTGCTGTTCGCGCGGGCCATAGACGTTGAAATAGCGGAAGCCGACGATCTGCGAATTGGAGCCGGCGGCTTCGGCAAAGCGCTGGCGGACGACCTGGTCGAAAAGGAACTTCGAGTAGCCATAAACGTTGAGCGGCGCCTCGTGCGGCCGTTCTTCCTTGAACACGCTGCTGCCGCCGTAGGTCGCCGCGCTGGAGGCGTAGAGCAGTTGGACTTCCTGCTCCAGGCACCAGTCGAGAATTCCGAGCGAGTAGCGGTAGTTGTTTTCCATCATGTAGCGGCCGTCCGTCTCCATCGTATCGGAGCAGGCCCCTTCGTGCAGGATGGCATCGACGTCGCCGTCGAAGTCGCCGGCCAGCAGGCGGTCGATGAATTCCTGCTTGTCGAGGTAGTCGGCGATCTCGCAGTCGACCAGATTCTTGAACTTGTCGGCCTTGGTCAGATTGTCGACGGCAATGATCCTGGTCACGCCGCGTTCGTTCAGCGCGTGAACGAGGTTGGAGCCGATGAAGCCGGCAGCGCCGGTAACGATGGTGTACATGGTTTTCCTCAGTGTAATGCCGAATCGAGTTCTTCGCGCGTGACGACGGCCGTGCCGAGTTTGCCGACCACGATGCCGGCGGCGACGTTGGCGACGTGGATCGCGTCGGCCCAGGCGGCTCCCTGGGCAACCATCGCCGCCAGCGTGGCGATGACCGTATCGCCGGCGCCGGAAACGTCGTATACCTCGCGCGCCACGGCGGCTTCGTGCGTCACGCCGGCCGCGTGGTAGAGCGACATGCCTTCCTCGCTGCGCGTGACCAGCAAGGCGTCCAGCCCGAGTTCGGCGCGCAGCGCCTCGGCCTTGCGCGCCAGTTCGTCGTCGTCCTTCCATCGCCCGACCACTTCACGCAGCTCCGCGCGGTTTGGCGTGATGACGGTGGCGCCGGCGTATTTCGAGAAATCGTCGCCCTTCGGGTCGACCAGCACCTTCTTGCCGGCTTCGCGCGCCAGCCGGATCATGTCGCCGATATGCGTCAATCCGCCCTTGCCGTAGTCGGAGAGGATCACGACATCGCACTGCGGCAGGCGCGCTTCAAACTCGATCAGCTTGGCGCGCAGCACCTCGTGCGAGGGCGTCGTTTCAAAGTCGATGCGCAGCAGTTGTTGCTGGCGGGCGATCACGCGCAGCTTGACCGTGGTGTCGATCGCCGCGTCGACGAGCAGGCTGGCGGCGATGCTACCCTCTGCCATCAGGCGTTTCAGGCTGGCGCCCGCTTCGTCGTCGCCGACGACCGAGAGCAGGCCGACCTGCGCGCCCAGCGCGGCCGCGTTGCGCGCCACGTTGGCGGCGCCGCCGGGGCGCTCTTCGCTGCGGTCGACCTTGACCACCGGCACCGGCGCTTCCGGCGAAACGCGCGACACGTCGCCGAACCAGTAGCGGTCGAGCATTACGTCGCCGACGATGAGGAGTCGTGCATTTGACAATTCAGGCAGCTTCATCATTTTTTGGTCGTCAATCGGTTTCCAGGCGCCGGGCGGTCAAAAACACTCGGCCGACGCAAAAGCCACGCCCTGGCGATCCTTGCCCGAGAGCAGCGGCGTCGCGCCGTCCAGCGGCCAGGCGATGGCCAGATCCGGGTCATCCCAGGCGATGCAGCGTTCATGCTCGGCCGCCCAGTAGTCGGTGGTTTTGTACAGGAACTCGGCGCTTTCCGAGAGCACCAGGAAGCCATGCGCGAAGCCCTCGGGCACCCACATCTGCCGCTTGTTCCCGGCCGACAGCAGCGCGCCAAACCACTTGCCGAAGGTCGGCGACGCGCGGCGTATGTCCACGGCAACGTCGAACACTTCGCCGGCCACGACGCGCACCAGCTTGCCCTGCGGCTGGCGTATCTGATAGTGCAAGCCGCGCAATACGTTTTTCGCCGAGCGCGAATGGTTATCCTGGACGAAGGACGCTTCCCGCCCACTCGACGCGGCAAAAACCCTGGCGTTGTAGCTCTCGAAGAAAAACCCCCGGTCGTCGCCGAAAACGCGCGGTTCGAGCAGGAGCACGTCGGGGATGGTCGTCGGTAGCGGCGTCACAGCACTTTCTCCCGCAACAGGCCGTGCAAGTACTGGCCGTAACCGGTCTTGGCGAGCGGTTGCGCCAGCGCCTCCAGCGCCGCGTCGTCGATCCAGCCATTGCGCCAGGCGATTTCTTCGGGGCAGGCGACTTTCAGGCCCTGGCGTTTTTCGATGGTTTCGATGAACTGGCTGGCTTCGAGCAGCGATTCGTGCGTGCCGGTATCGAGCCAGGCGTAGCCGCGCCCCATGTGCTGCACGTCGAGCTGTTTTGCTTCCAGGTAGACCCGGTTGACGTCGGTGATTTCCAGTTCGCCGCGCGGCGACGGGCGGATCGCCTTGGCGATGTCGACCACCTGTTGGTCGTAGAAATAGAGCCCGGTCACGGCGTAGCGCGACTTGGGTTGCTGCGGTTTTTCTTCGATCGACAGCGCCCGCCCTCCGGCGTCGAACTCGACGACGCCGTAACGTTCCGGGTCATGCACCGGGTAGGCGAAGACGGTCGCGCCTTCGGCTTTGGCGTCGGCGTCCTTGACCAGCGTTGCAAAATCGTGGCCGTAGAAGATGTTGTCGCCGAGCACCAGCGCGCTGGAAGCGCCGCCGATGAACGATTCGCCGATCAGGAAGGCTTGCGCCAGACCGTCGGGAGAGGGCTGCACGGCGTACTGGATATTGATTCCCCAGCGCGCACCGTCGCCGAGCAGCAGCTCGAAGCGCGGCGTGTCCTGCGGCGTCGAGATAATCAGGATGTCGCGTAGCCCGGCCAGCAGCAGCGTGGCCAGCGGGTAGTAGATCATCGGCTTGTCGTAGATCGGCAGCAACTGCTTGGAAACCGCCAGCGTGGCCGGGTGCAGCCGCGTGCCGGAACCGCCGGCGAGGATGATGCCTTTTCTGGACTTAGTAACCATTGGCTTTTTTCAGGGCGAGTAGTTGCAACATGCGGGCAAGGTAGGGGCGCCAGTCGGGCAGTTCGATGCCGAAGTCGCGTTCGATCTTGCCGCAATCGAGGCGCGAATTGGCCGGGCGGGCGGCCGGCAGCGGATAGCCGCTGGTCGGGATGCCGGCGATGTTTTCCGGCAGCAGCTTCAATTCAAAACCGGGCGTTTGCGCCGCCTGCGCGACGATTTCGCGGGCAAAGCCGTTCCAGGTGACGGCGCCTTGCCCGGCGAGATGGTAGAGGGTTGCCCCGGACCAGCTGTCTTGCCGGCCGTCGCGTCTGAGCGCGGCGAGCACGAGGGCGGTGACATCGGCGATCATCGCGGCCGGCGACGGCTGTCCGGCCTGGTCGTCGACCACGCTCAAGGCTTCGCGCTCCGCCGCCAGACGCAGGATGGTCTTGACGAAGTTTTGTCCGCGCGCGCCGAACACCCAACTGGTGCGAAAGATCAGCGCGCGGCAGCCGCTGGAGATCACCGCCTGGTCGCCAGCGAGCTTGCTGCGCCCGTAAACGCTTTGCGGCGCGGAAGCATCTTCTTCGATGTAGGCGCCGCGCTTCGTGCCGTCGTAAACATAGTCGGTCGAGTAATGCACGAGCAGCGAACCCGTGCGTTTAGCCTCTTCGGCGAGGATGCCCGGCGCCGTCGCGTTGATCGCTTGCGCCAGTTCCGGCTCAGTTTCGGCGCGGTCGACCGCCGTATAGGCGGCCGCGTTGACGATCAGGCCGGGCGCGACTTCCCTGACCTTGCGGCGTAGCGCATCGGCGTCGCTCAGATCGCAGTCTTCGCGGTCGATGGCGTGGATCGTTCCCAGCGGCGCCAGCGAGCGTTGCAACTGCCAGCCGACCTGTCCTTCCTTGCCGAGCAGCAGAATGCTAGTCGCCATACTGTTGCTCCACCCAGTCGCGGTAGCTGCCGCTCACGATGTGCTGTACCCACTCGGCCTGTTCCAGATACCAGCGCACCGTCTTGCGGATGCCGGAAGGAAAGTCTTCGGCCGGCTGCCAGCCCAACTCGCCGGCCAGCTTGCGCGCGTCGATCGCGTAGCGCTGGTCGTGGCCCGGCCTGTCCTTGACGAAGGTAATCTGGTCGCGGTACGAGCCGCTGGCCTTGGGGCGTTCCTGATCGAGAATCGCGCATAGCGTGTGCACGACGTCGAGGTTGGTTTTCTCTGCGTTGCCGCCGACGTTGTAGGTCTCGCCGACGCACCCCGCTTCGAGCACGCGCCGGATCGCCGCGCAATGGTCGCCGACGTACAGCCAGTCGCGGATATTGCTGCCGTCGCCGTAGATCGGCAGCGGCTTGCCGCCGAGCGCGTTGTGGATGACCAAGGGGATCAGTTTCTCGGGAAACTGGTAAGGGCCGTAGTTGTTCGAGCAATTGGTGGTCAGCACCGGCAGGCCGTAGGTGTGGTGGTAGGCGCGCACCAGATGGTCGGATGCCGCCTTCGATGCCGAATACGGGCTGTTGGGCTGATACGGATGGGTTTCGGCAAAGGCTGGATCGCAGGTTTCGAGCGAGCCATAGACCTCGTCGGTCGAGACGTGCAGGAAGCGGAAAGCGGTCTTGTCTTCGCCGGGCAGGTTTCCCCAGTAGGCGCGCACGGCTTCAAGCAGATGAAAAGTACCGACGATGTTGGTCTGGATGAATTCGCCGGGGCCGTGGATCGAGCGGTCGACGTGGCTTTCGGCGGCGAAATTGACGATGGCGCGCGGCCGGTGTTCTGCCAGAAGCTGCGTCAGCAGCGTCGCATCGCCGATGTCGCCGCGCACGAAACGATGGAGGGGATCGTCCTTCAGTGCCGCCAGATTTTCGAGATTGCCGGCGTAAGTGAGCTTGTCGAGGTTAAGTACCGGCTCGTCGCTGGCCGCCAGCCAGTCGAGCACAAAATTTGCGCCGATGAAGCCGGCGCCGCCAGTGACCAGGATCATTTTCTGCCTATCGCCTGGTAATCGATGCCGAAGCTGCGCACCAGCTTCGGCTCGTAGAGGTTGCGGCCGTCGAAGACGGTCGGTGTCTTGAGGCTGCGCTTGATGGCTTCGAAATCGGGGCAGCGGAATTCCTTCCACTCGGTGACGATAATCAGCGCATCGGCACCGGCCAGCGCCGCCATCGGGCTGTCGGCGTAAGTCAGGCGCGGTTCGTCGCCGAAGACGCGCTGCGCCTCGTGGAGGGCGACCGGGTCGTAGGCGGTCACCGTTGCGCCGGCGGCGAACAGGTCGGCGAGCAGATAGCGGCTGGGTGCTTCGCGCATGTCGTCGGTGTTGGGCTTGAAGGCGAGACCCCAGACGGCGAACTTGCGGCCGTTCAGATCGTTACCGAACTTTGTTTTGACCTTTGTCGAAAGCACGCGCTTTTGGTCGTCATTGGCGTCCTCGACGGCGTTGAGCACCTTCAGTTCAATGCCGGCATCGAGGCGTGCGGTGCGTTGCAGCGCCTGTACGTCCTTCGGGAAGCACGAGCCGCCGTAGCCGCAGCCGGGATAGAGGAAGTGGTAGCCGATGCGCGGGTCGGAGCCTATGCCCTGACGCACCATCTCGATGTCGGCGCCGAGCTTTTCGGCGAGATTCGCCAGTTCGTTCATGAAGCTGATGCGCGTCGCCAGCATCGCGTTGGCGGCGTATTTGGTCAGCTCGGCGGAGCGTACATCCATCACGATCAGCCGTTCGCGGTTGCGCTGGAAAGGGGCGTAGAGCGCGCGCATCAGCTCGACGGCGCGCTCGTCGTCGGCGCCGATGACGATGCGGTCGGGGCGCATGAAATCGTCGACCGCCGCGCCTTCCTTGAGGAATTCCGGGTTGGAAACGACGCTGAATTCGAGCTGCGCGTTTCGGCGGCCAAGTTCTTCGGCAATCGCGGCGCGCACCTTGTCGGCGGTGCCGACCGGCACCGTCGACTTGTCGACCACTACTTTGAATTCGTTCATGTGCCTGCCGATGGCGCGCGCTGCGGCGGTCACGTATTGCAGGTCGGCCGAGCCGTCCTCGTCGGGCGGCGTGCCGACGGCGATGAACTGTATCGTCCCGTGCGCGACCGCGTCGGCCACGTCGGTGGTGAAGCGCAATCGCCCGGCGGCGACGTTGCGCCGGACCATGTCGAGCAGCCCCGGCTCGTAAATCGGGATGCCGCCTTCCTGCAGGATGCGGATTTTTTCCGGGTCGACATCGAGACAAAGCACGTCGTTGCCGACTTCGGCAAGACAGGTGCCGCTGACCAGGCCGACGTAGCCGGTACCCACTACGGTGACTTTCACGGGGAACTCCTAAGGTGTCAGATCGAATTCTTCGGTACGTTTCGGCGAGTAGGTTTCCCAGCCGCCGCAAGCCGGGCAGCGCCAATAGAACTGGCGTGCCTTGAACCCGCAATTATCGCACCGATAGCGCGCCAGGCGGCGGGTGTAGCTCTGTACGATGCCTTTCGCCAGATCGAGATCGCCGCGTATCTCGGGGGGCGCATTGACCAGGCGCGCTTCGATCAGCTTGTCGAAACCGAGCAGCGTCGGGTTGCGTTTCAGCTCGTCGCGCACCAGCCGGTAAGCCGCGTTCGCCCCTTCGCCTTCGAGCACCAGCTGGAAGACGACATCGAGCAGATCGAGCGACGGGTAGCGTTCCAGATAGCCGCGCAGAAGCTGCAAGCCTTCCTCCCGGCGCTCCATCCGGCGGTAGGCGTCGAGCAGGCGCTGCGCGACCAGCGCGAGGTAGCTCGGATCTTGTTGTTCGATGCGCTGCCAGCACGCGATGGCGGCCGCGACATTGTCCTTCTGGACTTCGATGTCGCCCTGCAAGAGGCTGGCGCGCACGCATTTCCGGTTGCGTTCGAGGGCGGTGTGCAGGTATGCCGTCGCTTCGTCGCGGCGCGAGCGGATCAGCTCGGCGGCGGCCAGCTCGCAGTAGTATTCGGCGATCTCTTTCTGCGAGGCGATGTCGGGCAGCTCGGCGGCGATGGCGATGGCCTTTTCCCAGTCTTTTTCGAGCTGGTAGATCTCCAGCAGGCTACGCTTGGCGTCTTCGGCCAGACCCGAATCGCGCAGCTTGGTGAATATTTCTTCGGCGCGGTCGAGCAGGCCGGCTTTCAGGTAGTCCTCGCCCAGCTCGGCGAGCGCTTGCAGCTTCAGATCCTGCGGCAAGTGCTCGCGTTCGACGAGGTTCTGGTGCATGCGGATGGCGCGTTCGGTTTCGCCCCGGCGCCGGAACAGGCTGCCGAGCGCGAAATGGAGTTCTATCGTGTGCGGATCGACCTTGACGGCATCGACAAAGGCCTCGATGGCGCGATCCGGCTGTTCGTTGAGCAGAAAGTTGAGCCCCTGGAAATAGGAGCGCGGCAACGAGCGCGATTCCTTGACCAGCTGGCGGATATCGACGCGCGCAGCGAGCCAGCCGAGCGCGAAGAAGAGCGGGAGCAGCAGTAGCTGCCAGTATTCGAATTCAATCATTCGATCGTTCGATCATTGCCGTATCGCGCTTATGCCGCCGGGGGCGGATTGGCGGCGGGGCAATCGGTGGCCGCCGCCCGCGCCTTTTCCAGATCGCGGCGCAGCGCGGCTATCTCGCGCCGCTGGCCGAACACGGCGCCGAGCAAGGACAGCGCGCCGAGCAAGGCGCCGGACGCGAAGAAGAGCAGCGCGACGACGGCCAGCGGCGCTTGCCAGACCTGCTCGGAGACGAAGCGTAGGATGACCGGATCGGCGTTTTTCAGCGCGAACGCCAACAAGACCAGAAAAATGAGGATTCGGAAAGCCCACGACAGGATGCGCATCGTTCGCCTTTCACAAAAAAAGAGGCGGCAACTCGCGTTGCCGCCCGATGACCCGCATGGCTTTCGCCATTTACTTCGCTTCGGGCGCGCCGTCGACGCGCTCGCGCAATTCCTTGCCCGCCTTGAAATGCGGAACCCATTTTTCGGGGACGCTGACCTTGTCGCCGGATTTCGGGTTCCTGCCGACGCGCGGTGGCCGATAGTTCAGCGCGAAGCTGCCGAACCCGCGAATCTCGATGCGGTCGCCTTTGACCAATGCCTCGGACAAGGCATCGAGAATCGTTTTTACCGCAAAATCGGCATCCTTCGCCACCAGCTGGGGGAAGCGCTCCGCCAGCAGAGCGATGAGCTCGGATTTGGTCATGCTTGAACCTTATTGCGGGTTGTTCAGCTTGGCCTTGAGCAGCGCGCCGAGGTTGGTCGTGCCCGAGCTGGCTGCGTTGCTGTCGCCGGCGAACTTCTGCATCGCTTCTTGCTGTTCGGCCTGATCCTTGGCCTTGATCGACAGGTTGATCGAACGCGACTTGCGGTCGACGTTGATAATCATCGCTTCGACCGTATCGCCTTCCTTCAGCACCTTGCTCAGATCTTCGATGCGATCACGCGAGAACTCGGAGGCGCGGAGATAGGCTTCCATGTCGCCGTCCAGCGTCACCAGCGCACCGCGCGCATCGACCGACTTGACGGTGCCGCGCACGATGGCGTTCTTCTCGTGCGTCGCGATGTAGCTGGTGTAGGGGTCGCCGTCGAGCTGCTTGACGCCCAGCGAGATACGCTCCTTGTCGGTGTCGATGGCGAGCACCACGGCCTCGACCTCGTCGCCCTTCTTGAAGTTGCGGATCGCCTCTTCGCCGGGAATCGACCACGACAGGTCGGACAGGTGCACCAAGCCATCGATGCCGCCGGGCAGGCCGATGAAGACGCCGAAGTCGGTGATCGACTTGATCGCGCCGCGAACCTTGTCGCCCTTCTTGTGGTTCATCGAGAAGTCGTCCCACGGATTGGCCGCGCACTGTTTCATGCCGAGGGAGATGCGGCGGCGGTCTTCGTCGATTTCGAGAATCATCACTTCGACTTCGTCGCCCAGCTGAACCACCTTGGACGGGTGGACGTTCTTGTTCGTCCAGTCCATTTCGGAGACGTGCACCAAGCCTTCGATGCCCTGCTCGATTTCGACGAAGGCGCCGTAGTCGGTGAGGTTGGTGACCTTGCCGAACAGGCGGGTGTTCTGCGGGTAACGGCGCGAGATGCCGACCCACGGATCTTCGCCGAGCTGCTTGAGGCCGAGCGAGACGCGGTTCTTTTCCTGGTCGAACTTGAGGATCTTGGCCTGCACTTCGTCGCCGACGGCCAGCACTTCGGACGGGTGGCGGACGCGGCGCCAGGCCAGATCGGTGATGTGCAGCAGGCCGTCGATACCGCCGAGGTCGACGAAGGCGCCGTAATCGGTGATGTTTTTGACGATGCCCTTGACGACGCTGCCTTCCTTGAGGTTGGAGAGCAGCGCTTCGCGTTCTTCGCCGACGCTGGCTTCGAGCACGGCGCGACGCGACACGACGACGTTGTTGCGCTTGCGGTCGAGTTTGATGACCTTGAACTCGAAGGTCTTGCCTTCGTACGGCGTGGTGTCCTTGACCGGACGCATGTCGACCAGCGAACCGGGCAGGAAGGCGCGCACGCTGTTGGCCATCACGGTCAGGCCGCCCTTGACCTTGCCGGTGATCGTGCCGGTGACCAGCGTGCCTTCGTTGAGGGCGTTTTCCAGGTAGTTCCAGGCGGCGACGCGCTTGGCGCGTTCGCGCGAAAGGCGGGTCTCGCCGAAACCGTTCTCCAGTTGTTCGATGGCGACCTGGACGAAATCGCCGACATTGGCTTCGAGTTCGCCCTGGTCGTTCAGGAATTCTTCACGGTCGATATAGCTTTCGGACTTCAGTCCGGCGTTGACGACGACGAAATTCTGGTCGATGCGCACGACTTCCGCCGTGATGACTTCGCCCTGGCGCATTTCTTGGCGCGCGAGGCTCTCTTCGAAAAGATCGGCAAAACTTTCTTGCATAATGGGATTGGCAGACATTTGAGACCCTGACCGCAGTGTTGCGGGGTTGGTTAAAAAAACGTTAAACACGATTATCGGCACTTGCCGCGCCGCAAATTACACGCTCCGGCGGAGCGGCGCATCGCGCCGATAACACCAATGGCGGCGGCAACCGCCGTACCGCCTTTACCGCTACGCTTTCTTGGCCCAACCGAGCACCCGCGCCACCGCTGTTTCGATGGAGAGGTCGGTCGTGTCGAGCAATTCGGCGCCCTCGCTTTGCTGCAATGGCGCGACGCACCGTCGGCTGTCGCGTTCGTCGCGTTCGCGCAAATCCAGCAAGAGGGGCGCAATACTAGCAGCGATTCCTTTTTCGATCAACTGCTTATAGCGCCTCTCGGCGCGAATTTTGACGCTCGCGGTAAGAAAGACTTTGGTCGCCGCATCCGGGAAAACGACCGACGCCATGTCGCGCCCGTCGGCCACCAGGCCGGGAGCGCGCCGGAAGGCGCGCTGGCGGAAGAGCAAGGCGGCGCGCACTGCGGGAAGCGCGGCAACCTGCGACGCGCCTGAGGATATTTCCTCGCTGCGGATCGCCTCGCCGACCTCCTCGCCGGACAGGAGGATCGAATCCAGACCATTCTCGCCAAATACCACATCGAGATTGGCGGCAAGCGCGGCGAGAGCGTCGACAGCGGCTTCGTCGCCCCAGGCGAAGCCAGCGCGTTGAGCCGCCAGCGCCGTCAGGCGATAGAGCGCGCCGGAATCCAGGTAGTGCCAGCCGAGCGCCGCCGCCACGCGCGCCGCGACGGTTCCCTTGCCCGACGCCGACGGGCCGTCCACGGCAATTACCGGAACCGCTTGCGTCACTTCGGCGAAGCGCGCGAAATAATCGGGAAAGGTCTTGGCGACGCATTTCGGGTCGTTGATGCGGATCGGCGTCGCCAGCGCGACGAGCGAAAAACACATGGCGATGCGGTGGTCGTCGTAGGTATCGATGGTGGCCGGACGCAAGTCGGCGATCTTCGCCGGCGGCGTAACGCGAATGAAATCGTGCCCCTCGTCGACGGAGACGCCGAGTTTGCGCAATTCGGTGGCGATGGCGGCGATGCGGTCGGTTTCCTTGACGCGCCAGCTGGCGATATGGGTCAAGGTGGTCGTGCCTTGGGCAAAGAGCGCCGTGGTGGCCAGCGTCATGGCGGCGTCGGGAATATGGTTGCAGTCGAGCGCGATGCCGTGCAGCACATTATCGGCCGGAGCCGAAGCCTCGATCCAGTTCGGCCCCATTTCGATGCGCGCGCCCATTTGAGCCAGCGCGTCGGCGAACCGGACATCGCCCTGGATCGAATCGCGGCCGACGCCTTCGACGCGCAGCGGGCCGCCGCCAATCGCGCCGAGTGCCAGGAAATACGAGGCCGACGAGGCGTCGCCCTCGACATAGACCACGCCCGGCGAGCGATACGACGATCCGGCCGGCACCGTGAAGCGCTGCCAGCCGTCGCGCAACACCTGCACGCCAAAGCGCGCCATCGTCGCCAGCGTGATTTCGATGTAGGGCTTGGAGATCAGCTCGCCGACCACTTCCACGGTCGTTTCGACGCCGGTCAGCGGCAGCGCCATCAACAAGCCGGTCAGGAACTGGCTGGACACGTCGCCCCGCACCTCGACCGCGCCGCCCGGACGACTCGTCGCCGGACGTATCTCTAGCGGCGGGAAGCCCTCGTTGCCGGAATAAGCGATATCGGCGCCGATTTGGCGCAGCGCGTCGACCAGATCGCCGATCGGCCGCTCGTGCATGCGCGCGACGCCGGACAGCGTGTAGTGGCCGCCGGCCAGAGCCAGGGCGCCGGTCAGCGGGCGAAAGGCCGTGCCGGCGTTGCCGAGAAAGAGGTCGGCCCGCTTGACCGGAAAGGTGCCGCCCGCGCCGTGGACGCGGAAAGCGTTGTCGCCGAGCGCATCGATCTCGACGCCGAGCCGCCCGAGCGCATCGAGCATGCGCGCCGTGTCGTCCGATGCCAGCAGGTCGCGGACTTCGGTGTCGCCGGACGCCAGCGCGGCGAGCAGCAGCACGCGGTTGGAGATGCTTTTCGAGCCGGGCAGGCGCACCGTGCCCCTGGCGGCGAGTACCGACGGCAGATCGAGAAATTCCATAATCGCCTTTTTGGGTTCAGAGTTTGTTGTCGGCCCAGGCACGGCGGGCCGCCCTTGCCACATCGAAGGTCTCTTCGAGTTTTTTGCCGTCGCCCCGGTGCAGCGCGTCGCGCAACTCGTCGAGTTGCGCGCGGTAGCGGTCGAGTTCTTCGAGCAGGGCGACGCGGTTGGCGAGGCAGACATCGCGCCACATTTCCGGGTGGCTGGCGGCGATGCGCGTGAAGTCGCGAAAGCCGCTCGCCGCGTAGCTGAAGAACAGCCCGCTGTTGTCGCGCACGGCAATGTCGTGCACCAGCGCGAACGAGAGCAGGTGCGGCAGATGGCTGACCGCCGCAAAAACGCGGTCGTGTTCGGCGGGCGCCAGCTCGTGCGTTTGCGCGCCGCACCATTCCCACGCCGAGCGCACGCGCGCGACGTTGAGCACCGAGTTTTCCGGCAGCGGCGTGAGCACGACTTTCTTGTTCAGGTAGAGATCGGCGCGGGCGGCTGCCGCGCCGCTGTTTTCGGCGCCGGCGATCGGGTGCGCCGGTACGAACTGGCCGAGCTTTTCTCCAAAATGTGCCCGTGCCGCCGCGGCTACGCCCGCTTTCGTGCTGCCGCCGTCGGTGACCACCGTCTGCGCGCCGATGTAAGGGGCGATACGCGCCATGACCTCCGGCATCTGGCCGACCGGCGTGGCGATCAGGATCAGGTCGGCGCTGGCGACTTCCTGCCCGGTATTGAAGCCGACGCGGTCGATGATGCCCAGTTCGAGCGCATGCGTCAGAGAGGCGAGGCCGCGGCCGAAGCCGACCACCTCGCCGACTTGCCCCGCCGCTTTGAGCCCGAGCGCGAACGAACCGCCGATCAGGCCGACGCCAAAGATAACCACCTTGCCGAATTCGGGAAAATCGCTCATTGCCGCTATCCGTTAAAGGGATTTTTCCAGCGCATCGAGGAAGCGCCCGTTCTCGGCCTCGGTGCCTATCGTCACGCGCAGCCATTCCGGCATGCCGTAGCCGCCAATCGGCCGAACAATCACGCCCTGCCCGAGCAGCTTCCGGTTCAACGTCGCCGCGTCGCCGGCTTTGAAGGTCACGAAATTGCCGTGCGAAGGGATATGCGAGAACCCGAGCCGTTTCAACCCACCGACGATCTGCTCCATGCCCGCCCGATTCAACGCGTAGCTGCGCGCTACGAACTCGTGGTCGTCGAGCGCCGCCGCCGCCGCCGCTAGCGCGAGATTGTTGCAGTTGAACGGCTGCCGCACGCGGTTCATCAGGTCGGCGATTTCCGCCGATGCCATCGCATAACCGACGCGCAGACCGGCGAGGCCGTAAATTTTCGAAAAAGTGCGGGTGACGACCAGGTTGGGGAATTCCGCCAGCCAGCCCGTCGTATCTGCGCGCTCGGCCGGCGGCAGATATTCGTTGTAAGCCTCGTCGAGCACGGCCACCACATCGGGCGGAACGGCTTGCAGAAAGGCTTTCAGTTGCGGGTACGGGAGAAAGGTGCCGGTCGGGTTGTTCGGGTTGGCGATCCAGATCAGGCGGGTGTCCGGCCGGATCGCCGAAAGCATGGCGTCCAGATCGTGGCCGAAATCCTTGGCCGGAACGGCAATCGGTTCCGCGCCGGCCGATAGCGACGCCAGCGGATAAACGGCAAAGGCGTGCTGCGCAAAAATCGCCGAACGGCCCGGCGCCAAGAAAACGCGGGCGATCAGATCCAGCACGTCGTTCGAGCCGTTGCCGAGAACGATGCGCTCCATCCCCAGGCCGGTGCAATCCGCCAGCGCTTTTTTGAGCGCGAAGTCGTCCGGGTAACGCTCCAGCGTTGCAATCGCCTTCTCCATCGCCCCCTTCGCCTTCGGACTCATGCCTAACGGGTTTTCGTTCGATGCGAGTTTGACGATGCGCTCGACCGGAATGCCCATCTCGCGAGCCAGCTCGGTGATCGGCTTGCCGGGCTGGTAAGGGGAGATGGCGCGGATATAAGGCAGCGATTGATCGCGGGGGGGCATGGGAATAACTCCGGATTTGGTACGGCAAAAACTCTGGATTTTAGAACAAAAATCCGGTCAGCAGCGCCGGCTGCCGCATGGATAAAGGCGCGCCAGCCGCTCTCGCCGGAAGGGCGGGCAAAACGGGCGCTATCCCCGAGAGCCGACCCACAGAACAAGGTTGGCGCGGCTTTAAGCGGCCGGAACTCTATTTTCGTTTGGCAGAGACCCGGGCGATGGCGCATGCCTGCGTCTATCCGGGTCTGTCGCTCAATCCAGCAGCAACATCAAAACCGGTCCCAAACTGTATTTTCTGGCGGTTTTCGGAATGACGCTGGTCGAGGCCGAAGCGGCGCTGGTGTAGCCACCGTTCGAAGCCACCACGTAACACCGGTAAGCGATGTTGCCCGCCAAGTTTTTCACGGTGATCGGCGAAGCGCTGCCGCTTGCTGTCCCGGATGCCTGGCCGCCCGCTTCGCAGGTTGCGGTATAGGAAGCGGCCGGAAAACCGCCAAAGGTGCCGACCGCCGAGAAGTTGATGGTCGCGCTGCCGCTGCCAACAGAGACCGAACTAATCGTCGGACGCCCCTGTGGCGCCGCCGGGTCGAACCATTTTTTCCCGAAGACGGCCTGTGCTTCGCCGACCGACGAGCCGACGAGCAGGTCGGTCGCGCCGTCCCGGTCGAGGTCGGCGGGCGCCACCAGCCAGGAATCCTGGACGGGGGCGTCGTCCCCGC
>JACQYA010000105.1 GCA_016208425.1 Betaproteobacteria bacterium
AAGCCCGCCTCCGGCAGGCGGGGGCGCCAGCGCTCGATGCGCCGCGGGTCGGCCGTCAGATAGGGCAGCGCGGCGGGAACCGTTTCCAGCGTGGTGCCGAAATGCAAAGGCAGACTGAGCGGAAACGCCCAGTAATCGTGGGGCGGGAGGTGCTCTCCCGCAGTGAGCACGGCGTCTGCTCCCGCCATCGATTGCAGAAGCGGCTTCAGTCCGGGCTGGCAGATCAGCGTCAGGCGCGCCAACCCCTGCGCCTTGAGCGGCGGCAGGTAGCGCGCAAACTGTATTTCGTCGCCCAGACCCTGCTCCGGCCAGATGACCAGGCTCTTGCCGGCGAGCGCTTCTCCCTGCCATTGCGGGAACGCGAGATTCGGCGTACCGACCGCCGCTTCCTTCAGTTCCGGGCGATAGCGGGCTTCGTAATACGGCCAGCCTGCGCGATACCTGCCCAGCGAAAGCAGCAGGATGCCGAGGTTGTGCCGCGCTTCGGCAGACTCCGGCCGCAGCGCGATGGCTTGCCGGTAATAGCGCTCGGCTCCACCCCAGTCTTGCCGTTCTTTCAGGATGTTGCCCAGGTTGATGGCCGCTTCGACATGGCTCGGTTGGAGTTCTATCGTCCGCCGAAACAGGCTTTCCGCTTCGGCATTCCGATTTTGTTCGTTCAGCGCCACGCCCAGATTGAAGGTGGCGTGAACGTACTGCGGATCCAGCTCGATGGCGCGCCGGTAACTGCTCTCGGCTTCGGCCAGGCGGCCGAGATCCTTCAGGGTGTTGCCCAGATTGCCGTGCGCCCGAACCAAGCCCGGTTTGATCTCGATGGCGCGCCGGTAGCTGCTTTCGGCTTCGGCCAGGCGCCCCAGACCATTCAGGGCGACGCCCAGGCCAAAATGCGCCGGGCCGCAGTCGGGCTTCAGCGCGATGGCGCGCCGATAGCTCTGCTCCGCGTCGATAGCGCGCCCCAGATCGCGCAGTACGTTGCCCAGATTGACCCGTGCGTCGACATGCTCCGGCTGTAATCCGACCACCCGCCGATAACTGCTCTCGGCTTCGGCCAAGCGGCCTTGATGCTTCAAGGCGAGCGCGAGGTTGAGGTGGTTTTCGACATCGTCGGGATCCAGCGCTGCCGCTTTCTGCATCGGTTCGATGGCGTCGGCTTTCTTTCCCTGCGCGCTGAGACAGGCGCCCAGCGCCTTCCAGACGAAAGCGTTGCGCGGATAGCGTCCGGTTGCTGCCCGCGCCCGGATCTCGGCTTCGGCAAAACGCTGTTGTGCGAACAGGGAAACCAGGGGTTCGATTTCTTTATCCGGCGGCTTTGCGCCACCGGCCACCGGTTGCGAATCCCCGGAATGCGGGGAATACGGCAAATTCCCCGCACAATCCATCAACGCCCGCGCCACCTCCCCGACCGTCTCCTCCCACCTGCCTGCCGATGTTTGCCGGAACAGCCGCACCACGCCCGGATACCAGGGCGAGTCTGCCCGTTCTTGCAGCCAGCGCCAGTCCGTGCCGACCGCCGGCAGCAGCACCCAGCAGGGCTTGCCGAGCGCGCCGGCGAGGTGGGCGACCGAGGTGTCGACGCAGACGACCAGATCGAGCTGGGCGACGATGGCGGCGGTGTCGCCGGGAACCGCCCACAACGGCGCCAAGGCGGCCAAACCCGGGAGCGAGCGGTTCGCGTCGTTCTTGTGTCCGGCGCTGCCCCGCCAGACCAGGCCGACCTTGAAGCCGTCTCGAGGCAGGCGAACCCGCCAGCGCGCCATGCGCTCGGGGTCGGCGCGGAGATAGGGCAGGGTGGCCGGGATGGTTTGTAGCGTCGTTCCGAAGCGCAGCGGCAAACTCAGGAGAAAAGTCCAGTAGTCATGGGCGGGCAGAGCCTCGCCAAGGCTGATGACCGCATCGGCTCCGGGCGTCGATTGTTGCAGCGTTTTCAACGCCGGCTGGCCGACCAGCGTCAGGCGCGTGAGCCCGCGCGCCTTGAGCAGCGGCAGATAGCGGGCAAACTGGATCTCGTCGCCCAGACCCTGCTCGCCCCAGACGACCAGGGATTTGCCGGCAAGCGGCTCGCCCTGCCATTGGGGAAAAGGAAGCCGGGGTTTGGTGGCCGGACGATCCCGGTGCGCCGGATCGTAGCGCGCTTCGTAATACGGCCAGCCCTCGGCGTATTTCCCCTGCAAGAGCAGCAGCAACGACAGGTTCCAGCGGCCTTCGGCAAAATCCGGCTTCAGTTCGAGGGCGCTCCGGTAGGCGGCTTCGGCTTCGGCAAAGCGCGCGCTATCTTTCAGCAGGCTGCCCAGGTTGACGTGCGCCGCCAAATAGTCCGGCTGGAGTTCGATGGCTCGCCGATAGCCGCTTTCCGCTCCGTCAAGCTCGCGTTGCAGGAACAGGGCGTTGCCCAGGTTGTAATGCGCCAGGGCTTGATCGGGTCTCAGTTCGATGGCGCGGCGGCAGGACGCTTCGGCATCGCGGAGACGCCCCTGTTTTTTCAGCGAGTTGCCAAGATGGATGTGGGCGTCGAAACAGTCCGGTTGCAGCGCGATGGCTTGTCGGCAAACTTCTGCTGCCTCGGCGTGGCACCCCTTGCCGGACAGCGCATCGGCCTGCTTGACGAGTTCAAGTACTCGGGGCTGTGGCCGGACAACCGGCAAGCCGGGCAGTTTGGCCTGGTCGTCGATCACGCTCTTGAGCGCCCGCGCCACCTCCCCGACCGTCTCCTCCCACCTGCCTGCCGATGTTTGCCGGAACAGCCGCACCACGCCCGGATACCAGGGCGAGTCTGTCCGTTCTTGCAGCCAGCGCCAGTCCGTGCCGACCGCCGGCAGCAGC
>JACQYA010000114.1 GCA_016208425.1 Betaproteobacteria bacterium
CAGCTCGACGGCGACCGGGGTGCAGCCGAGCGGGATGACGTCCTGCAGGTTTTCGATGCCGATCAGCGGTATTTTCCGGTGAACTTTCTTGGTGTCGGTAACAAACGCCTTTGCGCGGTCGTAACGGACGCCGGTATAAAAGACGGTATTGACGCCGTAACAGCCGGCGGCGCGCAGCACCGAGCCGACGTTTTCCGGCGACTTCGGGTTGAGTAGTCCGATACAGCAGAAGCCTTTGCTCATGGCGGTGTCCGTCCGGGTGGCTGGCCGCGATTGTAGTTCTACTTTGTCAGACTCCATTGCCAGCTGATGAGGAAAGGGTAGCGGCTTGTTTCCGGCAGGCAAAATCCCGTGCAAGTTGTCGTCGTCGGTGGCGCTCCTCGATGGAGGCGACGGGATCGGCATCGGTTTCGATCTTGCTGGGCGGCTTGTGGCGCATGATCTGGGCGAGGCCGTTGCGGGACAGCGGTTCTGCCGTCCCGCAGTGTGCCGGCCGCCCCTTGGCGGGGGGCGTCGGCGCGACCATGGCCGGCGCCATGCGATGGTGCCGGGCGTTGGAGCCGCGCGCCTGATAGCCCGCCACGCCACGGGCGCCCCCGGCATCCCCGGGCGCCCGTTCCACGAAGTGCCGCGCCGCCCGCATGTCCGCCAGCCGGCGCAAGCCGGCCCGGGGCCTGGCATCGGACAGGCAGAACTCCAGCTTCGAGCCATCGATTTCGCGGCGCACCGGCCGGCGCCGGGTCGGACAGGCAGGTAGCCTGATCCGAACGGGCTTCCGCCAGGAAGGTTTCACGCCCGCCCTCCAGGACGCGCAACAGCCACGGCAGATGCCCGTAGCCGGCATCCGGCACGGCGCGGGCGAAACGCAGCCCCCCCGCCGCAAGCGGTGAACCATGGTCGGCGCCATCCCGCCCTCGGTGCGAAATTCCACCACCACGGGAATCCCCGCATCCCGGCAACGGGCCGCATCGGCGAACCACGCCTCGGGGGCATACAGCCCGCCCCCGGCCAGGGCGGCGCCCCGGTCCCGCACCGTGGCGGCGAAGACGCCGGCCCGGCTGTTGTCGGTCTTGCCCGGCCGCCCGTTCCATTGGCGGGCAACGCCGGCGGACATGCCGCCTTTCTCGGCTGAGGCGCTCCCGCCGATCGCCGGTGCGCAAGCGTGGCCGAAATGCATGCCGGCGCCGGCGACCAGTTGCCGGCGCACGCCGCGGCGATCCCTGGCCGGCCCGCCCAGCGTGTGGTGGAGCCTCTGGTGCCGGTCTCCCGACACGGTTTCTGCCATCTTCTCCATATTGCGCCGCCGGCACCGGAACAGGCCGCGCAAATAGAGGCGCGCGGGACCCTCGACCGGGCGGGTAAGGCTCTGGAAGCAGGGAAGGTACGGCGCGAAGCGGGGATCGAAGTACGCGAGTGCGGAGGCGGCCAGAGAAGCGATGCTATCAGAGCATTTGAGTCGGCGTCGTATCCGCCAACCCCAAACTAAATTACATGAGAAACAATGCGTCGCATTGTTTCTCATGACAGCAGTAGGTGGTTGAAATCCGATCTGACAAAGTAGAATTACCTGCTGATCGAATTCCAGAGCAGCGTCGATAAATACATGGCGCTGCGCATGATGGTTTATGTCGGCCTGCTCTACCAGGATCTCATCAAGCGGGGCGACGTGCTGGCCGACGGCAGATTGCCGCCGATCCTGCCCATCACCGCACTACTGGCCCCGCTTCCCGGAAACAACGCTATCCGCTACACTGGTTCCGGGCTCGATGGCGGGTAGTTATGGGCTGGTCATTGCCGGAACGGGGACACGCCCGGCGGGGATATATCGGTGTCACAGGTACGGTAACATTTTGGCAGCGCCCGCAAAAACCAGGGAGGGGAAAATATGAGCGATCTGCCACTGCTGTATGTTGCCGATGCAGATGCGGCCTTTCGCGCCACCGTCGAGCAGACGTTTTCTGCGGATTTCGACGTGCGCGGCTTTTCCGACGGGATAGCCTGCGCTTCCCGGCTCAGCGAGATCCAGCCGGCCATCCTGCTGCTCTCCGCCAACCTCCCGGACGCGCCGGGCATCGAACTTTGCCGGGATATTCGGGGCGACGGGCAGTTGCACGACACCCACGTCGTCCTGCTGCTCGGCAACGATGCCACTCAAGCGACAGTCGATGAAGCCCATGCGGCCGGATGTGACGAAGCGCTGACGCATCCTGTCGACCTGCCCAACCTGCTCCGGCATTTGCGTACCACGCACCGGCTGGCCTCGGAACGCTCTTCGTTCCGCCAGCAGGCCAACTATGCGCAAAAGGTCGCGATGACGGCGATGACCAGCATGGGCGAACTGGGCATGGTGCTCCAGTTTCTGTCCAAATGCTTCTCCTGCGCCACCTTGCGCGAAGTCGCGCAGGAAGTCCTGATCACGCTGAAGCACTACGATCTGGCGGGCGCGGTGCAGGTGCGTTCGCCGCAGGAGACGCTGACCGAAAGCACGACGGGAGACAGCTCCAGGGAATACTCTGTCATTATCGAAAAGCTGTACGGTATCGGACGGATTTTCGAGTTCAAAACGCGCATGGTCATCAACTACCCGCACGTTTCGATCCTGATGAGCCACGTTCCCGACGATGCGGAAGTGCGCGGCCGCATCCGCGACAACGTCGCGATGCTGGCCGAAGGCGCCGAAGCGCGGGTTGCTTCGCTGCTCATCGAGCTGGACAACCGCCGCAAACAGGACGGCATCCGCTATGCTCTGGGCGAGATTCTCGGCATGACGGAAGAGCTGCGCGAACACCAGCGCGTCAGTCAGGAGCTTGGCAAACAAGCGGTCAGCGTGGTGATCGAGCGCTTCGAGACGGCGTTCGTTCGCTGCGGACTGACCAGCGCCCAGGAGTCCGAGCTGATCGGGCTGCTGGAAAGCTTGCGCCAAGAAGTCGCCGGCGTCGGCCTGACAGCCGATGAAGTCGACCGCAAGTTGCAAAGCGTGACCCGTTCGTTGCAGTCGATTGCCGAGGAACAGTTGTAGCTGGCGTCGCTTTGCCGCGCCCCTCCGCCCGAAGAGCGAAGGGGGCGGGTGATATAATCTGCTCCCTCGCGGCCTCACGTCCGACCCGACCTCCATCGCATGACGCTATTCACCCTCGGAATCAACCACCACACGGCGCCTCTTTCGGTGCGTGAGCAGGTGGCGTTTCAGGCCGAGAAACTGAAACATGCGCTGGCCGATCTCACGCGCGCCAAGGAAGTCAGCGAGGCGGCCATTCTGTCGACCTGCAACCGCACCGAGCTTTACTGCGCGACCGACACGCCCGACGCCGCCACGCGATGGCTGCTGGACTACCACCGCATCGCCCGCCACGAAATCGAGCCTTATCTCTACACGTTTCCCGAGCGTGATGCCGTGCGGCACGCTTTTCGCGTCGCCAGCGGCCTCGACTCGATGGTCATCGGCGAGCCGCAAATTCTCGGCCAGATGAAGGATGCGGCACGTGCCGCCGAAGCGGCCGGCACGCTGGGAACGACGCTGCACAAGCTGTTTCAACGCTCGTTCGCGGTCGCCAAGGAAGTGCGGTCAACCACCGCCATCGGCGCCAACATCGTCTCGATGGCCGCCGCCGCCGTGCATCTCGCCGAGCGTATCTTCGAGCACATCGGCGAGCAGCGCATTCTCTTCATCGGCGCCGGCGAGATGATCGATCTTTGCGCGACGCACTTCGCGGCGCAAAACCCGAAGCAGATCGTCGTCGCCAACCGCACCGTCGAACGTGGCGCGGCGCTGGCCGGGCGGTTTGGCGGCACGGCAATCCGCCTGGACGACATCGCCGACCGCCTCTGGCAGTTCGACATCGTCGTCAGCTGTACCGCCAGCCCTTTGCCGATCATCGGCTTGGGCATGGTCGAGCGCGCCATCAAGGCACGCCGTCACCGCCCGATATTCATGGTCGATCTCGCCGTACCGCGCGACATCGAAGTCGAGGTCGGCGAAAAGGACGACGTGTTTCTCTACACCGTCGACGATCTGGCAAACGTCGTCGAATCCGGTCTCGAATCGCGCCAGGCTGCGGTGCTCGACGCCGAAGCGATCATCGCCGAGCGGGTGGACGGCTTCGTGCGCTGGATGGAAACGCGCGGCGCGGTGCCGATTATCCGTTCCCTGCGCGATGCCGCCGAGCGCACGCGCCGGCACGAGATGGAGCACGCGCTGAAATTGCTGTCCAAGGGCGAAGACCCGGCGCGCGTGCTCGATCAGCTATCGCATCGCCTGACCAACAAATTCCTGCACGCGCCGACGCAAGCGCTGAATCGGGCGGAGGGCGATCCGGGCGAGTTGCAGGCGCTCGTGGCGCGCCTTTTCCACCTGCACGCCGGCGACTAGGGGCGCGTCCCGCCAACAGGGTTACATGAAACAGAGCATCCGCGACAAACTCGAAAATCTGACCGGCCGCCTCGATGAGCTGGATCGCGTACTGGCGAGCGGCGAGGCGACGCGCGACATGGATCAGTATCGCAAGCTTTCGCGCGAGCACGCCGAGCTTGTGCCCGTGGTGGCGCGCTACCAGACCTGGCGGCAGACCGGGGCAGACCTGCAATCGGCGCTCGAAATGATGGCCGATCCCGAGATGAAGGAACTGGCCGAAGCGGAGATGAAAGCGGCCAAAGACAAGCTGCCGGAACTCGAAATCGAGCTGCAAAAGCTGCTCTTGCCCAAGGATGCCAACGACGACCGCAACGTGTTTCTCGAAATTCGCGCCGGCACCGGCGGCGACGAATCGGCGCTGTTTGCCGGCAATCTCTTTCGCATGTACACCCGCTACGCCGAGCGCAAGCGCTGGCAGGTCGAAGTGGTCTCTTCGTCGGCGTCCGACATCGGCGGCTACAAGGAAGTGATCGCCCGCATCGCCGGCAACGGAGTCTATTCCCGGCTCAAGTTCGAGTCGGGAGGCCACCGCGTGCAGCGCGTCCCGGAAACCGAGACCCAGGGCCGCATCCACACGTCGGCTTGCACCGTCGCCGTGATGCCGGAGGCCGACGAGCTGGAAGACGTTCAAATCAATCCGGCCGAGATCCGCGTCGATACCTTTCGCGCTTCGGGCGCCGGCGGGCAGCACATCAACAAGACCGACTCGGCGGTACGCATCGTGCACCTGCCGACCGGCATCGTCGTCGAGTGCCAGGACGACCGGTCGCAGCACAAGAACAAGGCGCAGGCCATGTCGGTTCTGGTGGCGCGCATCAAGGACGCCCGGGAGCGCGCGCAACAGGCCAGCATCGCGTCGACGCGCAAAAGCCTGATCGGCAGCGGCGACCGGTCGGAACGCATCCGCACTTACAACTTTCCGCAGGGTCGGGTGACCGACCACCGCATCAATCTGACGCTGTACAAAATCGATTCGATCATGGACGGCGACATCGACGAACTGGTCGGCGCCCTCACCACCGAGCATCAGGCGGAACAACTTGCGGCTCTGGCCGATGGCGGAGCGTGAAGTCGCCGTGAAAAGAGCGTGAGCCGGCAAGATGGAATGCGCGAGCCGCATCGGCGCGGCCTGGCGTGACGCCAGCCGGCACATCGATCGGCTGGACGCCCGGCTGTTGCTCGAACACGTCGCCGGATACGGCCATGTCGACCTGATTGCCCGCCCCGAACTCCCGCTGACGGCAGAACAGGCCGCGCGGTTCGGGGCTCTGGTGGCGCGGCGCGCGGGCGGCGAACCGCTGGCCTACCTGACGGGAAGCGCCGACTTTCTCGGTCTCTGCTTTCTGGTTTCGCCGGCTGTCTTGATCCCTCGGCCCGACACCGAGGTTCTGGTCGGGGTGGCAAAGGAAATGGCGGCAAAGCGGGAGACGCCGCGCATCGTCGATCTCGGTACCGGTTCGGGCATCGTCGCCGTCTCGCTGGCGCGTTTCTGCCCGGCGGCGAATCTGGCGGCGGCCGATATTTCGCCCGAGGCGCTCGCCGTGGCGCGCGCCAACGCCCGGCGACACGGCGTGCAGATCCGGTTCTTTGCCGGCGACTGGTACTCGCCGCTCGGCCGGGAACGTTTCGACATTATCGTGTCCAACCCCCCGTATGTCGCTTCCGGCGATCCCCACCTGTTGCAAAACGGTTTGCCGTTCGAGCCGCGCCGCGCGCTCACCGACGGGGTGACGGGCGGCGATGGGTTGGCGTGTATCCGCCAGATCGTCGCCGGCGCCCGGCCGCATTTGTTGCCGGGCGGCTGGCTGCTGGTCGAGCACGGTTACGATCAGGCGGCCCGGGTACGCGAGCTTCTCGGCGTGCAAGGGTTTTCCGAAGTGGGCAGTTGGCGCGACCTGGCCGCTATTGAACGTGTCAGTGGCGGCCGCCTGCCTTGACGCAAAACGCCTGTCGAGGATAAACTTATTCTCGATGTTTTTGCTCAACTATTATGAGGCTCTTCATGGACGTACAGCAGCTAATCAAGGAGCAGGTCGGCAACAACCCGGTCGCCCTATATATGAAAGGGACGCCGCAATTCCCGCAATGCGGTTTCTCGGCGACGGCGGTACAAATTCTGAAAGCCTGTGGTGTACCCGAGTTTTTCAGCGTCAACGTGCTGGAAAACCCGGAGATTCGTAACGGTATCAAGGATTTCGCCAACTGGCCGACGATTCCGCAGCTCTATGTGCGCGGCGAATTCGTCGGCGGATCGGACATCATGCGCGAGATGTACCAGGACGGCGAGCTACAGAAGCTGCTCGCGGGCATCGCCGAGAAGGTTTGAGCGTCCGCTAGACCCGTTTCCGCCAGAATCCTCTGCCCGAACGCTGCTTTGCCGGTTCCATCGCTCGGCGGGCGCGGTTTATCGATTTGCCGGATCTCCGATAATTGCGCTATGGTTGCGGCTTTGTGCGGGGCGATACGCCAATCCGGGCGTGGCTGCGGCCGATAGAGGACAGCGATGAATACAAGCAAGGAACCGGCCGCCGGGTCGCGTGCGGCGGCGCCCGATCTGGACTGGAGCCAGGTTCGCGAAACCGTGCTGATGCTCGAACTCTCGGCGGCACAGATCGAGAGCGCGATGCGCGACAGCAATGCCTCGGTCAACGTTTTGTCGGAAAGTTTTACGGCGATGGCCGGTTATGTGCACGCCATGTCCGCGTCGCTCGCCAGCTTGCCCGGCGGGGGAGAGGTGGGTGCGGCCAAAGAGTCGCTAACGGGAATGGCCGGACAGGTTTCCGGGATGGTCAACCACACGATTGTCGCATTCCAGTTCTACGACAAACTGGTGCAGCGGCTCGACCACGTTTGCCATAGCCTTTCGTTGCTTGGTGGCCTGGTCGCCGATCGCTCCCGTCTCTACAACCCGGACGAGTGGGCGGTTTTGCAGAATTCGATTCGCGCCAAGTACTCCACCCCGGACGAGCGCGCGATGTTCGAGGCCGTTCTGGCCGGCGTACCGGTGCAGGAGGCGATCGACAATTTCTTCGCCGGGCGCATGGCGACAAGCGACGACATCGAACTGTTCTAGGCCAGCGCCGCAATTCGATGCTTTCGCTGCCCGCAACCTCCGCCGGCCTGAAGCAAGCGGCGGATTTGGCAAGACTGGCATATTGGGAGGTTCAAGGCGACCCCCGGTATGGTTCAGCCTCCGGGGGGCTGCTCGCCCGCCTCGGCGAACCGGTTGACCGACCCGTATTTTCTCTCGAAGAACTCGAAGCCCGCATCCATCCCCAGGATCTCGCTACTTGGCGGACGTGGATCGGCGGTTTCATCGACAGCGAGGCGCAACCGTCCGCTACCGGCGCGCTGTTGCCGCCGATTCGGTTGCGCCAGGTGGCGGGCGGCTGGATCTGGTTCCGCGCCAAGAGCGCCGTCGCCGCCAACCCGGTGGCGCTTTCTGCCGGAGAAGCGGGCCGCCGGGTGACGGTGCTGTTTGAAGACTGTAATGACCGGCACGCCCTGGAGGCGGCGCTAAGAGATAGCCAGATGCGCTATCGCGGCTTGTACGACCTCGCGCCGGTCGCCGTGATCGTGACCGAGAGAACGGGGATCGTCACCGAGTGGAACGTGCAGGCGACTTCGATATTCGGCTGGTCGCGGGACGAGGCGCTGGGCAAATCGTTGATGGAACTGCTGCTTCCCGACGAACACAAAGCGGGTTTTGTCGTTCGCCTGAAGGAGGCGCTACAAAGGGATGGCCGCACTCCCAGCCTCTTGCAGGACTGCCGGACGAAGGCCGGCGCCCGCGCCACCTGCCAGTGGCAGAGCGTCCGCCTGACCTCCAGCTCCGGCACGGTGCATGGCCTGCTGACACTGATCCAGGACGTTACCGACGCGCATCGGGCGATGCTTGCCGTCCAACGCAACGAAGCGCTTTATCGGACGCTGGTCGAAACGACCCCCGACGCGATTCTCCTGGTCGAGGCAGATGGCCGTATCCAGATCGCCAATCAGCAGGCGGTCAGACTTTTTAACGCCGATACGGTGTTCGAACTGTATGCCTTGACGGCGGAAGGACTGTTTCCCGATGCTGCCTGGAAAGACTTTGTCGCCGGAACCTTAAGGGATGCGCGGGATTTTTCCGGTTTTATCGACGCGCGCGAATTTTCCGTGACGCGCGGCGACGGCGCGCCGCTGGTGCTGCAAATCTTCTTTACCGGCCTGAGCGCTTCCCGCGCGGAAGACCCGGCGACCATCGTCCTTTTCCTGCGCGACGTGACCGAGACGCGCCGTACGGAAAGCGAGTTGCTGGGCTACCGCAGCTATCTGGAGAATCTGGTTCGGGAGCGGACACGGGCGCTGGAACTGCAAAACACCCAGCTGGCCGTCGAAATCCAGGAACGCAAGCGCGCCGAAGCGGCGCTGCTGGACGCGAAAAACCTGGCGGAATCGGCCGCGCTGGCCAAAGGCGCTTTCCTGGCCAACATGAGCCACGAAATCCGTACGCCGATGAATGCCATCCTCGGCCTGGCGCGCCTTCTGATGAAAACCGCTGCCGACGACCGGCAACGGGATTATCTCAAGCGCATCGTCGACGCCGGAGGCCTGTTGCTCGGCCTGTTAAACGACGTGCTCGACCTCTCGAAGATGGAGGCCGGGCGCATGACGGTCGAGAAAATTTCCTTCCGCCTGGACGAGGTGCTCGACAACGCCCGCACGATGGTCTTGCACCGGGTGCAGGAGAAGGAACTGGAGTTGCGCGTTTCGGTCGCGCCGGGCGTACCGGATAATCTGATCGGCGACCCGCTACGCCTGTCGCAGATTCTCGTCAACCTCCTGAGCAATGCGGCCAAGTTTACAGAAAACGGTTTTATCGCCATCTTCGTGCGTAGCGAGCGCCTGTCCGCAGATACCCTGACGCTGACCGTCGACGTGCAGGACACCGGGATCGGCCTGACGCCGGAGCAGGCCGGAAAGCTGTTCGGAGCCTTCGCCCAAGCCGACGAGTCCACTACCCGTCGCTTCGGCGGAAGCGGGCTGGGCCTGGCGATTTGCAAAAAACTTGCCGAGGCGATGGACGGATCCATCGGCCTGAAAAGCGAGCCCGGCCGGGGCAGCACCTTCTCCTTCGACGTGAGGCTGGGATTTGTGGCGGAGCCGGCACCCGCCGGGACGGAACGCCGGCCGGCGGGTCTTTATGGCGCATCCGGCGCCTGCGGGTGCGGTAGTCCGGGGACGCTGGCTCCGATATTCATAGGCCGCCGGGTGATTCTCGCCGACGACGTGGAGAACAATCGGCTGGTTGCGATGGAATCGCTCCGCGAGCTGGGGCTTGCCGTCGATGTTGCCGAAAACGGTCGGCAGGTTCTCGATCTCCTGGCCCATGGCGTCGCCTACGACGCGGTGCTGATGGACATCGAGATGCCGGAGATGGGCGGCCTCGAAGCGGCCCGCCATCTGCGCGCCGACGGTCGCTTCCCCGCTTTGCCGGTGATCGCGCTGACCGCCCACGCCGTGAGCGAAGAGCAGGATCGCTGCCGGCAGGCCGGCATGGACGACTTTCTGACCAAGCCCTTTACGCCGCAAGCCTTGCGCTATACGCTGGCGCGCTGGTTGCGGGCCGGCGACCAGTTCGAGGAAGCGGCGCCGGCGCCTCCTGCCGCAGCTTGGGCGATGCCCGAACTGGCCGGTATCGACACCGGCGTCGGTTTGCGCTACATGAACAATAAGCCGGCTTTTTACGAAAAAATGCTGAAGACTTTTCCGGCGCGCTTCGGGCTCGCCGGCGAAACCGTGCTCGGCTCGCTGGCCCAGGGAGACCGGGATCGGGCCGGGCAAACGGCGCATACGCTCAAAGGCGCGGCCGGCGCAATCGGTGCGCTCCGCCTGCAACAGGCGGCAGACCGCGTCGAGCAGGTATTGCGCAGCCAGGCCGAGGTCGGCCGCGCCGAACTCGACGAGCTCGGTGCGGCGCTACGCGAAGTGCTTGCCTGCATTCGAGCGCACTACGGGGCGTAGCGGGGCTATATGCGGCGCCGCGCACGACCGATCGCCGCGCGCACCTGCTCGGGCGCCGTTCCGCCCACATGATTGCGCGAAGCGAGCGAACCTTCGACGGTGAGCACAGAAAAAACGTCGTCGGCCACAAGGGGAGAAAATCCTTGCAGCTCGGCGAGCGACAATTGCGGCAGATCGACGCCCAGCTCTTCGGCGCGGCGCACGGCCAGGCCGACGGCTTCGTGCGCATCGCGAAAAGGCAGCCCTTTGCGTGTCAGGTAATCGGCGAGGTCGGTGGCGGTAGCGAAACCCTGGCGCAGGGCATCGCGCATGTTTTCCGGGCGCGCGGTAATGCCCGCCATCATCTCGGCGAAGATACGTAGCGTGTCGCCGACCGTATCGACGGCGTCGAAGAGCGGTTCCTTGTCTTCCTGGTTGTCCTTGTTGTAGGCCAGCGGCTGGCCTTTCATCAAAGTCAGCAGCGCGATCAGATGGCCGTAGACGCGACCGGTTTTGCCGCGCGCCAGCTCCGGCACGTCGGGGTTTTTTTTCTGCGGCATGATCGAACTGCCGGTGCAGAAACTGTCGGCGATCTTCACGAAACCGAAGCGCGGATTCATCCACAGCACCAGTTCCTCCGACATGCGCGAAACATGCATCATCAGCACTGCGCTGGCCGCGCAAAACTCGATGGCGAAATCGCGGTCGGAAACGGCGTCGAGCGAGTTTTCGCAAACGCCGTCGAAGCCGAGGTCGGCGGCGACGGATTCGCGGTCGATCGGGTAAGTCGTCCCGGCCAGCGCTGCCGCGCCCAAGGGCAGGCGGTTGGTGCGCCTGCGGCAATCGGTGTAGCGCTCGGCGTCGCGGCAAGTCATCTCGAACCAGGCCAGCAGGTGATGGCCGAAAGTCACCGGTTGCGCGACCTGCAAATGGGTAAAGCCGGGCAGCGGCGTCGCCGCTTCGCGCTCGGCGAGGTCGAGCAGATTGCCCTGAAATTGCTTGAGCAGCGCCAAGATGTCGTCGATGGCGTCGCGCAGGTAGAGGCGGATGTCGGTCGCCACCTGGTCGTTGCGCGAGCGGCCGGTATGCAGGCGCTTTCCGGCATCGCCGACCAGAGCGGTCAGACGCTTCTCGATGTTCAGGTGCACGTCTTCCAGATCGAGCGACCACTCGAAGCGGCCGGCTTCGATCTCGTCCTTCACCTGCGCCATGCCACGCTCGATGTCGGCCAGATCCCGAGCCGATATGATGCCCTGTCCGGCAAGCATTTTGGCGTGGGCGAGCGAACCGCGTATATCTTGGCGCCACATGCGCCGGTCGAATCCGACCGATGCGGTGTAACGTTTGACGAGATCGGACATCGGCTCGGAAAAGCGGCCGGCCCAAGTATATTGAGAAGCGTGCGATTGGGTCATGATGAGGAAAATTTGTGGGCTAGAATGGCTGACGGAGCCCGCTTTGCCACCCTATCAAAGAGATGCCAAGTATAAAGCAAAACCTCTCCACATCGCCGTTGCCGGACTTTCGCAACCTGGGCGTCATGCTGCGCGTCGTGCTCGGCGTCAATCTGCTGGCCTTCCTGGCCGCGCTGGTGCAGAGCGAGGGCGCCAGCGACTGGCTGCGACGTTTTGTCGGCATGGCGGCCTGGGTGCAGCCTTTGCTGCTGTTCAACCTGCTGCTCGCAGTGTTGTTTGGCGATCTGTTGCGGCGCTTGCGGCCACCTCTCGGCCAGCTCGCAATCGTTCTCCTGGCGGCCGGGTCGGCCGCGCTGTTGCTGGATTTCTGGCGCTTCATGGCGTACGAGAGCGGCGGCTGGTCGCGCATGCTGCGTGTCGTCCTGCTCGGCGGACTGGTCGCCGCGTCGGTGCTTTTCTACTTCGCGTTACGCGCCAGCGCCTTTCCGTCGGCCGTTGCGGAGGCTCGTTTGCAGGCGCTCACCGCGCGCATCCGGCCACATTTTCTGTTCAACAGCCTGAATGCGGTGCTCTCGCTGATCCGTGCGGATCCCCGGCGTGCCGAGACAGCGCTGGAAGAACTGGCCGACCTCTTCCGCACCCTGATGCGCGACCATCGCGAACTGTTGCCGTTGGCCGACGAAATCGCTTTGTGCCGCCAGTATCTCGACCTCGAAAAGTTGCGCCTCGGCGAGCGGCTCCGCATCGATTGGGAGATTGCCGACATGCCGGCCGATCTGAAAGTACCGCCACTGATGCTGCAGCCATTGCTCGAAAACGCCGTTTATTACGGTATCGAACCGTCTGGCGAAACGGGGACGATACGTATCCGCTTCGCGCGCAGGGGCGACACGCTGCATATCGACCTGACCAACCCCTTTTGCGGTGGGGTAGAGCGCCTGAGTGGTCACGGCATGGCGCTGGAAAATATCCGCGAGCGTCTGGCGCTGTACTACGATATAGAAGCCAGTCTCAAGGCGGGAGAGATCAAAGGCGCCGATGGCGGGCGCGAGTATCGCGTGCATATCGAGTTGCCCTGCCAAAGCCGGAGGTCGTGAACCGATGAACACCCCTGCACCTCTCTCGGTAATGATCGTAGACGATGAGGTTCCGGCGCGGGCGCGTTTGCGCGACTTGTTGGCGGACATCGCCGGCGAGCTGCCGACGACGCTTGTTTGCGAAGCAGCCAACGGCCTGTTGGCGCTGGAAGCTCTGGAAAACCGCAAGGTCGACCTGGCGCTGCTCGATATCCGCATGCCGACCATGGACGGCATCGAGCTGGCGGGGCATCTGTCGCGGTTGGAGCCGCCACCGGCCGTGGTTTTTGTCACCGCCTACGACGGTTACGCGGTGCAGGCCTTCGAGCTGAATGCCATCGACTACCTGGTCAAACCCGTTCGCGCCCGGCGCCTGCTTGCCGCCTTGCAAAAAGCGCGACAGCACCGCCCGCCGACGGCGCAGTCGCTGCAATCTCTACAGCACGGCGCGCGCAGCCACCTGTCGTGCCACGAACGCGGCCGCCTGCTGTTGATCCCGGTTACCGACATCATTTATCTCAAGGCCGACCTCAAATACGTCGCGGCACGTACGCACGACCGCGAATATTTGCTCGACGAATCGCTGACCCACCTTGAAAAGGAGTTTGCCGAGCGTTTCATCCGATTGCATCGTAGCGTGCTTGCGGCGAAAGAAGCGATTACCGGATTCGAGAAAAATTCGTCCGACGACGGCGAGGTGCAGTGGCAGGCGCTACTGCGCGGCATATCCGAAAAACTTCCGGTCAGCCGCCGCCAGTGGCCGCTGGTCAAATCTTACGCGATACAACTGAGTTCCTGAACGACGGACAACGCCGCAGTCGCCGGCCAGGCCGCGGACAAATCCGAGATTTGCGCCCGCGCAGAAAATATCGTACCTTGCCCGCGTAAAATCCGCAGTTCGATCCTCCGGATTATTTTTATGCGCAAAAACAGATACGTTCAGATTCTGTTTGGCCTGTTGTGCGGCGCCTGGGCTTCGCTTCCCGCACGGGCGCTCGATCTCGAAAAGGCCAAAGATATCTACGGCCCCTGCGCCGCCTGTCACGGCGAGTTCGGCGCCGGCGGCAAGCGGGGCGAGTACCCGCGCATTGCCGGGCAGCCGGCAAAATACCTGGAACAGCAGCTCAAGGCCTTCCGAAACCAGCAGCGCCTGAATTTCCCCATGTATCCCTACACCAAGGAGCGCGAGCTGCCGGACGAGGACTTGAAGCTCGTCGCGGCCTATCTTGAGCAAATCGCGCTCCCCACTCGCTGGCCGGACTTCAAGGATAGCGACGATGCGCTGACGCGCCTGACGGCGATGGAGAAGGTGATGATCGTCCCGCGCGCCGAAGGCGACATCGAAAACGGCAAGGCGGTTTACAGAAAGAACTGTGCCAGTTGCCACGGCAAGGCCGGCCAGGGGCGCGCCATGTTCCCGATGCTCGTCGGGCAATACACCAGCTACCTGAAAAAACAGATCGATGCCTACCTGAAAGCCGAGCGCCCGCATGACGAAGAGGGCTCCGGAGAAGGGGTTCTCTACGCGCTGAAAGCCGGCGACATCCAGGACACCCTGGCGTACCTGACGTCGATCCAGGAGGTCGGGCAGTAACGCCCGACCCGGGCGCTCGCGAAAAGCCCCCCCGGCGATCCGCTAATTGGGCACGCAGGCAATGACGCCCTCCGACACCCATCCCTGCGCCGACATCGTCGAGACAATCGTGTTGCTGACCGTGTAACGGTGGTTCGGCGCGCCGCTCAGACCGTTGTTGTACAGGCGGTAGAGCGGCGACAGGCCGGACGAACAGGCGCCGGATGAAGTCGCCCCCACGGAAAAGACCAGCTGTTCGTATTGCCAGTTGGGATTACTCTTGACGAAGGTGCATTCGGACGCCGATGGCGTGTAGAAATGCGAGCTCTTCGGCGCAAAGCTGGTACTGAAGAAGCGGCAGACGTTAGCCGCGCCGGAGGCGTTCAGGGGGTAGACCTTGAACGTCTGGCCGGTTCTCGCCCAGCCCTTGATGATTCCCGCATCTATGGCGGCGGCTTCGTCCGCGGCAGCGGTGATGAAGTAGTGGCCGAAGCCGGCGTGGAAATACTCGATTGCGTTAATCGCCGAGCTGGTGCCGGATGCGCCGACCTGCGTCGGCGAGGTGGCCGCGAGGCTGTTGTTGGCCTCGTTGCTTTCCGGCACAACACCGTCGCCATCGGCATAAACGCCGAAGTAATAGGAACCCGGAGAAACCGTCGAAGGCACTGAAATATATCCCGTGCAGCCGCTGTAGCTTTCTCCGGCGGCGAGCGCCGGGATCGGGCAGGCGAATCCGGTATCGATGTCCGATGTGGAAATGACGTTGTTGGTCGATAGATAGAGCCAGGCGTCGCTCGCCGCCGCAGAACCGCTGCCCTGGTTTTTTATCACGGAGCTGATGTACAGATCGCCCCCCGCCAAGGCCTGCGTTCCCGCCGAAACGCTGGCAACAACCAGATCTGGCAAGGAGCCGCTACCTGCCGCCCCCCCCAGCGTAAAGACAAAAGAATAGCTGCCGGCCTGCAAAGGAATCGCCGACGACAGCATGATCTGGTAGGTGCCCGTCTGGTTCAGCGTCGCGGCGATTACCGGCGCCGTTCCGCCGCCATCGTCGTCGCTGTAGAGGTAGGAACCGTCGGGAGCGATCAACAAGAGATCCGCGTCGAACTGGGTCGTCGACACCGACAGGTTGACCTTTTGGCCCGGCGTTCCGGCAAACACGAAGTAGTCGTAGTAGTAGTTGTAGCCGTTCGAATTGAAGTCGATGCAGTCCGACGACGACAGACTGCCGCTGATCGTGCGGCTGGACGCCAGCGTGACGGACGTGCAGGTGGACGTGCTGCCGGACTGCGTGACCGTGAAAGTCTTGCCGGCGATACTCAGCGTGCCGGTACGCGAACTGCTGCCGGTGTTGGCCTGCACCGAATAGGCGACGGTGCCGCTGCCGTTGCCGCTCGCCCCCGAGGTGATGGTGATCCAGCCGGCGTTGCTGGCAGCCGACCAGGCGCAACCCGCACCGGTCGTAACGCCGACGGTGCCGGCACTGGCCGCGGCACCGACCGATGCCGACGCCGAAGCCAGCGAGGTCGAACAGCTTGGCGTCGAAATGGCGGCGCGGAAGTTGGCCACGGTTCTCGCCGTGTTGTTCAACGTCAGGCGATTGTCGGCACGCGAATTCCCCATTGCCACGCCGCCGTTGGTTACGGACGGGTTCGACCAGTAAGGCAGCCGCGTGCAGTACTTGCCGGCCGCCTGGCAGGCGTCGTTGTACGCCATCACCGTGCGCCACGGCGAAGCCGCTTGCGGATAGGCGAAGCCATGAGCATACGAATACGGGAGGTTGGACGATTCGACATAGACGTCGTGACTGGCGCCCATGTTATGCCCCATTTCGTGGCCGAAACTGTAATAGCCGGTCGCGCATGACCGGGATACCGCGCTGAAACCCTGGCTTTCAAAACTCGCCGACACGGTGCGCATCATGTTGGCGATGCCGCAATAGTCGCGATCCTCGACCCAAATACTGACCAGGTCGGCACCGTAGGTGTTGCGCAAGGCATGGATGCTGTCGAGACAACCGTCGGTCGTCGAGGTGATGCACTGCAACGCATCGAGGATCTTGCCCGTCTCCGTATAGGCCACTTCGGCCGAATACACCAGCCGGACGCGCTGCGTGATGCCGCTGTTCTGGTAGGTCTGGTTGGTCTCGGCGATGCCCAGACTGATGAGCGCCTGCATTGCCGCCGTGCCCCCGGCGGCGGATCGGGAGGCGGGGCTGTAGACGACCATCACATCTATGGTCGAACCGTCGTCCGCTTGAACGTCCGGTGCAGGTGTGTCTGACGCGCTTTTTTGGCCGCCCACGTCGGGAACTCCTTGACCGTGCGCTTCTTCGCCGTGAGCTTCTTCCGGGAACTTCGACTCGTCTATCTGCTGGACTTCGTGCACACCGTTGCCGATAAACCGGATGTGGTAGCGCCCGGCGGGCGTCGTGATATTGCCGGCGACGACGTCTCCCGTGACGACGAATACCGCCTGGCTCCGCTCGATGCCGCGCAGCGTGCCCACCCAGGTGAGACCTTGCGCGCCCGTCTCGACGCGCTCCGCGTCGGCGACGAAAGACACGTCGTCAAAAAGATTCAGGGAAATGCTTTTCTTCCGAACGACGGCGCCGTCGGCGCCGGCCGTCAAAAGACCACGATTCACATCGACGGTTCGCGCGCGGATCACTTGCGCGTCCTGAGCCACGACAAGGCTCTTGTCGACCGGCAAAGAGTAGGGGGCGAAAAGCGGGGGCGCGCTGTTTCCGGCCACCTTGGCCTTGATGCCGTAATCCGCGCCAAAAGCGGGCGCAAACGTCAGACACAACGCGGCAAAGACAGCCAGAGATCCGGCAATAGACCTTGGCTGCACAAGAAACGAACGAATATTCGACATGGCTCCGGCTCCTCGCAAATTACCGCACATTTTCCATGATAGCGACCCGCTACGCTACAGGTCTACAACGAAATGGCTTGCACGGGGTGTCCCGATTACCTCCAGCAATTTTTCGTGGATGTCCGAAAAACCGCCGTTGCTCATCGCCAGCACGTGGTCGCCGGGCCGCGCGAACGCGGCGATACGGTGCACCAGCGCCCGGACATCCTCTTCCACGACCACTTTGTCGCCGAGCGGCGCCAACGCTTCGGCAGCGTTCCAGCCAAGCCCCCCGGCATAGCAGAAAACCCGGTCTGCCCCGGCCAGGCTAGCCGGTAGCTGCGCTTTCATCACGCCCAATTTCATCGTGTTCGAGCGCGGTTCGAGAACGGCCAGGATGCGCGCTTCTCCCACTTTCCGGCGCAAACCGGCTAGCGTCGCCGCAATCGCTGTCGGGTGATGCGCGAAATCATCATATATGCTGACGCCTTGCGCCACGCCGCGCAATTCGAGACGGCGTCTGACATTCTGAAAACGCGACAGCGCGTCGAGGCCGGCCGCCACGGGTACTCCGGCGTGGCGTGCGGCGAGGAGCGCGGCAACCGCGTTGGCGCGGTTGTGGGCGCCGTTCAAATCCCAGCGTGCGCTGCCGACGATTTCCGTACCGAACTTCAGTTGCAGCGAACCGTCGGCGTCGTCGCCGTCCAGACGCCAACCCGTCGCCACGTTGAACCGTTCGGCCGGCGTCCAGCAGCCGCGTGCCAGAACGCGGTCCAGGGCGGTTTCCGCGCCGTTCGCAACAATCAGGCCGGCTCTTGGAATAGTGCGCACAAAGTGGTGGAACTGTGTCTCGATAGCGGCAAGATCGTTGAAAATGTCCGCATGATCGAATTCCAGATTGTTCAGGATCGCCGTTTTTGGACGATAGTGGACAAACTTCGAGCGCTTGTCGAAAAAGGCCGTATCGTATTCGTCGGCTTCGATCACGAAGAACGGAGAATCGCCGCTCTTCCCCGACAGCCTTGCCGATTTTCCGAAATTTATCGGCACGCCCCCCACCAGAAAACCGGGGCTGAACCCCGCCTCCTCAAGAATCCAGGCGAGCATCGCCGTCGTTGTTGTTTTCCCGTGCGTCCCCGCCACGGCCAACACCCAGCGGCCGTCCAGCACGTTGTCGGCCAGCCACTGCGGCCCGGAAACATAAGGCAAGCCACGGTCAAGGATCTCCTCGATCAGCGGGTTGCCTCTCGAAATGGCGTTGCCGACCACGTAGACATCGGGGTTGAGCGCCATCTGATCGAGGCCGTAGCCCTCGATCAGCCCGATCCCGGCCGCCTCCAGCTGGCCGCTCATCGGCGGATAGACACCGGCATCGCAACCGGTCACCCGATGTCCTTTTTCCCGCGCCAATTGGGCGATACCGCCCATGAATGTGCCGCAAATGCCGAGGATGTGAATATGCATGCCGAAAATCCAAGTTAGAATGGGGCGGAACAGGCGGGATTGTACCCTCGCCACCGAACACGAAAACCCGAGAAGGATCGCCAGACGATGGGCCGACAGGACGAGGGTTCCCGCAGCCGCTTGCAGCGCGCGCGTATCGCTGCGGTGGCGGCACGCCTGATGGCCGAGGACGGGATTGCCGACATCGCGCTAGCCCGACGCAAAGCGCTACGGAACCTCGGTTTGCCCGAAACGGCCGAGATGCCCGACAGCAATGAAATCGATGCCGAGCTCCGCGCCTACCAGAGCCTGTTCCAGGGTCAGGAACACGGCGCTGAACTTGACGATCTTCGTCGAAAAGCGATAGATCTTATGGTCATTTTGCAGCCATTTAGGCCTTATCTCACCGGGTCTGTTCTCGATGGAACGGCCGGGCAACACGCCGAGATCGACATTCAACTATTTGTCGATAGCGCCAAGGATGTCGAAATTTTCCTGCTCAACCGACGTATGGACTACCGCCACAGCGAACCTCGTAGCGACCGTGCCGAAGCGGTGTTCACGCTGTGCCTGGACGACACGGTCTGCAACCTCGTCGTTTATCCGGCACAGGCGGAGCGCGTCACGTTCAAGACCCGCGGTGGCAAGGTTCGCCGGCGCGCGCGCGCGGACGCAGTCCGCAAGCTGCTGCCCGGCCCGACCGGCGAACCGGAACACGGCTGATGTCGAGAGCCAGCACGTTCCTGAGCGGCTTCCTCGTGGCGATAATCGCGCTGGCCGCCGGGGTTTACACCGGATACGGGCGGTCAAAACCGCCGTTTCCCGGCATTCCCAAGATCGAAAGCGGTTCGCTGGAACACCTGTTCGCCAGCCGGTGGGTCGGTGTGGGCGGAGACGAGGTGCGTTTTGCCAAATGGCGCGGCAAAACGCTTGTCGTCAACTTCTGGGCGACCTGGTGTCCACCGTGCCGCGAGGAGATGCCCGGATTTTCGCGTTTGCAGCGGAAACATGAAGCGAATGGCGTTCAATTTGTAGGTATCGCGTTGGATACTGCGGAGAACGTCCAGGAATTTTCAAAGAGTTTCCCGGTCGATTACCCGCTCCTGATCGGCGGATCAATCGGCACGGATTTGACCCGCAAGCTAGGAAATCTCCGGCTGGCGCTACCCTACACCCTTGTTGTGACGACGGATAACGAAGTTCGCTTCGCGCGGCCCGGCGCCATTTCCGAGCGGGAGTTAGGCGATCTTCTGGACAATCTCCTGCGGCAGCGCTCCGGCCGGTAGCGAAGTCGCGACAAGCCGCTGGACAAAATGCTTCGATTTGCGGCAAACTTGCAGGCATGAAGAAGCAAAAGCCAGCTTCGGCAGAGTCCGAGAAGGCCAAAACACCGGCCAAACTGCTCGTCCTGCACGGGCCTAACCTAAATTTGCTGGGTAGCCGCGAGCCGGGTTATTACGGGTTGGCGACCTTGGCCGACATCAATCTCGCCCTTGCCCGCCGGGCCGAGGCGGCCGGCGTCGAACTCGAATCGTTTCAGAGCAACCACGAAGGCGCGCTGATCGAGCGCGTTCACGCGGCACGCGAGCAGAACGTACGCTACATCATCATCAACCCGGCCGCGTACACGCACACCAGTGTGGCGCTGCGCGACGCCGTGGCGGCGGCGGGCATTCCTTTCGTCGAAGTCCATCTTTCTAACGTGCATGCGCGCGAAGCTTTCCGCCATCATTCCTATTTCTCGGATCTTGCGATCGGGGTCATCACCGGCCTCGGCAGCGAAGGTTATCTACTCGCACTCGAGTATCTGCTCAGCAGACTCAACTCGGATTAGAGCGACGGTTTCACGGATCACCCGCTCGGCCCGTCCCTTGTTGTCTTTGCGGCACACCGATTTTAAGGAGCAAATTCATGGATCTGCGTAAGCTGAAAAAACTGATCGATCTTGTCGAAGAGTCCGGTATCACCGAACTCGAAGTGACCGAAGGCGAAGAAAAGGTGCGCATCGTCAAATATTCGGCGGCGCCCGCCCAGCAAACCTACATGATGCCGCCTATCGCCCACGCGCCGGTCGCAGCCCCCCCGGCGAGCGCCGCAGCCGCCCCCGTAGCGCCGGCGGAACCGGACGGTCACGTCGTGAAAGCACCGATGGTCGGCACCTTCTATCGTTCCGCCAGCCCCGGTTCGGAGCCTTTTATGGAAATCGGCAGTTTGGTGAAAGTTGGCGAAACGCTGTGCATCATCGAAGCGATGAAGCTGCTCAACGAAATCGAGTCCGACTGCGCCGGAACAATCAAGGCGATTCTGGTCGAAAACGGGCAACCGGTCGAATACGGCGAACCCCTCTTCATCATCGGCTAAAGGAACACTCCGCCATGTTCGGTAAAGTCCTCATCGCCAACCGTGGTGAAATTGCGCTCCGCATTCAGCGCGCCTGCCGCGAACTCGGCATCAAGAACGTCGTCGTACACTCGGAGGCTGACCGCGACGCAAAATACGTCAAACTGGCCGACGAATCCGTGTGCATCGGCCCCGCGCCCTCCAGCCAGAGCTATCTGAACGTTCCGGCGATCATCTCGGCAGCCGAAGTGACCGATGCCGAGGCGATCCACCCGGGCTACGGATTCCTCTCGGAAAACGCCGATTTCGCCGAACGCATCGAATCTTCCGGCTTCGTCTTCATCGGCCCGCGCCCGGAAACGATACGCCTGATGGGCGACAAGGTCTCCGCCAAGGACGCCATGAAAACCGCCGGCGTCCCTTGCGTCCCCGGCTCGGAAGGCGCTCTACCGGAAGATCCGAAGGAGATCCTGCGCACCGCCAAGGCTGTCGGCTATCCGGTCATCATCAAGGCGGCCGGGGGCGGCGGCGGTCGCGGCATGCGCGTCGTGCACACCGAAGCCGCTCTGCTCAACGCGGTGACGATGACGCGCTCGGAAGCGCAAAGCTTCTTTGGCAACCCGAACGTGTACATGGAAAAGTTCCTCGAAAATCCGCGCCACGTCGAGATTCAGGTGCTTGCCGACAGCTTCAGAAACGCGGTCTACCTCGGCGAGCGCGATTGTTCGATGCAACGCCGCCACCAGAAGATCATCGAGGAAGCGCCGGCGCCCGGCATTGCGCCACGCCACATCGCGCGTATCGGCGAGCGTTGCGCGGAGGCCTGCCGCCGCATCAACTATCGCGGCGCCGGCACCTTCGAGTTTCTTTACGAGAACGGCGAGTTCTACTTCATCGAGATGAATACGCGCGTCCAGGTAGAACACCCGGTAACGGAAATGATTACCGGCGTGGATATCGTCCAGGAACAGATCAGGGTCGCGGCGGGCGAGAAGTTGCGCTTCAAGCAACGCGGGCTGGAATTTCGCGGTCACTCGATCGAATGCCGGATCAACGCCGAAGATCCCTACACTTTCGTCCCTTCTCCCGGCAAGATTTCGCTTTATCATCCGCCGGGCGGGCCCGGCATCCGCGTCGATTCGCACATCTATCAGGGCTATACCGTACCGCCGCATTACGACTCGATGGTGGCCAAGGTGATCGCCTACGGCGACACGCGCGATCAAGCCATCCGGCGCATGCGCATCGCGCTTTCGGAAATGAGCATCGAGGGCATCAAGACGAATATCGCCCTGCACCAGGAGCTGATGCTCGACGCCCGCTTTATCGAAGGCGGCGCCAGCATCCATTATCTCGAACAGAAGCTCGCCGCCAAAGGCGAACTCAAGACCTCGGGTTGATCGCGGAGAAAGCGGATGCCTTGGCTCTCCGTCAGTATCGAGACCGGCTGCGCGCACGCCGAACCGCTCGCCGACGCGCTGCTGGAAGCGGGAGCGCTCTCGGCGAGCATCGAGGATGCGGCGGCCGGCACGCCCGATGAAACGCCGCAGTTCGGCGAACCGGGATCAATTACCACGCCGGGCTGGGATCGTTCGCGGGTTGTCGCCTTGCTCGAACCCGATACCGACGTAGCCGCACTGATAGTTGCCTGCGCTATCGCTGCGGGACTTGACGAAAACCCCGTCTATTCCTGCGAAGAAATTGCCGAGCAAAATTGGGTACACCTGACGCAGTCGCAATTTGCCCCGATCCGCGTCTCCGCAAAACTGTGGATCGTCCCCTCTTGGCACGAAGCTCCCGATCCCGATGCTCTGGTGCTGGTGCTCGATCCCGGCATGGCCTTCGGCACGGGGTCGCACCCGACCACCCGCCTTTGCCTTGAGTGGCTCGAAAGAACCGTCGCGCCGGGTGTCTCGGTTCTCGACTACGGCTGCGGCTCGGGGATTCTCGCCATCGCCGCCGCCAAACTCGGTGCCGGCGAAGTCGTCGGCGTCGACATCGACCGGCAAGCCGTGGTTGCCGCTCAGAGCAATGCGGCGCGTAACGGGGCCAACGCCCACTTCTTCGACTCCGCTTCCCCGGTCAAGGGCCAGTTCGACATCGTCGTCGCCAATATCCTGGCCAACCCGCTCAAGGCGCTGGCTCCGGCGATTGCCGCCCATGTCCGCGCGGGCGGCCATCTCGCGCTGTCCGGTATTCTCGCGGAGCAGGCGGAAGAGCTGATTTCCATTTACAGCCCCACCATCGCGCTCGGCGTCGCCGGCACCAGGGAGGGCTGGGTCTGCCTGACGGGATGCAAGGAGTAGACGAGTGAAGACGACGTGCCCAGGCTGCGCCACGACCTTTCGCGTGACCCCGGAACAGCTTGCCGCGCGCGGCGGCAAAGTCCGTTGCGGCAAATGCCAGAAGGTATTCAACGCCAACGAGCCATCGCCGGACAAGGGTGCGGCGGCTCCTTCGGCCGACGCCTTGCCGGACGGAACGCCGACGGCAACCGCGACGCCCACCCCGGTCGAGCCCGTCGAACCGGCCGTTCCAGAGCCGCCGACGGCGTTTTTTGTACCGGAAAGCGGCGATAACGAACCTTATGTGGCGGCCGAAACGGTAGAACCCTTCGCCGCGAGAGCGGCCGGAAGCCATGCGCAGGTTTACGCGACACCGCGCGAAACGAGTGAGGTTCCCGGCTATAGCAAATGGAGCGAAAGAGCCATCGACAGCCCTTCGCCCGCTACCGCCAACAAGGCGTTCCGGTGGCCGTTCCTGCTGGTCGGGCTGTTGCTCGGCGTGACGCTCGCCGGCCAGGTTCTTTATCATTTCCGCAGCCAGGTCGCTGTCGCGGTGCCGGATCTGCGGCCGTTTCTCCAAACGTTGAGCGACATGATGGGGGCGGATATCCCTTTGCTCCGCCACGCCGAGCTGATCTCCATCGAGACATCCGATCTCCAGGCCGACCCCAAACGCGCCGAACTGCTGGCGCTGCACGCCACGCTGCGCAACCGCGCGGCGCACGAGCAAGGATACCCCGCCCTCCAGTTGTCGCTCACCGATACCCAGGACAACGTGATTGCCCGTCGCGTTTTCCTGCCCGGAGAGTATCTGCCGCCGCAAAATCTGACGCCCTTGATTTTTGCCGCAAACGCCGAGATCCCGGTCAGCCTGTGGATCGAAGCGAAAGAGATCAGCGCCGCCGGCTACCGGCTCTACGCTTTCTACCCCTGAACGCGCGCCGCAAAGCGGCACCAGCGGCTATAATTCCCGCCCCACCGGCACTTACTTTCTCCAGGAAGCCTCATGCCCACGCTCATTTGCGGCTCGATCGCCTACGATAACATCATGGTCTTCCATGATCGCTTCAAGAACCACATCCTCCCGGAGCAGATCCATATCCTGAACGTCGCCTTTCTGGTTCCGGAACTGCGCCGCGAGTTCGGCGGCTGCGCCGGCAATATCGCCTACAACCTCAAACTGCTCGGCGGCGACCCGCTGATTATGGCGACCGTCGGCGACGATGCCGATCCCTACCTCGTCCGCCTCGACGACCTTGGCATTTCGCGCGTCCATGTGCGGCGCATCGCCGGCAGCTTTACCGCCCAGGCGTTCATCACCACCGACCTCGACGACAACCAGATCACCGCGTTCCACCCCGGCGCGATGAGCTTCTCGCACCTGAACAAGGTGGCGGATGCCCCCGGCGCCACGCTCGGCGTCGTCGCGCCGGACGGGCGCGACGGCATGCAAAAGCACGCGCGCGACTTCGCCGAAGCCGGGGTTCCCTTCATTTTCGACCCCGGCCAGGGTCTGCCGATGTTCTCCGGCGAGGAGCTGATGGATTTTATGCGGCTCGCCGATTACGCCTGCTTTAACGACTACGAAGCCAAGCTCCTGTGCGACCGCTGCGGCCGCACCCTCGAACAGCTGGCCGGCGAAGTCAAGGCTCTGATCGTCACGCGCGGCGGCGAAGGCTCGCACATCCATGCCGGCGGGCAGCGCTACGACATTCCTTGCGTCCTGGCAGATCAAGTGGTCGACCCCACCGGATGCGGCGACGCCTACCGCTCGGGCCTGCTCTACGGCATCGCCGCCGGCTGGAGCTGGGAGAAATGCGGACGCTTGGCCGCGGTCATGGGCGCCATCAAGATCGCCCACCGTGGCGGGCAAAACCACCGCCCCGGCCGCGAGGAGATCTCCGGCCGTTACGCCCAGGCGTTCGGCTCTGCGCCCTGGTGATCGCCGGCGAGCGCAGGTAGCGTTTTTGGCAAATTTGTTGGCAGAGCCGTTGAAAAATTCGCCGGCAGGTTCCGGCCAATGACGCCGACACCGCGCCCGATCCGGCTCTATCGCGGCCTGATACTGGCCTTCCGCCTGTTCTCGATAGCCGTGGTGCTGGCGGTTGCCTATCCGCTCATCGGCGACCGCCCACGCCTCCGGCTCAAGCAGCGTTATTCCAGGAAAATTCTCCGAACGCTGGCCATCGGCATTGCCGGGGACGGCGAAGCCTGGGCGCCGGGCTGCCTTGTCGTCGCCAACCACGTTTCCTGGCTCGATATTTTGGCGCTCAACGCCGTGCACCCGGTCGCCTTCGTGTCGAAGGCTGAAGTGCGCGAGTGGCCGCTGGTCGGCTGGATTGCGGCGAAGGTCGACACGGTGTTTCTCAGGCGCGGCAGCCGCGGTCACGCCAAGATCGTCAACGGCGAAATCGACGCGCTGTTGGACGGCGGAAAAACGGTCGCCATTTTCCCCGAAGGCACGACCACCGACGGTACACACTTGCTCGGCTTCCACGCGGCGCTATTGCAGCCGGCCGTGGAAACCGGCCATCCGATCCAGCCCGTGGCGCTTTCCTACCATCACGCCGACGGCAGCCGCTGCCTGGCGCCCGCTTACGTCGGCGAAACCACCCTGCTGCAATCCTTCACCGCCGTTCTCGCCTGCCGGTCGATGCTCGTGCGCGTCCGCACGCTACCGGCCATCGATCCGCAGAACGCGGGCCGGCGCGAGCTCGCCCGCGCCGCACGCGCCGCCATCGCCGCCAAGCTGGGCTTTCACGATATTTCGGCGGTACAGAGCCCGGTGCCGTTGCCTGGCGCGCGGTATGATTCCGTCGCATGAGCAAACCGCATCGCGCCACGGGCGCCAAGACAACCGGGAGTGAATAGCCGTGTGGAAAAAGCCGGGCAAAGCCGAACCGATTCATAGCTCCCAACTGGTCGTCGGGCTATACATTTCGTTAAAGGAAAACTGGAACGACCATCCCTTCCTTTACAACGATTTCATGCTCAACAGCCAGAAAAGAATCGACACCATCCGGGCGCTCAAGCTCGACAAGATTTTTTACTACCCCGACAAAAGCACGACCCGGCCGGGGCCACTGGTTGTCGAAGCCGCCGCCCCGGTCGAAGCCGGCGCGCTGGCGGCGGCCGAACAGCAGGAGCTGGCCCGGCTCCAGCGGGAAAAAAAAGCCAAGATCGCCAAACAAAAGGATGCGGCGGCGCGCGCCGACCGGGGCTGGGAACGCTCGGCGCAGGCAACGCGCGAGGCGCTGATCGAACTTTCCCGCAGCCCGAGACAGGCGGGTGAAAAACTGGCCGGATTATCGCGCGAAACGGCTTCGGTTTTTGCCGGCGGCCAGGAAATTTTGCTCCATCTGCTCGGCGACAAGAACGGCGACGGCCCGCAGTATCACGCGCTGAACGTGATGACGCTATCGATGCTGCTCGGCAAATTTTCGGGCATGGGCGAAGCACAGCTCGCCGATTTGGCGCTCGGCGCGCTGGCTCACGACGCCGGCAAGACGCGCGTGCCCGCCCATCTGCTCAAGATGGCCAACCGCGCCAAACACGAAGAAGCCTTTTATCGCCAGCACGGCCCCTACGGGGCAGAACTTGCCAAAGAATCCGGCGCTTTCAACACTGCGTCGCTGGAAATCATCACCGACCACCACGAAGCGCTGGACGGTTCCGGCTGGCCTGGAGGCAAGAGCAAACTCGGCCTGGGCGCACGCATCGTGGCGCTGGTAGACCGCTACGACCGCCTGTGCAATCCCGAATCGCCCGAGCGCGAAGCGTTGATGCCGACCACCGCGCTAGCCAAGATATTCAAGACCGAAATCAAGCAATTCGATCCCGCCCTGCTCAGCATCCTCATCAAAATACTCGGCATCTATCCGCCGGGAACCATCGTCCAGCTCAACGACGGCGCGCTCGGCATGGTCGTCTGCCCCGGCAAGGAAAGCCTGCGCCCCAAAGTGCTGGTCTACAACCCCGACCTGCCCAAAGAAGAAGCCCCCACCGCAGACCTCTCGCAGGAAGCCGACCTCAAGATCGAGGAAGCCTTGAAACCCTCGTCTCTGCCACCCGAAGCATTGGCTTGGTTAAACCCGCGCAAGCGTCTTTCCTACTTCTACTCGACCGATGGCGGCGCCGCTTGAGCGTTCCGTGTGGGCGCATCGCCCGGAGCGGCACGGGGTGGCGCGCTACTGAGGTAGGCAGAAGAAAGCGGGCGCCATCTGTAAGATGATTTTCCCCGGGAGGCGTCAAATGGAACGGATGCCGAGAGCGGTATATACGAAGGGATTTAGGGCTGAAGCGGTGGCGCCAGTATTGCGTGACGGGCAATCTGCCTTGATGGCGGCAAAGCCGCCGCCGGTTTCGGAGAAGGCGCTGGAGCACTGGCCAGGTCTAGCCAAGGAAGGCCAGCTGGCGGCAGTTGGTGCGAACCGTTCGCCGGTGACCGGGCGGGAAGCGGGGCTTTCGCGGCCCCGCGAAGAACTGTCCGGAACGGAGAGGGGGCGTGGCCCGTTAAAAAAAGCGGCCGCGTACTTTGCGGGGGAGCCGCCGCCCGGTACGCGGCCATGAAACAGGACCGACCCCGTTACCCGACCAGCCTGATGGCCGCAGTGTTCGACGTCCCGGCCAGCGGTTGCCCTGCGCGGGATGGGCGCCCGCCTTCCGGGCGGGCGCGGGAAGATGCCCGGCTTGCTGCCGCCATTCGTGCCGCGCACCGGCGTACCCGGCCGGCCTGCGGGGCAGAACGGCCGCAACCCGAACCCGGGGCCGGAGGGTTTCCGGCGGGAGCGGGCCGCGTCAAGCGGCTGCGCCGAGAGACGGGGCTTCGCTGCAAGCGGAAGCGAAAGTCCGAGGTGGCCCGACGCCCGAACGGGGTCCGGCTTGCCGGCATCACCCCCGTTCCGGCCGGGGAAGGTTGGCTCTATCTGGCGGGGGTCAAGGGTCTCTTCGCCCGCGAAATCGTGGGTTGCGCCTCGGGGGGCGCATGGCCGAGGAACCGGTCGGCAAAGCGCTATTCCGGGCCGTTGCAGCCCGACGCCCGCTTCCCGGGCCGATCCACCATCCGGGTCGCGGCGGCCAGTCTTGCGGCCACGGCTATCAGCGGTGGGTCGGCCAGCCTGGCATGAAGACCCCCGTGTCGCGCCGCGGAAACCGTTGCGACAACGCGCCGATGGAAAGCTTCTGGGGCACCTTGAAAAACGAACTCGTGCATCGGCGGCGCCACGAAACACGAGCAGAGGCCATCCAAGAAATGGCCGGGCTCATCGAAATCTTCTACGGCCGCTACCGGCGGCGTCCAAGGTCGGGCCACCTCTCCCCTGCTGCATTCACCCGGCAATTCTACGGAAAACAGCTGGCAGCATGAGGCCGATGGCGCCCACGGTTGACGACCTGCCTCACGGCCAATCTGGAATTGGATGTGGGCGACAACATCCTGGCAGGGCGTGTCCTGGACGTCGACGATGTCATTGTTTTTCATGTCGACTCAATCGCCGAGTTCACGCAAGCCTTCCATGAAGCCGTTGACGGCTACATTGCGGCGTGCGAAAAACTGGGACAGACGCCCGAAAACCCCGCTTCCGGAAAACTGATGCTGCGCGTTGACCCCGTTGTGCACGCAGCGGCGCTCAAGGCTGCTACGCACAGCGGGCAAAGCCTCAACCGATGGGCAGAAGGGGGGCTGCGACAAGCGGCCCATGCTTAAACCTGATCGGAATCAGCAGGAACCGCGCCAAATCCCTTCACGGAACGCCAATCGCCGACCCCGGCTGCCCCTCCAGCTCTAAAGGCCGATGGCGCGCGTGCTAAACTCGCGCCCCTTCGAGCCGTTCTCTCCCATGTCCGCCCTCCTCAACCCCCCGCAACGCGAAGCGATCCGTTATCTCGACGGCCCTCTGCTGGTTCTTGCCGGCGCGGGTTCGGGCAAGACGCGCGTCAACACGCAGAAAATCGCCTATCTGATCGAGGAATGCGGCTTCAGCCCGCGCGCCATCGCCGCCATCACCTTCACCAACAAGGCGGCGAAGGAAATGCAGGAGCGCGTGGACAAGCTGCTCGCCGGGAAGCCCGCCAAAGGCCTGACCATCTCGACCTTTCACTCGCTGGGCGTGCGCATCTTGCGCGAGGAGGCCAAGGCGCTCGGCTACAAGCCCAAATTCTCGATCTTCGATGCGAACGATTGCTTTGCCATCGTTTCCGAACTCGCCGGCAGCGTGGACAAAGCCACCATTCGCACCTTGCAGGGCGTCATTTCCCGGTGGAAGAACGGGCTTGTCACGCCCGACTTCGCGTTGAAAGGCGCGCAGGACGAAACGGAAGCCTTGGCCGCGCGCGCCTATGCCAGCTACTCGGCAACGCTCAAGGCGTATCAGGCGGTGGACTTCGACGATCTGATCGCGCTGCCCGTCGAACTCTTCGAAAAGCACCCGGAGGTGTTGGGCAAGTGGCAGAACCGTCTGCGCTATCTGCTGGTCGACGAGTACCAGGACACCAACGCCTGCCAGTACACGCTGCTCAAGCTGCTGGCCGGGCCGCGCGCCGCTTTTACCGCCGTGGGCGACGACGACCAGGCGATCTACGGCTGGCGCGGCGCGGACATCGAGAATCTGCGCGGTTTGCCGCGCGATTACCCGAATCTCAAGCTCGTCAAGCTGGAGCAAAACTACCGCTCGACGGTGCGTATTCTCAAAGCCGCAAACGCGCTGATCGCGCACAACGAAAAGCTGTTCGACAAGAAGCTGTGGTCGGATCT